>JAGDAU010000171.1 GCA_017959365.1 Prevotella sp.
CAAACTGTCCGGCGCCACCAGACTGTTTCTTGTGACGATAGTCAGCGCGTGAAGCCTTGGTAATTGTCTCACGGTAAGGTATTTTCGGCTCAACATAGTTGACGGCGATTTTCTCGTTGTTCTCAAGACGCCACTTCAGTGTGCGCAGGTGGAACTCACCCTGACCGTGGATAATGGTCTGGCGCAGTTCTTTATTCTGGTCAACAACCCATGTCGGGTCTTCCTGACGCATCTTCAGCACGGCAGCCATCAGTTTCTCTGTGTCGCTCTCGTTGACAGCCTTGATGGCACGTGAATACTTAGAGTTAGGATATTTGATGAAGTCGAACTTCATTTCCGGATCTTTACTCAGTGTGTTGCCTGTCTTAACGTCTTTCAGTTTAACGGTACAACCGATATCACCGGCATTGAGCTGGTCAACGGCTATACGGTTGGCGCCGGCGCAGGCATAGAGTGTGCCCATGCGCTCCTTTGAGCCACGGTCGCTGTTGGTGAGGTCGTCGCCGCTCTTTACAGAACCGCTCATTACCTTGAAATAGCTCACCTCACCGATGTGCGGCTCCACACCGGTCTTAAAGAAATAAAGTGCCTCTGTGCCATTGCTGTCAGGAGCGATTTCATTGCCGCGTGTATCTTTGATCTTCGGCATGTCGTCAACAAAAGGAACAACGTTGCCGAGGAACTCCATCAGACGGCGTACACCCATGTCCTTGCCTGCGCATACGCAGAAGACAGGGAACATACCACGACTGATAAGACCCTTACGGATACCCTCGCGCATCTCATCCTCGGTAAGAGACTCTGACTCAAAGAATTTCTCCATGAGAGACTCGTCATGCTCGGCGGCAGCCTCAAGTAATGCTGAGTGCAACTCCTCTGCCTTGTCCATCTGGTCGGCGGGGATATCTTCTATGATTGGTGCTCCGCCCTCTGGCTTCCATGAGTATTTCTTCATCAGAAGAACATCAATGACAGCATTGAAATCAGGACCAGTGGCAATAGGATACTGGATAGGTACTACTTTAGATCCGTAAATCTCACGTAGGCTGTTTAGGATGTTGTCGTAGTCACACTTGTCGCTGTCAAGCTGGTTAACAAGGAATATAACCGGCTTCTGCAACTTATCAGTGTAGCGGAATGCGTTCTGTGTGCCCACCTCAGGTCCGTATTGTCCGTTGATGAGGATAACAGCCTGGTCGGTGACGTTGAGGGCTGTGATAGCGCCTCCCACGAAGTCATCACTACCCGGACAGTCAATCACGTTCAACTTCTTGTTGTTCCACTCTACGTGAAAAACTGTCGGGAAGACGGAATAACCATATTCCTGCTCAACCGGGAAATAGTCGCTGACGGTGTTTTTGGCTTCTACCGTACCGCGTCTTTTGATAACGCCGGCTTCAAATAACATACTCTCGGCAAGAGTGGTCTTGCCGGAACCCGCACTGCCAATAAGGGCAATGTTCTTGATTTCATTAGTTTGATATACTCTCATATCGTTTAAGATTTAGGTGTTTTACGAAAATTTGCGCTAATTTAGACATTTTTGATTAGAACACCAAAATTTTTCACCAAAAACCTTAAAACTTTTAAATCATTTAGTACTTTTGCAGCATTATTAGTGTTTTATTTGATACTTTTGGTCACTTTATGGCAGGTTTGTACATTCATATACCGTTTTGTAAGAGCAGATGTGTGTATTGTGGCTTTTACAGCACCACATGGGATTTCTATATGTCCAAATATGTGGAGTCACTGCGCTATGAGATGGAGCAGCGCCGAGACTATCTTGCCACGTGCGACGACAGACATATCAAGACAATATATTTAGGTGGCGGCACACCCAGCACATTGTCGCGTGAGGCATTGAGGAAGACCTTGGATGCTGTGAGGGATGTCTATGGAGTGAGTCTTGCCGACTGTGAGGAGGCCACTATAGAGTGTAACCCCGACGATGTGGATGATGGCTTTGCCACCTTTGTCGCCGGTCTCGGTTTCAACCGGGTGAGCATGGGTGTGCAGACCTTCGATGATGCGCGTCTGCGTTTTCTCCACCGTCGCCACACAGCTGACGATGCAGTAAGAGCTGTGGACAGCTTGCGCAAGGCTGGTATCAGCAATGTGAGCCTTGACCTGATGTTTGGCTTTCCGGGAAGTAAGGACATAGCGCAGCAGACGGTGGAGCAGTTAGAGGCCGACTGCCGTCGAGTCATCGACTTGGGTGTTGACCACGTGTCGTCATATAGTCTGATGTATGAGGAGGAAACGCCTCTGATGCGCATGCTCGAGGATGGCGTGATCAAGGAGGTGGATGACGGTCTGATATCCGATATGTACTATGCCATGGTGGATGTCCTCACGTCTGCCGGCTATGAACATTATGAGATAAGCAACTTCGCCAAGCCCGGTAAGCAATCGCTGCACAACAGCAGTTACTGGAATCAGACACCATATATAGGCATCGGGGCATCGGCACACTCATATAATGGTAACGGCCGTCAATGGAACGTTGACAACATAGAATGGTATATGGAGTACTATTCTGAGGATGGCTACTGTTCACCGGCCTTTTTTGAGGAGAAAGCCACTCCCAGAATAAAATACAATGACATGATAACCACAGCCCTTCGCACTCGCGAGGGTATCAGGGTGAGTGGGGTGGGGAAGCGCTACCAGTCGTATATGCTGCACGAGGCGGAAAAATATATCGCCACCGGTCTGCTTGAGCGCGATGGCGATATGCTGAGGCTCACCAGAAAGGGACTCATGCTCAGCGATATGGTGATGAGAGATTTGATAAATTGACAATTGAAAAACGCGACGCAGAAAGCGTCGCGCACTCTTTTTTATTCAGAAATATTTTTACTCAGTGATATTAGTGAAGTTTTTCCACCATTCAACACTCTTGTAACGAGCTGCTGAGCCCTTTGGTACAACAATGCGAATGCTCCTGCTGCTGAATGCATTTTCCATGGCAGGAGGTGCGGGGCGGTTGATTACCACTTTGGCAAGATTAGGACAGCCAGTGAATGCGTTGTCATTGATGCCCTCCATTGTTGAAGGCAGGTAAACTTCTGTCAACTCATTATGGTTTCTGAAGCATGATGAGTAAATCTGCTTTACTCCTTCCGGAATGTTGAATGAACTCACGTGCTTTCCCTCTGGTACGCGTATGATGATGGTGGTGTCTGCTTTGTAGAGCACACCGTCAATACTTGTAAACTTATGGTTGTCGTGGGTGAGAATCTCCTTCAGGTTAGGACAATTCAGGAAGGCGTCGCTTGCTACTAAGACGGCCCTGTCTGGTAGTGTGATACTCTCCAGACTATGGCACCCGAAGAACATCAGTGCCGTTAGCTTGTTTTTCTGAGTATATCCTGGCTGAGAGCCAACGTTTGCGTATGCTCCGCCCCCCTTGAGGATATTAGCCTCGCTAAGGTCAAGCTGTGCCAGTTGACCCTTGCTGTTATGACCAGCCATCTCTCTGAGCACCCTGATGTCGCTGGCATCAATATTACCAACCACCTTAAGGTTTGTGATTGTCAGTTTCTCACCGCCGACAGCCTGAGCCAGACCGCCAGCCTCTACATTCACGGTTTTTTGTGCCATGGCGCATGTTACAGCCATCACACATACAGCTAAAGAAAACAGTTTTCTCATAGTTTTACGTTCAATTATCAGTTTCCAATATTAAATTTTAAGAAAGAGGTGTCTCCCGGGACACCTCTTTCCTTATTTAGTCTCAATCTCTTCCTTCATGTCAAGGAACTGGTTATTGCTGTCATAGAATTCGTATTGCAGGAAAGCCAGTTTCTGAGAAGGGATAACACGTACTCCCAGACCGTATTTTATCTGCCATCTTCTCTTGAGTGACCATACACCCTGATTGATGTATGCTGCTACGTAGGGATGTACGTGGAGATAGAATTTCCTGACGCCAATCTTGTTGACTAAGGTATCAATCTTATGTTCAAGGGTGTCTGTGAAGAGATAGCTTGATTTTATCTTACCCTTACCGAAACAGGTAGGACAGGTCTCCTCTACATTGACATCCATTGCGGGCCGCACCCTCTGGCGCGTTATCTGCATCAGTCCGAACTTGCTCAATGGCAGTATGTTGTGGCGTGCTCTGTCTTTTTGCATGTTTTTACACATACGCTCATAGAGCATTTGCCGGTCTTCTGCCAGATGCATGTCGATAAAGTCCACTACGATGATTCCTCCCATATCACGTAGTCTAAGCTGTCGTGCTATCTCATCGGCAGCTCCGAGATTGACATCTAATGCGTTGGCCTCTTGTCCGTTGGCCTGTTTTGATATTCTGTTACCGCTGTTAACGTCAATAACGTGAAGTGCCTCGGTATGCTCAATGATGAGATATGCCCCGTGCTTGTAGTTTACAGTCTTACCAAATCCAGACTTCAGTTGTCGTGTGACATCGTAGTTGTCGAAGATAGGCAGCTTACCTGTATAAGTCTTAACGATATCGACCTTGTCAGGTGCTATGAGCGATATATAGTCCTTTACCTCGGTTGCTACATCAGCATCATTGATGTAAATGCTCTCGTAGGTAGGATTGAAGAGGTCTCGCATCATTGCAACGGCCCGTCCTGTTTCCTCAAAGACCAGTTGTGGACGTTGCCTCGTCTTCTGTACCTTGGTGATGGTATTTTCCCAACGTTTTATCAGAGTAGTCAGCTCAGCGTCTAACTCGGCAACTCTCTTGCCTTCAGCCACTGTTCGCACTACAACACCGAAATTCTTCGGTTTGATGCTTTGTATCAGTTGCTTAAGTCGTGCCCGCTCTTCTCCGCTCTTTATTTTGGATGATACCGAGACCTTGTCTCCAAAGGGTATTAATACCAAGTATCTTCCGGCAAAAGACAATTCTGCCGTCAGTCTTGGTCCTTTGGTTGATATCGGCTCTTTCACAATCTGCACCAGCACCTCCTGTCCTGTCTGCAGTGTCGTCTGCACGCTGCCGTCTTTCTTAAGAACTGGCAATCTGGACGCCTTGGTGATGGGCATCAGTTTCTTGTTGTCGTTCTCGACCTGTCTGATGTATTTGGCGTAAGAGTCAAATTGATTACCTAAGTCAAGATAATGTAGGAAGGCGTCGCGTTCATATCCAATATCCACAAAACATGCGTTAAGTCCTGGCATCAGTCTCTTAACTCTTGCGATGTAGATATTTCCCACGGCAAAAGAGGCTTCCCTTGATTCCTTCTGGTATTCCACCAGTCGCTTGTCTTCAAGCAGTGCAATGGAAATCTCTTTTGGCTGTACGTCAATTACGACTTCGCTTGTCATCCTTTTATCCAACTTATAAAATAAGGCAGGTCAAGAAAAATCCGGGACTATTCTTTGACCCACCTTCGTCTGAACAGGCTTGCAAGCCTGCCATGCCATAAGAGCACGGCAATTGCTTACTTGCTCTTATGTCTGTTCTTTCTTAGTCTCTTTTTCCTCTTGTGAGTAGCCATCTTGTGGCCTTTTCTTTTCTTTCCGCTTGGCATAGCTAATGTTTTTTTATTTGTTTATATTATTAATTATGTGAAATTCATAACTCCTTACAACCCTACTTTTTAATTAATAATGTATAGGAGGGAAGCATAGAATTACTCGCTCTTCATCTTCTCAACGAAGCTCTTTGAGGGCTTGAATGTCGGGAAATTGTGAGCGGGAATAACAATAGTGGTGTTCTTTGATATATTACGTGCGGTCTTCTCGGCTCTGTGCTTAACGAGGAATGTTCCAAAACCACGCAGATAGATGTTGTTTTGATCTATCATACTGTTTTTTATTGTCTCCATGAAAGCCTCTACCGTAACGGTTACGTCTTTTTTTGATATTCCGGTATCTTCGGAAATCTTGTTGATGATATCTGCTTTAGTCATTTTTGTAATTACTTAATATGTTTAATATATTTACTTAATTAATTCATTTTGAGCTGCAAATATACTGGTTTTTCTTGTTTTACGAAAATCTTTTTGCTTTTTTTTCTAAAAATCTTGTAAAACATTGGTTAAATACACAAAAAATACCATTAAAATGAATTGTTTTCCACTCTTAAACCATTCATTTTAAAAATCATCAGAAATCATTGTGTAAATAAAAAGTCATAAAATGTATTATTTTGCGTTATTTCTTTGCGGTGTTAAAAAAATAATAGTAACTTTGCGCCCAATAAAATATAAATAGGTGTATGAATATCGCAATTGGTATTGACGTGGGTATCAGCACAACAAAAATTGTTGGATTGAGAGACGGAAAGATAGTATCACCACTGAGAATAAGGGCTACAGACCCTGTGACATCACTCTATGGTGCCTTTGGCAAGTATCTGCATGATAACAAGATAGAGCTTGGGGATGTGGAAAGGGTAATTCTCACAGGAGTGGGAAGTGACTATGTTGACAAGGCTTTGTATGGTGTGCCAACAGAAAAAGCCCAAGAGTTCCTCGCCAACGGCTTAGGGGCGAGGTATGAGTCAAAACTCGACAGAATGATTGTTGTCAGCATGGGTACTGGTACCTCTTTGGTTATGTGCGATGGTGATGACATACGCCATATTGGTGGAATAGGTATTGGCGGCGGTACATTGAACGGCTTATCGCGTCTGCTTCTTAATACTGATGATATTATCCAGGTGTCAAGTATGGCTATGAGGGGTGACATCAAGAAGGTGAATGTGTTGATAGGTGAGATAAGTGCTCACCCGCTTCCAGGACTGCCCCTTGATGCCACAGCATCGCTGTTTGGTAATGCGGCTGCCAACACAGCAAAGGAGGACATCGCTCTCGGACTGATATGTATGGTTCTGCAGACCGTAGGCAGCGCAACAATATTGTCGTCGCTTAACAGCGGCATAAAAGATTTTGTGTTGATAGGCAACCTGACTCTGCTCCCACAGTGTAAATATGTATTCCCCATGATGGAAAAACTCTACGGCGTAAGGTTCCTTATCCCCAAAAACTCAGAATACTGTACAGCCATAGGCGCGGCGTTGAGTTATCAGAAAGGTAATTATTAACTATATATTCTACTAAAAACAAAACAAAATGAAAAAAGGATTTTTACGTAAGAAATGGCTTATTGCCATTGTTGTGGCATGTCTTTGCATGCCTATGGCTGCCATGTTTGACTTGGCAGGTTCACCGCTGAAGGTCGTTGACGATCAAGGACGGTATTTCGTTCAGGACTTTGAGACTAATGTGCCTCTTAAGGATGACCTGACAGCTGACACGGAATATAAAGTCGTTGTTGATGGTCAGGAATGGATCTACATGAACTCATACGTGTCCACCAACTCCAGCTATGTTGTGAGTGGAGTACAGAACCTCAGACTGCCGAAAAACGGATCATACGTTGTTACTCCAGTGCTTGACAAAGGTGTGAAGAGCATAACACTTAATGTTACACGCTCAGGAAAATACGTTGAAGTATTCACATCAACCGATGGCGGTAAGACGTGGAAATCTGTTCAGCAGATCTCAAGTGCAAGTAATCCTACAATTACTATTGAGGATATGGATGTCAACCGTGTGAAGATAGGGAACAGCCAGGGTAAGGATGCCGACATCGATGACCTGATCGTTACAGCACAGGCATTCGGCACAGAGGCACAGGTGGCTACCGGTGAGGCAACCAACATCACCAAGAACAGCGCCGACCTGAGCGGTTCGCTAATAGATGGTGGAGACCAACCTATCAAGGAGATTGGTATTGTTTTCGGCGAAACAGAGACTCCTACCGTTGGTGACAACAAACTCGTTACAGAGACTCCTACAGAGACATCGTTTACCCTTGCTGCCACTGGCCTAAAGGCAAGCAGAACCTACTATTATCGTGCTTTCGCTGTCTCCGATGCCGGCACAGTGTATGGTGAGAGTAAGTCATTTAACACCGTTGAGGCATCATTGCCCGTGGTAACCACCAACGATGTCACTAAGTCTATAAAGAAATACGTGAGCGGTGGTATGATTATTGACGATGGTGGTGCAGACATCACAGAGGTAGGTGTTGTGTATTCTGAGACTGCCGGTGTTACAATGGAGAACGGCACTGCTGTGGCTGCCAAGGCCGTGAAGACAAGCTTCGTGGTTGAATTGCCATTTGAAGAGGGAATGACATATTATGTTAGGGCATACGCCAAGTCAAGTATGGGTGTGGCTCTGGGTGATGAGAAGAGTGTCACTATAGACGAGAACATTCAGCCGACACCTGACACAATGTCTAAGTTGTGGGTGGCTACAGACGGTGATGATGCTATTGCCGACGGTTCAGAGGAGAAGCCTTTTGCTTCCTTGGAGAAAGCCATTGAGATTGTGGAGCCAGGACAGCGCATCTGCATCAAGGCTGGCACATACGTCTTCGACCATCGTATTAATATAGACAACAAGAACGGTTCTGAGGATGAGATGATAGAGCTTTACGCAGTAGGCGGAAGGGCTGTGCTTGACTTCTCTGCACAACCGGCTCACGGACACAGCAGTAATCCCTATCAGGGTATGCGTGTGACCAGTTCTTACTGGCATTTCTATGGATTGGACTTCTGCAACGCCAGTGACAATGGCCTGCTCATAGAGCGTAACAAGCCAAGCGGTGGCAAGTATGCTGAGTGTGCCGCACTGACAGAGCAGGCACATCATAACATTATCGAGAACTGCCGTTTCTATAGGAATGGCGACACTGGTCTTCAGATTAAGAACCTCGGTGCCTACAACCGTATCATCAACTGTGATTCATACCTCAACTGTGATGAGGGTCATGGTGACGCCGATGGCTTTGCACCAAAGATTTCCGTTGGTGACGGTAACTATTTCTATGGCTGCCGTGCGTGGGATAACAGTGATGACGGATGGGATGTGTTCCCGAAGACCGATGACGGTTTCCCCGGTGGTCAGACATTCATAATCGAGAACTGTATAGCATATCATAACGGTTATCTTGAGAGCGGCTCTCTTGGCTCCGGCAACTTGAACGGCTTCAAACTGGGTAGTAAGGAAACTTCTTCCAATGTAGTCCTCAACCGTTGCGTGGCAGCGTATAATGGTGCCAAGGGTTTTGACCAGAACCATAACAATGGCGGATATATTATCCTCAACAACTGCACTGGTATCACCAGCAAAGAGCAGGGGGCTAAGTCGTACTCTTACCGCTTCTATAGAGATGACGAGGGAACACCGAAGGAGTTGATTATCCGTAACAGTGTCGCTATCAATGATAATGCTACAACAGACAAGATAGATAAGAATACCGGTCTGCCAAAGTATGGTGAGGATGGTAAAAACGGTCAGTACGGACGTTTTGAGGTCGACTCTCTCAATATGACTGCGACACTCACCAACTGCGACTTCCGCTATGCAGCACCGGCAAGGTTCCAGGAGGTTGGAGCCCAGGCATCGTATGGACAGGTGATGACAGCTGACCGCGATGAGTATGGCAATATGCCGGAATTCCTCTTTGCCCATTTCAGTGAGGAAGGAGAGGCCGCTTATAAGGACAAGGGTGTCTTAGTGCCTGCCGATAGCCGCTTTGGCGCTGAACTTACTATACCAGAGATCCGTTTTGTTGACTCTGCTCCCGACATGGGTGCCTTTGAGGTGGGTATGGAGTATGCCACAGAGAATCCTGCCCCGGTAAAGCCGACATCCATTGACCGCATATCCTCTGCCAATAATAATGGCAAAAAGGTAAGCTTCGCCAAGACAGAGAGCGGACTGGTTATCGTACAGGTGGAGGGTGCTAATGCCGTTGATAGGTATCAGGTACTCGCATACGATATGAGCGGCCGCCTTATCGGTCAGCATCTGTTCAACGCTGCCAGTGCCATCACATTGCCCAATGCCAAAGGTATGATAATCCTCAAGGTGGTAGGCAACGGTGTGAACGAGAGTCACAAAGTGATAATGAAGTGAATCAAAGATTTGTAATAATAAAACAAGTAGCTGTATTTCAGCTACTTGTTTTTGTTTTGTGTGATTCCGTTGGGATTTAATCTTTTGTGATTCCGTTGGGATTAGATATCCCTGTAGGCTGGCGCCAGCCATCCTACGAAATCTTAAAAGGAGTTATGAAAAATTGAAAGCAAGCTTTCTTTTTCATGACTCCTTTTAATCTTTTGTGATTCCGTTGGGATTCGAACCCAAGGCCCACAGCTTAGAAGGCTGTTGCTCTATCCAACTGAGCTACGGAACCAAAACCATCATTTTTAAAAATGCGGTGCAAAATTACTGCTTTAATTTATTATCACCAAATAATTTTTGAGTTTTTTAGTTTTTTCGTTTATGGCGATTGTGTTTTTTTATGATTTGTTTTCGTATGAAGAGTATAGTTTTGCCACAAGGGCACCACTGATGTTATGCCATACACTGAATATGGCTCCTGGTATGGCTGCAAGGGGATAAGCTGCGAAATGCAGTACCGCCAGTGAGGAGGCCAGTCCGGAATTCTGCATGCCTACCTCAATACTCAGGGCAACACACTTCTTTCTTGGCATCCGGGTAAGGCGTCCAAGCAGGAAACCAACGGAAAGTCCCAAGATGTTATGAAGCATAACGACAATGATTACTAACAGACCGCCAACCAGCAGCTGCTTAGCGTTATGTGATACAATTACACCTACAACCAGTGCTATCACTATAGACGAGAAAGCTGGCAGATAGGCTACAACATTCTTCGTCAGTTTTGGCAGGAAACGTTGACACAGTAAACCGGCGATGATAGGTGCAATGATTACGTAAACAATGCTCAAGAGCATACCGGCAGTATCAACATTTACCATCGTTCCGGCTAAAAGCCATACAAGCAACGGGGTCATCACAGGGGCTAAAAGTGTTGAGGTGGCTGTCATACCAACCGATAGAGCCAAGTCGCCCTTGGCAAGATAGGTTATTACATTAGAAGCCGTACCTCCCGGACAGCAGCCTACAAGAATAACACCTAACGCCAATTCCTGTGGCAGATGGAATGCCATCGTTAGCAGCCAGGCTAACGATGGCATTACAATAAACTGCGCCAGACATCCAATGATGATGTCTTTGGGACGTTGAAACACAATGCGAAAATCCTTTGGTGATAGGGTCAGACCCATACCAAACATTATCATTCCCAGCATGGGATTAATAGTCCAGGTGTCTAACCACAGAAAAGATGCCGGTACGAATAACGATAGTGCGGCAACAATCAGCACCAGAACCCCCATCCACTTAGAGATGAAATCGCATGCTTTCTTTAATCCGTTCATTGTTAATTACTTAAATACGGTCAAGAACTTTTGTGATAAGGGTGTCAATGGAATTCTTGTAGTTGGTATTCATCTCTGTGGTATAGCGATTGGCTATAACCATACAGCATGTCATTGCCCGGTGACCAAGCATTGATGCCAATCCAGCCAAAGCACTTGACTCCATCTCAAAGTTACAGATACTAAGATCGCCATATTTGAATGCTTCCACTTTCTTGTTCTGGTCAGGGTCTTGTATGCTCAGGCGTACCTGACGTCCTTGGGGACCATAGAAACCGCCGCAGGCAATAGTGATACCCCTTACCATGTCGTCCTGTGCTATCTGGTCGATTAGTTCCGGGTTTGCCTGTGCTACGTATGGTGCACCCTTAAGAGGCGACCAGTTCATGTGCTTCTTGAAAGCCTCCTCCAACTCAAGGTCGCAAACTTTATTCCGGTCAGCGTAATAATTGAGCAGACCGTCAAAACCAATGCTCTTCACCGACGCGATGAAAGTGCCGGTGGGGGTGAATGGCTGTAATCCGCCGCAAGTGCCGATGCGCACTAATGTAAGTGTGCGGTGCTCGTCATTTTCTGTGCGTGTCTTGAAGTCGATGTTTGCCAGGGCGTCAAGCTCGTTCATCACGATGTCAATGTTGTCACAACCGATACCTGTTGACTGTACAGTGATGCGTTTCCCTTTGTATGTTCCTGTTATGGCATGGAACTCTCTACTTGACACTTCGCATTCCTTGGTTTCAAAATGCGCTGCAACAGTGTTGACCCTGCCCGGGTCGCCAACTAAAATCACTTTGTCTGCCAGCTGCTCTGGTTTAACATGCAGATGGAAGCAACTGCCGTCATCATTGATGATCAGTTCAGATGCAGGAAAAACTCTTTTGTTCATAACGGTATAAATTATATAGGTTTAAATGTATTTTTTGAAAAAGTCATTGCCTTTGTCATCAACAAGGATGAAAGCCGGGAAGTTTTCTACTTCTATCTTCCATATAGCCTCCATTCCGAGTTCTGGATACTCCACACATTCAATGCTCTTGATGGAGTTCATAGAGAGAACAGCGGCAGGTCCGCCGATGCTGCCGAGATAGAAACCGCCGTGTTTCTTGCAGGCGTCCGTAACAACCTGAGTCCTGTTGCCTTTGGCAATCATAATCATAGAGCCACCATTATCCTGGAATTCGTCAACGTATGGATCCATGCGATTGGCTGTGGTCGGACCCATTGAGCCACAAGGCATGCCGGCGGGTGTCTTTGCCGGTCCGGCATAAAGCACAGGATGTTTCTTGAAATACTCCGGCAGCCCCTCACCGGCGTCAAGGCGGGCTTTCAGTTTAGCATGTGCGATGTCACGTGCAACAATTATTGTACCGTTGAGGCTCAGACGAGTAGATACAGGATATTGGCTCAACAACTCGCAAACCTCCTTAATGGGCTTGTTGAGGTCAACTTTGACAGCATTGCCCTCACCGGCATTACGCAATTCCTCTGGTATCAGCTCAGTGGGATTGTCATCAAGTTTCTCTATCCATATACCGTCTTTGTTGATTTTTGCCTTTATGTTGCGGTCGGCAGAGCAACTGACACCAAGTCCGATAGGGCAGGAGGCGCCATGTCGCGGCAGGCGTACCACACGTATGTCATGAGCGAAAAACTTACCACCAAACTGTGCGCCGAGTCCAATCTTATAAGCCTCTTCCAACAGTTCCTTCTCCAGTTCGATATCCCTGAAGGCGCGTCCTGTCTCATCACCGGTGGTAGGCAGGTTGTCATAGTAGTGAGTTGATGCAAGTTTCACCGTCAGCAGGTTTTTCTCAGCAGATGTGCCGCCCACAACGATAGCGATATGGTATGGTGGACATGCTGCAGTGCCGAGACTTTTCATCTTCTCTATAAGGAATGGTACCAATGTGCCGGGGTTTTGTATTCTTGCTTTTGTCTCCTGATAGAAATAAGTCTTATTAGCGCTGCCACCGCCCTTTACCACGCAAAGGAACTTATATTCGTCGCCTTCTGTGGCTTCGATGTCAATTTGTGCGGGGAGGTTACAACGTGTGTTGATCTCGTCATACATATTGAGTGGCGCATTCTGGGAATAACGCAGGTTTTCCTCGGTATATGTCTTATAGACACCGAGAGAGAGAGCCTCCTCGTCGCAGAATCCTGTCCATACCTGCTGACCCTTCTCGCCGTGTATGATAGCAGTGCCGGTATCCTGACAGAATGGTAGCTGTCCCTTGCATGCCACCTCAGCGTTACGTAGGAACGTGAGAGCTACATACTTGTCGTTCTCAGATGCCTCCGGGTCATTGAGGATGCTTGCCACCTGCTCGTTATGACTTCTGCGCAACAGGAAATTGACATCCCTGAAACATGCGTTAGATAGTGCTGTAAGAGCCTCTTTAGATACTTTCAGTATTGGTTTCCCCTCAAACTCACCCATGCTTACCCCTTCTTTGCCAAGGAGGTAATATTCAGTGTCGTCTTTGCCTAACTGGAACATTGGGGCGTACTTATAATCTGGTTTTGTTGCCATAAAGTATTAAATTTTAATTGGTTATTTTATCGAAGATAGGAATTTCTGGAGAGTAGTGTCTTCAACATCGCCCATGGCGTACTCATTCTCAGCGTCGTGGCGTATGGCGTTGAGCCAATCCTCATGTGCCTTATCACAATCTTCACGGATATTGCTGATGTCGTCTGCTGTGAGAGTGTCAAGTTGGTAAGTGTCAATAATAACTCTGTAGGCGAAATTCCATTTATAGTCATCATAGTGTTTGTGGATATTCATCAACCGCTCACTGACCTCGCGGATATCCGCCATGGCGCAATCCCCCAGGTCGGATGTAAGAATATCTATTTCTGATTGTGGAGCTGGCAAGCCACACAGGTCAAGCCATTCTCCTGTGCCTATGCTGCTTGTTGGCAGGTCGTCACCGTGTTGACTAAGCATATTTCCTATAAAAAGCTTTATTGCCATGTCGTAGTATTCTATACCCTTTGCCAGATTACGGTTTTTTATATTGCAGCCGTTGTAGGTGTAGTATGCGTTGTTCTCACCCTGTTCCTGGCGTAATGCCAAGAGTGTCTTCTTGCCTTCTATACACTCTGCCACCACCATGGGGTTCAGCCAGTCGAAATTTACTATCGACTGTCTGCCTCCGTGCGGTCTGACATCTCTCTTGGGCCATTTGTTGATGTCACGGTAAGTGCCTACTGTAACCAGGTTTCGTCCGGGTACAATAGTGCTTGTGGTTCCGTCGCCAAAGAGATAAGAGAAGGGTAGGACCTTGGTGTCGGGGTGGTTTTGTATCTTACCCATACACATGGTAAATGTGCCAATTGTGGCAGGCCACAGCAGATGACAGCCGCTTGCCGTCTTGCAGCCACGTTCCATAATTCCCCAGTGGATGGGTCCGATCTTGTATGCGTGGTTGCTGAAGTTGGTGTTACTGCCGGCGTTATAGAACGAATACTGTCCTCCTATGAGTAGTGAGCTTTTATGGTGGCTTACGGTGAATGGTCCGCATAGTGCAGCACATGCCTCGCCGTTGTCCATATAGCTGTTAGCGAAGAACACACTTGCCTCTGCGCTGAATCCCTTGCCGATGTGACATGCCTCGCCCACGAAACTGTTGTCAACCTTTGCTCCGTCCAGGATAGAGCTGCCTGCTCCGATTATCGTATTCTCACAAATCACATCATGTCCGATGTACACACTTGCCTCCACGCTACCTGAGATGCTACATTCATTAAGTCTTGTGGCTCCGCATATCTCACATTCGTCACTGATAATGGTATTGCATATCTCTGTGGTATTGAGAATCTTAACTCTATAGCCAACGCATGCTCTCTGTGGGCGTTGTGTCTCACCGTATGAGTCAATGAGTTTCTTTAGTGTGCTGAACTCTTCTTTGCCGGATATCATCATCATGTAAGCCGCCATCTGGCTTGTCAGCCCGTCAAAAATGATGATGTTTCCATCGCCACCCTCGTTTAGTACACTTATCACGTTACCCTGTCCGTATGTGGCGTCGCCTGTGGAGCTCAGTTTCCCCACATTGCATATACAGCACTCATCGCCGATGTCGTAGTTGCTGATATAATAGCCGATATTCTCTATTACGCAGTTGTCGCCAATGGTGACGTTGCGCAGTGTGGCATTGTTTATGCCGGAGTGTCTCCAAAAACCCTCCTCCACCTCTATGCTTTTTTGGAATACCCCGATATTCACCTCCCCGTAAAACCTCGTGTTGACGATAAAATCGGGTGTGAAGTCCTCTGCCACTGATACCGATGTCCAGTCCTCGGCATAGCATCCATGTGCCTGAAGTGTTAAAATCTCATTCTCTGTTAATGGTCGATAGTTCATAGTATATGTTTTTTTATTTCTCTTTTCGGGCAAACAGTCCGGAAATCTTTTAACTGTCTATGTCATAGAGGAAGTCGTGGTATGGGTATTTCTGTACGTGTAATTCTCTTACCTTATCGTACATTACCTGCCGCAACTCATCTATATTTGTGTGTTCTGTGGCACTGATGAATAGACAGTTGTCTTGCATCTTCGCCATCCATGTCTGCTTCAGTTCCTCAAGTGGGATGTTCTCCTTTGTCCTGGGGGTGAGGTCATCTTCCTCTTTCTCAACCCATGAGTAATTATCTATCTTGTTAAAAATAATCATCATTGGTTTATCACCGCAGTCAAGGTCTTTCAGTGTTGACTCAACCACCTTTATCTGCTCTTCGAAGTCTGGATGGCTGATGTCCACCACATGCACCAGCAGGTCTGCCTCCCTCACCTCGTCTAATGTTGACTTGAAAGAGTCAACGAGATCGGTGGGCAGTTTGCGGATAAATCCTACAGTATCTGCCAGCAGGAAAGGCAAGTTGGCAATGACCACCTTTCTGACAGTAGTGTCGAGAGTGGCAAACAATTTGTTTTCAGCGAAGACATCACTCTTGGATAGAAGGTTCATAATCGTTGACTTGCCCACATTGGTGTATCCCACAAGAGCCACCCTTATCAGGCGTCCGCGGTTTTTCCTCTGTGTGGACTTCTGTTTGTCAATCTCTGCCAGTCGTGTCTTTAGCAGGCTCATCCGTTGGAGTATGATACGTCGGTCCATCTCCAATTGTGTCTCACCCGGACCGCGCAGACCCACGCTTCCCTTACCTCCGCCGGATCCGCTGCCGCCTCCCTGTCGCTCAAGGTGCGTCCATAGTCTTTGCAGCCTTGGCAGCATATAGCGGTATTGTGCCAGTTCTACCTGAGTCTTGGCGTTTGCAGTCTGTGCCCTCATGGCAAAAATGTCGAGTATGAGTGATGTGCGGTCAAGTATTTTCACTTGCAGCACCTGCTCTATATTACGCATCTGTTTTGCCGACAACTCGTCATCAAAGATAACCATTCCCACCTCACGCTCACAATCCTCTTCATGTTTTATGAAGTCGCGTATCTCCTCCAGTTTTCCTTTACCAACGTATGTCACGGAGCTTGGTCCGTTAACCCTTTGCGTAAACCGCCTTATTACTACAGCCCCTGCGGTATCTGCCAGAAATTCCAGCTCGTCGAGGTATTCCTTCGTCTTGCTCTCATCCTGGTCTTTGGTTATGAGTCCCACTAATACCGCGGTCTCTGTCTTTGCTTCAGATATTACAAATTCTTTCATTATCCTGCAAAGTTAGTTATTTTCTTTGCTCTGACAAAATATTATTGTATTTTTCTTTCTCTTGTTTTTCTAATTTTTGTGAAAAAAGCAATATTTTATGTTCTGTAAACGATAATGATAATGGCATCACTTGAGATGCGACAATAAAAATGCGTTTTATTTAAAATTTTTTTAGAAAACTCTTGTTTATTAATAACATTTTAACTAATTTTGCGTCTTGAAATGGGCTAACTGTTCAAATCAGAATATTAACATTTAAAATATACAGATATGAAAAAGTATTTAGCAGAAATGATCGGCACCATGGTGCTGGTACTTATGGGATGCGGCGTAGCCGTAAGTTTGGGTTGTGACCCTGTGAATAATATTCCAGCTGTTGTGGGTACTGCTTTCGCCTTTGGTCTGGCAGTTGTTGCTATGGCATATACCATTGGCGGCATATCCGGTTGTCATATCAATCCAGCCATAACGCTGGGTGTTTTCCTCAGTGGCAGGATGAGTGCCAAGGATTGTGGTATGTATATCCTTTTCCAGGTTATTGGCGCCTTCATTGGTTCTGCACTGCTCTACCTTCTCACATCGTCAAGCACCGATGCCGCTATTGCCGGTACTGGCGCTAATGATTTGCAGGATGGTGTGACAGTGATAGGAGGCCTGTTGGCTGAGATTATCTTCACATGTGTATTTGTGTTAGTGGTTCTTGGCGCTACAAGTAAGACAAATGGAGCTACAAATAATTTTGCCGGTTTGGCAATAGGTCTCTCTCTTGTACTTGTTCACCTTGTTTGCATCCGTTACACAGGTACATCTGTTAACCCAGCCCGTTCACTTGCTCCTGCTGTGTTCCAGGGTGGTACAGCTCTGTCTAATGTGTGGATCTTTATTGTCGGTCCTTTTGTTGGCGGTGCTCTTGCAGCCCTCATCTGGAAAGTGATAGAGACAGAGGATTAATGTTCGTGTAAACACTAACCGATTATACTTATCAATAAATTTTCAAACTTTAAATAAATAACTAAAAAATGGTAGATTACAAAGAATTAGGCTTGGTAAACACCCGTGAGATGTTTAAGAGAGCCATTAATGGCGGTTATGCCATACCAGCATTTAATTTTAATAACATGGAGCAGTTACAGGCAATCATCAAAGCTTCTTCAGACATGAAGTCACCTGTAATCCTTCAGGTTTCAAAAGGTGCCCGTAACTACGCCAACCAGACACTGTTGAGATATATGGCTCAGGGTGCTGTTGAGTATGCCAAGGAACTTGGCTGCGCTCATCCAGAGATAGCCCTTCACCTTGACCATGGTGACAGCTTTGAGACATGTAAGAGCTGTGTTGATTTTGGTTTCTCTTCTGTAATGATTGATGGCAGCTCTCTTCCATACGAGGAGAATATCGCCCTCACAAAGAAGGTTGTGGAGTATGCACATCAGTTCGATGTTACTGTTGAGGCTGAACTCGGTGTCTTGGCAGGTGTAGAGGATGACGTTGTTGCCGTAGAGTCACACTACACAAAACCAGAGGAGGTGGTTGACTTTGCCACACGCACAGGCTGTGATTCGCTGGCAATATCAATAGGTACTTCTCATGGTGCTTATAAGTTTACTCCGGAGCAGTGCACACGCGACCCGAAGACAGGCAAACTCATTCCTCCTCCATTGGCATTCGACGTTCTCGACGCTATTATGGTTCAGTTACCTGGTTTCCCGATTGTTCTGCACGGTTCTTCTTCTGTTCCGCAGGAGTATGTTGATATGATTAACCAATATGGTGGCAAACTGCCTGATGCTGTGGGTATTCCAGAGGAGCAGCTCCGCAAGGCAGCCAAGAGCGCTGTATGTAAGATTAATATCGATTCCGACTCACGTCTGGCATTTACAGCTGCAGTACGTAAGGTATTTGTTGAGAAACCAGGTGAGTTTGATCCACGTAAGTATTGCGGACCAGCTCGTGAGGAGATGGAGAAGATGTACAAGCATAAGATTGTTGACGTGCTTGGCTCAGACAACAAGCTCGCTGAGTGTTAATATCTTAACAGGTTTTTTTACTGTATAATAATAAAAAGGCGGTGCTTCTGTTGTTCAGAGGCAGTCGCCTTTTTGCGCTAATAATAATTGATTATGTGTAAAATAAAGAAATTATTACTGACCTTGTCGCTGCTGTTGTCAGTTGTGTGTGCCAATGCTCAGGACGAGAATTTCTATATATTCCTTTGTATTGGTCAGTCTAATATGGTTGGACAGGCAGAGATTACTTCGGAAGACAAGAATGTTGACGAGCGTTTTATGAGTATGTCGGCTGTTGATGGCAAGGATGGGCGTAAGATAGGCAAGTGGCGTAAGGCAGTGCCGCCTATCTGCCGTCAGGATACAAAGTTGGGCTTTGTGGATTTCTTTGGTCGTGAGATGCTCAATTCCCTTCCTGCTGGTTCTAAGGTGGGTGTGGTGAGCGTGGCTGTTGATGGCACCGCTATAGATCTCTTTGACAAGGATGCCTGCAAGGCTTATATCAATAGCGTTACTGAAGACTGGAAGAAGCGTGAGATCGCTGCATACGGCAATAATCCATACGAGCGGCTTATAGAAGTGGCTCAGATTGCCCAGGAGGATGGTGAGATACGTGGTATCCTGCTTCATCAGGGTGAGACCGATGCGTATAATGACGCATGGTTGAAGAAGGTGAAGAAGGTGTATTACGATATTGTCAACGACCTGGAGCTTGACTCCACCCGCTGTCCGCTAATTCTTGGCGAGGTGGTGCGTTCTGAGTATGGCGGTGCGTGTGCTCATGCCAATCCGACAATCAATAAGATGCCCAAGGTGCTTCAGCACGCATACGTCGTATCTGCAGCCGGTTGTCCGCCATGCAGCGACAATGTGCATTTCAGCCGTGACGGATACCGCCAGTTAGGTATCAACTACGCTGAGAAAACCCTTCAGGCAATGGGTCTGGAGCTGGTGAGAGCGGGTCGTACAGAAACGACTACTCATGTGGTGCGCCCTGCTTATAGGCCGGAAGGCTCAGCGCCACTGGATATCACAGCCTCATTGGATAACAACAACATACTGAAGGCTCATGCCGATGTGCCTCTCAAGGAGCTTGAGATAGCCAGTTATTCCGGTAAGTCCCTCGGTAAGATCGACCTTGACGGAAAGGATGCTGTAGAGATAGACGTTACAGAGTATTTCAAGAAAGATGATAATCTGGTGTTTGCCTTCAGGTCTGTTAATGGCTTATCTCGTTCGTTTACTATGACAGCCGACACTAATCAGCCAGAGGTGAACGTAAAGGCTTCATTGTCATCGGAGGATGTCCTTGAGGCAGAGGCCGACCAGCCGATAACGAGTGTTGATATTCAGACCCTTGAGGGTACTGTTCTTGAGACTATCAAGATAAAGAATAAGACTGAGGTTAATGTTGATTTGTCTCGTTGGAGCAGCATCCCCATCAGGGTAGTGTTCAACGCGGCAAATGGAGCCAGCAGTTCATACAAATTCTCAGCAAAACCGGAATAAATTAAAAAAGCTCCCGATAGGGAGCTTTTTTTAGTTGACAAGTATATTAGTTGACAAGTTGAATCATTCCTTTGACATTATTTTCTTGAAGGCTTTTGGCAGGAAGCGGATAATGTCGCTTGCTACCAAACTCTCTTCGCCTATGGTTGCGGCAGCCAAGTCACCAGCCAAGCCATGCAGATACATACCCACTATGCTTGCATCCTTTGGTCGGTATCCTCTTGCCAACAGTCCGGTTATGATGCCTGTCAGTACGTCACCGCTTCCAGCTGTTGCCATACCCGCATTGCCTGTTGTGTTGAAATAGATTTTTCCCTCCGGCGTACATAGTGCGGAGTAATGACCTTTTAATATAATATTTGCCTGCAGGTGCTCTGCAAGGTCACGTGCTTTGGTCAGTCGCTCATATTCATCGCTGCTGGCGTTGCCTGCCATGCGGTCAAACTCCTTGGGATGTGGGGTAAGGATAATACCCTTTGGCAGCTGTTGCATCCACGCGCGGTGGTTGGACAGTATGTTGAGAGCATCTGCGTCAGCTACCACGGGAGCCTGAGTGCGGCGGAGCTGTGAGATAAACGCAATGGCGGTGTCCTCGTCCTGACCCAGTCCGGGACCAATGCCTAAAGCGGTGCAGTCCTCTGTGTTTATCGCCTCTGTGAATTTCTCGTCATGACTCCCCGGTACAACGATAGCCTCTGGCACGGAGGTCTGCATGATAGCATAGTTGAGTGTCGGGGTATAGGCCATAACCTTGCCGGCGCCACTTCTCAAACATGCCTGCGTCATCAGGATTGCTGCACCTGCCATGCCATAGCTTCCTGCAATAATCATTGCCTTTCCCATGTTACCCTTGTGGGCAAATGGGTTCCGTTGTAGCATCCTTGGTGCTATGTCCTTCTGTTCCAGCATCACATATTGTGTCTCTTCCTTGTCAATAAACTCTTTGCTGAGACCGATGTCCAACACTTTCAGCTTACCGATATACTGTTGGATACCAGCGAAGAGGAATGCTAATTTAATGGTGTGTAACGTAAGCGTTGTATCGGCTTTGATGATATTTTGAGCGGCATTGAATGAGTTGTCCTCTGTCATGAGTCCAGATGGCATGTCAAGGCTTATCACCTTTGCCGGTGAGGCGTTGATATACCTCACGAGTGACGCGAATCCCTTTGTCAGCGCTTTGTTGAGCCCAGTGCCGAATAGTCCGTCAATGACGAGCATGTCGCTTTCGAGTTTTGGCGGCTCAAACTCAGATGTTATCTCAACAAATGCTTTAACTCTCTTGCTCTCAATGATGCGTGCCTTATTTGTCGCACAGTCATCAGAGAGGTGATTATTGATGTTAAACAGATATACCGACACTTGATAGCCCGACTCTGCCAGCATTCTTGATACGGCAAGAGCGTCACCACCATTATTTCCCGGTCCGGCAAAAACCACAATGGGTTTGTCTGTCTTCGGCCATTCTTCCACAATAGCTTTGGTCAATGCCTTAGCGGCACGTTCCATCAGTCCGATAGAGGATATAGGCTCGTGCTCTATCGTATAACTGTCTAAATTTCTTAATTGTTCACTTGTAAATATCTTCATAACGGTGCAAAATTACAAAATAATTATCAATGAGCGTTTGTTAAAACCATATTTTTAATTTTTTTTCAATATAATGTTCCATTAACACATTATTAACTATTATTTTTTGTTTTTTTCTTTTGCTTTTCGCTCACTTTTTACTACCTTTGCACCGAAGTTAAACACATAAAAGTTTCAAACTATGGATATTATACAAGTAAGAGACAAGAAATTCAAGGTTTCAATACCTGAGGCAGAGATTTTAAAGAGAATAAAAGTTGTTGCTGACCAGATAAACAAGGATATGGCAGACAAGAATCCTTTGTTTCTTGCCGTCTTGAACGGTGCTTTTATCTTTGCCGCTGACTTGATGCGAATGATTACCATCCCATGTGAGATCTCCTTTGTGAAGTTAGCTTCATATCAGGGAACCACATCTACAGGAGAGGTGAAGGAGGTTATAGGTATCAACGAAGACCTTACAGATCGCACAGTTATTATTCTGGAAGATATTGTTGAGTCTGGTCTTACTATGAGGCGTATGATAGAGACTCTTGGCACCCGCCATCCTAAGTCTGTTCATATCTGTTCACTGCTTGTTAAGCCAGAGCGTCTGAAGGTGCCTATTCATATTGACTATCCTGTGTTTGAGATACCTAATGATTTTATCCTCGGATATGGTCTTGACTATGACCAGCAGGCTCGTGGACTAAGGGATATTTATACCATTGTGGAAGACTGAGGAGATATTGTTCAAAGATAAAAGTTGAAAGTTGAAAGTGATAAACCAACAAATAGATTAAATACAAAACTCTAATCTACTATAAATTAAAAGTTTACAGAAAAAGATGAAGAATATTGTTATTTTTGGTGCTCCGGGCGCGGGTAAGGGTACCCAAAGCGATCGGTTGATAGAACGTTATGGTATGGGGCACATCTCTACCGGTGACGTGTTGCGCACAGAGATAAAAAACGAGACAGAATTAGGTAAGATTGCCAAGGAGTTTATTGATAAGGGTCAGCTGATTCCTGACGACCTTATGGTGGATATCCTGGCAAAGGTATATGATGGTTTCGGACGCTCTCACAAGGGTGTTATCTTTGATGGCTTCCCACGCACCATTGCTCAGGCGGAGGCTCTCAAGCAGATGCTTGCAGACCGTGGCGACAGAGTGGCTGCCATGATAGAGCTTGCCGTACCGGAGGATGAGTTAATGAAACGCCTTCTGCTGCGTGGTCAGGTGAGTGGACGCTCAGATGACAATGAGGAGACAATACAAAAGCGTCTTGATGTGTACCACAAACAGACATCACCGCTCATAGAGTGGTATGACAAAGAGGGTGTGAGATATAGAATAGACGGTCTTGGCGACCTTGACCGCATATCAGCAGACATCTTCAAAGTGGTGGATAGCCTATAAGATTGTTGAAAGTTGAAAGTGATAATGTTTCAACGGGAACGGGAACGTTAACGGGAACGAATAGTAAATCGAAAATTGTCAAATAGGACTACGAGCTTTGCTCGCCTGAGTACCTATGAATAGTAAATAATCACGAAGAAATCTATATCACTGTAAACATTAAACTTTCAACATTCAACCAATAAGTTGAGCGAATGCGAAACTTGGATTATTAATTTTTAATTCTTAATTCTTAATTTTTAATTATTACATGCCAGAGTCTAATTTCGTTGATTATGTGAAAATATATTGTCGCTCTGGCAAGGGCGGCAGGGGTTCCATGCACCTGCGCCACGTGAAATATCAGCCTAATGGCGGTCCTGACGGCGGTGATGGCGGAAGGGGTGGCAATGTTTACCTACGTGGCAATCATAACTACTGGACATTGCTACACCTTAAATACGAGCGTCATGTGTATGCCGAGCACGGTGGTAACGGCGGCAGCAACAAGTGTCATGGTACCGATGGCAAGGATGTGTATATTGATGTGCCATGCGGTACGGTGGTCTATAATGCTGAGACAGGCAAATATGTCTGCGATGTGACATACGATGGTCAGGTGGTGATGCTGCTCAAGGGTGGTCGTGGCGGACTGGGTAATTTTCAGTTCCGTAGCGCCACCAATCAGGCTCCGCGTTACGCACAGCCCGGTGAGCCGATGCAGGAGATGACGGTTATCCTTGAGCTGAAGCTGCTTGCTGATGTCGGTCTTGTGGGTTTTCCAAATGCCGGTAAGTCAACGCTGCTGTCATCATTGTCGAGTGCGAGACCCAAGATTGCCAACTATCCGTTTACTACTCTTGAGCCCTCATTGGGCATTGTGGCATATCGTGACAATAAATCATTTGTCATGGCAGATATACCCGGTATCATTGAGGGTGCCAGCGAGGGTAGGGGACTTGGACTCCGTTTTCTCCGGCATATAGAGCGTAACTCCTTGCTGCTCTTTATGATACCTGGCGATACCGACGATATTCGCCGTGAGTATGATATATTGCTTGGCGAACTGAGCAATTTCAATCCAGAGATGCTTGACAAGCACCGTGTGCTTGCCATAACGAAGTGTGACCTGCTCGATGAAGAGCTCATAGAGATGCTCCGTGAGACATTACCTGATGATCTTCCAGTGGTCTTTATCTCTTCCGTCACGGGCTATGGTATTCCCGAGCTTAAGGATGTGTTGTGGCGCGAACTGAACAGCGAGAGCAACAAACTCCTTGACATCACCAAGGACGACACGCTGGTACATCGTGACAAGGATATGGGTCAATTTGCGGCTGAGTTGAAGGCAGAGGGAGAGGATATAGAGATTATTGATCCTGATGAGATAGAGGATATTGACGATATTGAGTTTATAGAGGACTGGGAAGAGTGATTACACCAAGACTGGCATATTATGACCTTGGAGACGGGGTGACTGCATTCAGTACCACGCGTCATGGTGGCATGAGCCGTGGCAACTATGCTGAGTTTAACATCAACAGGTATTGTGGTGATGATGAAGCAGCCGTAACCTCTAATCTCATGCGTCTGTCAGCCATGCTCGGCATATCGCCTGAGAAGATATTGATGCCTCATCAGACTCACGGGACATATATATTGCCTATCGCAGATGAGTTTCTCAGCCTTAATCCTAAAACCAAGGCTCTGCTCCTTGAGAATACTGATGCGTTGGTAACAGATGTCAGTGGAGTCTGTATCGGAGTGTCAACAGCAGACTGCATACCTGTTCTCCTTTATGACCCCGTTCAAAAGGTTTCTGCAGCCGTACATGCCGGTTGGCGTGGTACAGTGGCTTGTATTGTCGTTAAGACAGTCCAAAGGCTTTGTCAGATGTATGGTTCCAATCCATCTGATATCCGTGCCGTCGTGGGCCCGGGCATTTCCTTGGATAATTTCGAGGTGGGTGA
>JAGDAU010000172.1 GCA_017959365.1 Prevotella sp.
GCCGTCCCGTTGAGGCCCTTATGATTGACCTTGGTCTGCCAAGCGGTGTGAAGTGGGCTTCACGTAACGTCGGAGCCAACAGTGTGGAGGACTATGGAAACTACTACGCATGGGGTGAGACAGAGACAAAAGACTCATATACCTCCGGAACCTATAAATATGGTACGAGAAACTTGGGCAACAACCTTGACATAGGCGGTACGCAGAATGACGCCGCCACACTATACATGGGTAATGCTTGGCGAATGCCTACCATAACAGAGTGGCATGAGCTGAATGACAATTGTACGTGGACATGGTCATCAGTAAACGGTATCAACGGATTTATCATAACCGGTATAAACGGCAACCGTATCTTCCTGCCAGCCTCGGGTGCAAGGAAAGACAATGGAATATCGTTTACCGGATCCGGAGCATCATACCCAAGTTCCAATCAAGGAGGCGATAATAGTAGTTATGCTTGGACCGTTACGTGGAGTACCGGCGAAGGTGGTGGCGCAAGATATTTTGCAAATAATGACAATTATTATCCATTGCATCATTATAATTATAGGAGTGATAGGTATATAGGCCGTACTATCAGGGCTGTTGCTCCAACGATGACCACATCCACCGATGGTATAGGATATAAGATTAATACTGACAGCACATCATGGCGAATGGGTGACACAAAGGCTGTGCTCTATGGAACACTGAGCAGTACGGCGCCCATAAAGGGCAGTGTGACCGTGGGATTTGTTATCGGTGACAGCGCTAATATCAAGATTGGAACCTCACTGTTTAATCATTCGCAGTCAGTGATAACAGCAGGCAGTTTCAGAGACACCATATCTGTTCATGATAATATAGGCTATTATTATCGTGCTTATATTATTACCGGTGACACTGTGTTCTATGGTGAGTCGCGACAATTCGGGTATGTTATGGTTGACCTTGGTCTGAAGTCTGGTGTTAAGTGGGCTAATATGAACCTTGGAGCTGACAGCCCCGAGGAATATGGTTATTACTACGCATGGGGTGAGACATCGCCAAAGGACACCTATACAACGGGAAATTATGCCTATGGCACCCAAAACATAGGAGAAGGTTATAGCATAGCCGGTACAACGTATGACGCTGCGCATGTAAATTTAGGTAACGCATGGCGCATGCCGACATACGCAGAACTAAAGGAACTTGTTGACAGTTGTGACTGGGAAAAGGTAACACAGAACAATGTCAACGGTTATAGGGTGAAGAGTCGTAAGAACGGTAACAGCATTTTCCTGCCTCAAGGAGGTTTTAAGATTAATGGCAATCTCAGCTGGGAGAACAGAGGTGGCAGTTATCCAAGCGCTACGCAGGTGGACGATGGAAACAGTAATGCTTATACCCTGTCATGGGGAAATGGTTTTGGCATTTACGGCAATGACGATTATTATCCATTTGAGCAGCGTAGCATGTCGCGTGCCGGACGATATGTAGGGCGCACAATCCGGGCTGTTGCCGCACCTAATGTTACCACTCCTGACGGTCTGGCATTTAATATCCTTACCGACAGCGCCACATGGAAACCTGGAGAAAGCAGGGCTTATCTGTATGGTACATTCACCACCACGACACCGCTTACAGAGCCGCTGACCGTTGGTTTCGTAATAGGAGACAGTTCTCAGATTATAAGAGGGAAGTCGCGCTATGAATATACAATGCAGACACAACAGGCGTGTCGCATAACGACAGATGTTGAGGTATATATGGATATGGGTTACTGGTATAAGGCTTTCGTTGTCGTGGGTGACTCCACATATTATGGTCAGGCACGTCACTTTGGTCTTGAGATGGTGAACCTCGGACTGCCATCCGGTCGCCTGTGGGCAAATATGAATGTCGGTGCCGGCACCCCGGAGCAATATGGTGACTATTACGCATGGGCTGAAGTAGAGACAAAGGACACTTATACAGCCGGCACTTATAAATATGCAACAACGCAGAACCTTTCAGATGATTATGATATCGCCTGGACTGGCATGGATGCAGCACATATCAATATGGGTGGTGTGTGGCGTATGCCGTCGAGCGATGACCTGTATGAGCTTAACAACAACTGTACTTGGGAATGGGTGCTCCAAAACAATGTTAAGGGCTACAGGGTGACAGGACCCAACGGCAACAGTATCTTCCTGCCTGCTGCAGGTTTCAAGGAAACAAACAACAGTCCTCTCTATGCCGGATACGGCGGCAGCTATTTCAGCAGCAGACAAGTGGGCGATGGAAATGTAAATGCTTATACACTGTCATGGAAAAATGGTCGTGATGTTTATGGCAATGATGACTATTATCCGTTCGAACGTCGTGAGAATACCCGCGCCGGCCGTTACTTTGGCAGGTCTGTACGTGCCGTAGCCGTTCCGAATGTAGTATTAGAGGATAATGCAATGCTAATCCTTACCGACAGTGCTCACTGGCAGTTAAACGACACGCAGGCTACTGTGTATGGTACCTTTGCCAATATGAGGAAACTGTCTGCACCGATAACAGTGGGCATTATAATCGGCGACAGTTCAAATGTAACGCTTAACACGGCGACATTTACCTATTCCAAGGAAACATCAGACCCGTGCCGACTAAATACTACTGTTGATGTGGAATATAATATGGGTTACTGGTACAGGGCATACGCTTTGGTTGATGGTCATGTGTATTATGGCACAGCTAAGCATTTCGGATGGGAGATGGTTGATCTTGGACTGCCTTCAGGTACGCTTTGGTCTAATGTCAATGTCGGTTCTGCCTGGCCAGAGGACTATGGTAAGTATTACGCCTGGGGTGAGGTAAGCGAGAAAGATACTTACACTCGCGACAATTACCAGTACTATGACAATGGCTCCTACATGACCATTGGCAGTAATGGTAACATAGCCTCAACCAATTATGATGTGGCATATCTTACCATGGGTAACGCCTGGCGTATGCCTACTGTTGATGAGTTGAGGGAGTTGAACAATAATTGCACAAGGACATGGGTTCTTGTCAACGGTATTAAAGGCTATCGTGTTACAGGACCTAACGGCAACAGCATCTTCCTGCCCGCTGCCGGTTTCAAGGAAACAAGTAGCAATCCTCTCTATGCCGGAAACGGTGGCAGTTATTTCAGCAGTATGCAAGTGAGCGATGGAAATGTAAATGCTTATACACTGTCATGGAAAAATGGTCGTGATGTTTATAGTAATGATGACTATTATCCGTTCGAACGTCGTGGGAATACCCGCGCCGGCCGTTACTTTGGCAGGACGATACGCCCTGTGGCAGTGCGAAAGAGGCAGTAACCATTTTGTTATTATTCGAAATACCCCCAAAAAATGTTAAATTGGAAAAATTATACATCAATGTGTTCAGCATTGATGTATTATTTTGTATCTTCGCAGAATAATATGTACTTATAGCAACAGAAAGAATAAAATGAAACGGATTTTTTCTATTTTGACCATGGCCATGGCTATGATGACCATGGCATGTAACGGACAGGACGCAAAAGCAAACAGTAGCGGAGAGGACAGCGCAAAGGCTGACAGCGCGACGGAGCTGACAATACTCTTTGCCGGAGACCTGATGCAGCATGAGGCGCAGATAAAGGCAGCCATGCAGGCTGACGGCACATACAGCTATGAGGGGGTGTTTGATTATGTTAAACCAAAGATAGAGCAGGCAGACCTCGCCATTGCCAACTTTGAGGTTACCCTGGGGGGTAAGCCGTACAAGGGCTACCCGCAGTTCTGTGCTCCTGATGAGTATCTTGACGCTGCCGTAAAGGCGGGATTTGACGTCCTTGTGACAGCCAACAACCACAGTGTTGATACATACGGGCGTGGCATAAACCGCACCATTACACTTATGGACTCCATCGGCATACCACACCTCGGCACATATCGTAACGCCAAGGAGCGTGAGCAGCTATACCCATTCCTCATTGAGCGCAACGGCATAACAATAGCATTGCTTAACTTCACTTACGGTACCAATGGACTGAAGGTGCCAGCACCGTATATCGTTAACCTTGAGAACCGTGAGGAAATCCTTAGAGATATCAAAAAGGCAAAGGCAATGCACCCAGACGTTATCATTGCCATACCTCATTGGGGAATAGAATATGTGCAACAGCCTAACAAGCAGCAGCGTGAACTGGCGCAGTGGATGCTTGACAATGGCGTGGACCACGTTATAGGGGGTCATCCTCACGTGATACAACCGTTTGAGGTGGTTGACAACAAGGGTAAGAAAAGCCTTGTGGTTTATTCTCTCGGCAATTATATATCCAACATGACACGTCCTAATACAGATGGAGGAGCCATGGTGACTATGAAGTTACGCAAGGAGAATGGTAAGACATCACTTGTAGATACTGGCTACAGCCTTGTGTGGACGTCACGGCCGGCATTGTCGGGAAAGAAGCAGTTCCGCTTATATCCCGCAGACTATCCTGCCGACAGTCTTAACGCAACAGAACGTGTCAAAAGACAGAAATTCCTTGACGACAACAGAAGGTTGCTTCAGCAGTTTAATAAGGAAGTTGGGGAAATTGAAAATTGAGAATTGGAAATTTTGCTTCGCACTATCACACTATTGCAATATTTCACTATAGAAAATAAGATACCATGGGAAAAGGAAAGAAAGCCGGTAAACGGCTAACAAAAAGACAATTAGAAGAGCTGTTGCACAGCTATTTTCAGCAGAGGCCGGAGGAGACGGTGGCTTTTAAGCAAATCTTCCGTGACCTTAGACTTAACACGCATCCGCTGAAGATGCTTGCCATTGACATTATGGATGAGATGGCATGGGATGACTACCTTAGCAAGGATGGCGACAGCGCATACAGACTCAATACCAAGGGTCAGGTGCAGGAGGGCACATTCGTTCGTAAGGCTAATGGTAAGAACACATTCCAGCCGGATGAAGGAGGCACGCCCGTCTTTGTCGCTGAACGTAACAGCATGGCAGCCCTAAATGGTGACAGGGTGAGGGTGCAGTTTATGGCGCGCCGCCGCAACCATATCAAGGAGGCTATGGTTATAGAGATTATCAAAAGGGCTAAAGACACCTTTGTCGGTAAACTGCAGGTGGATAGTGACATCGCTTTCCTTATAACGCAGGAAAATCTCTATATACACGATATCATTATACCTAAACGGAAGTTGAAGGGTGGTACCACTGGCGATAAAGCAGTTGTGAAAGTGATGCAATGGCCTGACGCTGACCATAAGAACATTATAGGTGAGGTGATAGACATACTGGGACGTACTGGTGAAAACAACGCAGAGATGCACGCCATACTCGCACAGTATGGACTGCCATATCATTATCCCAAGGCCGTAGAGGATGCAGCAAACCGTATTAGCGCCGATATCACACCGGAGGACTTTGCTGAGCGAGAGGACTTCCGTGATGTCGTAACATTCACAATCGACCCAAAGGATGCTAAAGATTATGATGATGCTTTGTCGGTAAGACGTTTGGATGACAAGTTATGGGAGGTAGGTGTGCATATCGCCGACGTGAGCCACTACGTGAAAGAGGGGAGTGTGATAGACAAGGAGGCATTTAACAGAGCTACATCCGTCTATCTCGTTGACCGTACTATCCCTATGCTTCCGGAGCGCCTTTGCAACTTCATCTGTTCACTGAGACCCGATGAGGAGAAATTGTGTTACAGTGTTATATTCAATCTTAACGAACAGGCTGAGATAAAAGACTGGCGATTAGTACATACCGTGATAAAGAGCAACCGCCGTTTTGCTTATGAGGAAGCACAGGCTATACTGGAACAGAACGGTGTTGTGGATGGCACCGGTCAGCCGGCACCACCAGCACCAAAGGGAGGCTATCAAGGTGAGTATGCCGAGGAGTTGATTATGCTCGACCGGTTGGCGAAACTATTGCGTGAGCAACGGTTTAAGAATGGCGCCATCAACTTTGACTCTGAGGAGTTGCATTTCGATGTAGATGAGACAGGAAAGCCCATAGCATGTTATTTTAAGCGCTCTAAGGATGCCAACAAACTGATAGAGGAGTTTATGCTGCTTGCCAACAGGACAGTGGCAGAGAGCATTGGTAAGGTGCCAAAGGGTAAGGCAGTGAAGACACTGCCATACCGAGTGCATGATAATCCAGATCCTCAGAAACTGGAGACACTGCGCGAGTTTGTTATGAAGTTTGGATATAAGTTAAAAACGGCAGGTACCAAAGGTTCCACGGCACGCAGCCTCAATGCCTTGATGGATGGTTGCGAGGGGCGCAAAGAGCAGAAACTCATACAGACGGTGGCGCTGAGGGCTATGATGAAGGCTAAGTACAGTGTGCATAATATCGGTCACTTCGGTCTGGCTTTTGATTATTACACCCATTTCACCAGTCCCATACGCCGCTATCCCGACACTATGGTACACCGTCTTCTGACCCGTTACCAGCAGGGTGGACGCAGCGTTAACAAGGATCAGTATGAGGAGAAATGTGAGCATTGCAGCGATATGGAACAGACAGCAGCCAATGCTGAGCGTGACTCAATAAAGTATAAGATGGTGGAGTTTATGGGCGATAAGGTGGGCGAGACCTTTGACGCACATATCAGCGGCATACAGTCATATGGCATCTATTGTGAGATAGACGAGAACCATTGTGAGGGTATGGTGCCTATGCGTGACTTAGATGATGACTACTACGATTTTGATGAGAAGAACTATTGCCTTGTCGGCAGGCGTCGTCATCATAAGTATCAGTTGGGAGACCCGATACGTATACGAGTGGCCTCTGCCAATTTAGAGAAACGACAGCTTGACTTTGCTCTGTCCGATGATTGAGATAATAATAATTTTAATTCATTATAATTATGGTAACAGTATTAGTAATATTATTGCTTATTATTTTCGTCCTGGTGATTGCTATTGCCTTGTATGTGTTTAACACACAGCGTCAGTTGGTAAGCCTTGACGAAATGTGTAAAAATTCAATTGGCCAGATTGCCGTGCAGCTCAACTCCCGTTGGGATGCCCTGCTCGCATTGGCACAGACAGCCACACAGTATGCACAGCATGAGTCGAGGACACTTATCAATGTCATCGCACAGCGCAGGCAGACAACAGTGGCTACAGCAGCCGACATCAACTCAGCGCAGTCAGAATTCGCTAGTGTGTTCAGCCGTCTGATGGCTGTCAGCGAGGCATACCCACAGCTGAAGGCTTCTGAGCAGTACATGTTTGTGATGCAGAGCGTCAACCACTATGAGGAGAATGTTCGTATGGCACGTATGATCTACAATGACACCGCAACGAAGATGAACCGTATGGTTCGTCAGTGGCCGTCATCATTCGTTGCCAGCATGTTGCACTTCGACCTTAAGGAATACCTTAAGACTGATGAGGACAAGAAAGAACAATACCCAGACCTCTATGGTCAGGGAGGTGGAGCGCCTCAGGGTGGTGGTGGCATGCCGCCTCAGGGTCCTGCCGGTGGCTATCCACAACAGGCACCACAGGGTTATCCGCAGCAAGCGCCACAGGGATTCCCGCAGCAGGGTCCAGCAACATATAACCCCGCAGCCCCTGCTGGTCAGATACCACCGGCAACACCGGGAGCACCTTTACCCCCTAATGCCTAATGGAAATCGGAGTTGTCCGTCATAATGGAAATTGGCTTAGTCCTCGAGGACTAAGCCAATTTCCATGTTGCACCGTCTTTGGTGTCTTTTATCTCAAATCCCGCGGCAGCGAGATCATCGCGTATCTTATCGCTTGTTGCCCAGTCTTTGGCAGCCTTGGCCTTGGCGCGCAACTCTAATATCATATCAACAACCTTAGAGAATGCCTCTTCGCGACTGTTGTCATTACTGCCAGCTTCATTCTTCAGGCCAAGCAAGTCAAAGGCGAATAGGTGCATCACACTGGTAAGTTCTGTCAAATCATCAGCGCTGATGAGTGACTTATGATCAATCAGGCTGTTGATGACATGGCACGCCTCAAAGAGATAACTGATAACCACCTGGGTCTGAAGGTCATCGTTCATGGCATCGTAGCATCTCTGGCGCAGTGCCTTGACAAAGGCAGCTGTCTTATCATCCGACTTGTCGGATGGCTGTATCCTCTCAATATCATTAATGGCGTCCATAAGACGGGTCAGACCCTTCTCACTTGCCAATAGGGCGTCGTTGGAGAAGTCCACAGTGCTGCGATAGTGTGCGGATAGTATAAAGAATCGTATTGTCATGGGTGAGAATGCCTTCTCAAGTGACTCGTTATTACCTGTGAAGAACTGTTCCAATGTGATGAAGTTGCCCAAAGACTTGCCCATCTTCTGACCGTTGATGGTTATCATATTGTTGTGCATCCAGTATTTAACCATTGGCTCGCCCTGTGAAGCCACAGCCTGGGCAATCTCACACTCGTGGTGTGGGAACACCAGGTCCATGCCGCCACCATGGATATCAAACTGCTTACCAAGATATTTGCGACCCATGGCTGTGCACTCGCAGTGCCATCCGGGGAAGCCGTCACTCCACTCACTGGGCCAGCGCATGATATGTTCCGGCTGTGCCTTTTTCCATAATGCGAAGTCAACCTGATTACGCTTTTCGCTAACACCGTCTAAGGCACGGCTCTCATTGATGACATCTGTGAGGTTGCGGCCGGAGAGCACGCCATAGTGATATTTCTTGTTATAAGCCTCTATGTCGAAATATACAGATCCGTTGCTCTCGTATGCGAAACCATTGTCAAGAATCTCTTTCACCAGTTGCTGTTGCTCTATGATATGTCCTGTTGCATGTGGTTCAATGCTTGGTGGCAGCACGTTGAGGGCTTTCATGGCGTCATGGTAGCGGTTGGTGTAGTATTGGGCTATCTCCATAGGCTCTAACTGCTCTAATCTTGCCTTCTTGGCTATTTTATCATCGCCGTCATCGGCGTCATGCTCTAAATGGCCTACATCAGTAATATTTCTGACATACCTTACCTTATACCCGAGATGTCGGAGATAACGAAAGAGGATGTCGAATGTTATTGCAGGGCGGGCGTGACCAAGATGTGGATCACCATAAACGGTGGGGCCACACACATACATTCCAACATTGGGTGCGTGAATGGGTTCGAAACGCTCTTTCTGTCTGTGTAGGGTGTTGTAAAGAAGTAATGTCTGTTCCATATATGTATTGTCTCTTTGTCTAAATGTCCATGCGAGTTAAAAGTAATACAGTTCCGGTTAACGTTCCCGTTCCCGTTTTTAGTTTTGTCTCTTTGTCAGAGCGCAAAATTACTGTAAAAATGGCAAATATCAAAAAACTTGTGCCATTTTTGTGATAATAAGAAAAAAAACAGTAATTTTGCGCAATAAAAAACTAATAATAAAAGTAAAAACCTATTGTTATGAAGACGACGTTGATAATTATAGCATCTATTTTGGCTATAGCCGCAATAGGATGTGCCAAGGTTTCCCCTAAACCGGAAAAACCTAATAAAGACAAAGAACCAAAGAAAGTGGAGGTTAAAAGCAACGTCAAGGAATACCACTATGTGATGACCAACAGAGTGAACGACAAGTGTCGTGAGGTGGCTCATGTATGGAAAACAGATGATGGGAGGATATTGGCGGAGTATTACTCCAATAAGGAATTTGATAAGGAAAACGGTACTGACAGCGTAAAGGTGGAGATTGACGACAAGGCGTTGGTATTCGCCGACAGCTTGCTAAAGAGCTGGGTGCTGTCTTACCCGGACAGGGCTGGAGAGATACAATATCCTGTTGGCCGTGACTATGGTCAGGTAGAGAATATGCACATCGTGTTGGAAGACGGTACGGTACGTGACGCTAACGGATATCTTGAGGCTTGGCAGGTGAGGCAGATTAGCAAAATGATACGCTATGCCGTGGAATTGGGTAAAGCGCGTGCACCGTTGAAGAAGATGGAAACCCACAAGGTGGCGGATGGCAAGTGGGCAGGCAAAGAGGCTGTTCATTATAAGAATGACTATTATGACCTTGATGTCGTCATGTCAGGCCAAAAGATCGTTGATATTATTGACCTCAGTGGAAAAGCCAATGAAGAAAGGGATCGTCGTGACTTATTAGACGGTATTTATAAGTCGGAGAAAGGTGAGTATGCTGTTTTCGGAACACGCTATATAGATTGGCGGAACCCTTGGAGTGGCAACGACCCTGGCGGATACATGTTCTCAACAAGTGACGGCAGGTATGAATACGACACCCCAACTGATTACATTACCTTTGCCGAGGGACGTATGGCACGTAGGGAATACCGCGGCAGGAATGGTGAACCGGTGTGTGGTGGAGCATTGGCAATGCCAACCACATGGGAGGTTAAAATCAATGAGAAAGGAGTGAGTTTTAAGGAGACATCACGCGATGAATATGCAGATCTACGCCCAGACTTCGGCAGTGAGGGACTGTTGACCAAGGTGGCGTACTTCAACCCGTACATTGACGGACCGTGGGCTATTGCGTCGCTACGTCCGCTCAACAGTGAGATGATGGATTATATGGGTTTGGGCGTTATATCTACGGTGATGCATGAGATGACAACGCGCAGAGACAAGACCACAGGCACATTCACCGACCTTGAGAAATTAAACTTTGAAATGTTGTCTGGAAGGTAGTAAGGTTATAAGGTTATAAGGTTTTAAGGTTATAAGATTATAATTATTTGAGAGATTAAAATCAAAATAATGGCATATAGAAGAATAACAGCAGCTGAGGCTGCAGCGATGATCCACAATGGCGACATGATGGCATTGAGTGGATTTACACCTAACGGCAATCCGAAAGCTATATTCAGGGAGTTGTCGAAGTTGGCAATAGAGAAACATAACCGTGGCGAGGAGTTTGCCGTGGGAGTACTGACAGGAGCATCGTCCTGCCAAAGTGTGGAGGGTGACATGGCAAACGCCAAGGCTCTCAAGTTTCGTGCACCATTCTCTACCAACAAGGATTTCCGTACACACACCAACTTAGGTGAGGTTGATTACGAGGACATGCATTTAGGTCACATGGCAGAACGTCTGCGCAGGGGATTCTACGGTAAGGTTGATTGGGCTGTGATAGAGGTATCTGACATGGTGGAGGGTGAGACAGAGTGTAAGGCTTATCTCACATCCGCCGGCGGCATAGTGACAACCATAGCACGCCTTGCAGAAAAGATTATCATTGAGCACAACCAATTCCATAATCCCAACTCAAGGTTTTTGCATGACACATGGGAGCCGAAAGAGTGTTGGGAAGGGCGTGAGGTGATGGATATCCATTCACCCTACGACCGCATAGGCAATGATTATGTCAGTATAGACCCCAAGAAGATTGTTGGTGTGATAGAGAGTAACATACCAGAGGAGGCACGCGCTTTCAAGGATCCTGACGGTGAGATAATGCTTATCGGGCAGCATGTGGCAGACCTCTTGGCAAACGATATGAAAGTTGGCAGGATACCCAAACAGTTCTTGCCCATCCAGAGCGGTGTGGGTACCACAGGTAATGCCGTACTGAAAGCCCTTGGCACAAGTAAGCTGATACCAAGGTTTAATGTCTATAGTGAGGTGGTGCAGGACGCCGCCATCGATTATATGCTTGAGGGACGTATCGGTTTCGCCTCTGCCACAGCCATGACTGTTACCAATGAGGCTCTCTACAAGGTATATGACAATATGGACTATTTCTCAAAACACCTTACTATACGCCAGAGTGAGATAGCCAATTCACCCGAGGTGATACGCCGTTTGGGCGTTATCGCCATCAATACACCCCTTGAGTGTGACCTCTATGGTAATGAGAACTCAAGTCATGTGTGCGGTTCACCATTGATGAATGGCATTGGCGGATCATGCGACTATGAGCGTAACGGGTATATCAGTATATTCACAACACCGTCCACCGCAAAGGGTGGCACTATATCTGCCATCGTGCCGATGTGCTGTCATGTGGACTCCACGGAGCATGATGTTGACATCATTGCCACAGAGCAGGGTATAGCCGACCTCAGAGGTAAGGGCCCGGTACGAAGGGCATGGGAGGTGATAGAAAACTGTGCGCATCCGGACTACAAGCCGCTGTTGCGTGACTACCTGACGCATATAGCGCCGATGGGTCATGAGCCGCAGCACATGCGTGCCGCGTTGGCTTTCCACGACACTTTCCTGCGCAAGGGAGACATGCGTTTGACAGATTTCTCTGAATATGTCTGATCCAAACCTCATAACCTCACAACCTCATAACCTCAAAAATGAGAAAACTAAGGACGATAGAAATGGAGCGTTTGTCGGTGGACGAGTTTAAGTCTGCCGACAAACTGCCGTTAATAGTGGTGTTGGATGATGTGAGGTCCCTGTATAATGTGGGTTCGGTATTCCGTACGGGCGATGCTTTCCGCATCGCCGCTGTCTATCTGTGTGGTATCACCGCTACACCGCCCAACGCAGAGATACACAAAACTGCCCTCGGGGGTGAGGACAGTGTGGAGTGGCGTTATTTCGCCACTGCGGATGAGGCTGTCAAGGCACTGCATGATGACGGTATCTTTGTATATGCTGTTGAGCAGGCAGAAGGCTCTACCATGCTTCAAGACCTGCGGTTGCCACAGAGTAAGGGCTATGCCGTCATCTTTGGCAATGAGGTGAAGGGTATCCATCAGGAGGTCGTTGACCTCTGTGACGGCTGTATAGAGATACCTCAATACGGTACCAAGCATTCCATGAATGTCTCTGTCACCGCCGGCATCGTCATGTGGGAAATACTCAAGCGGACTAAGTGTTACCGTTAGCGTTCCCGTTCCCGTTATAAATAAGTGCGTAAGTCTTTATTTGTTTTACCATTGCCAGGAGGCCGTTGCTGCGGGTGGGACTGAGATGGTCGCGCAGCCCTATGCGCTCAATGAAGTACAGGTCTGCTTCAAGCACCTCTTTTGGGGTGCTGTTATTGAGCACACGTATCAGCAGTGCAATAATACCCTTTACTATTAACGCATCGCTATCAGCAGACAGAACCATCTTACCACCGGTAATATCACACTGAAGCCACACACGGCTCTGACAACCGTCAATAAGGTTCTGCTCTGTCTTATATTTATCCTCCAATGGTGCGAGGTCATTACCTAAGTCGATGAGCATCTGGTATTTGTCCATCCAGTCGGAGAACTCCTCAAACTCTTCTATCACCTCGTCTTGTCTCTCGTTAATCGTCATTGTATTCCGCTTTTACTATTTTAAATAATTTATCGCTCGGTCGTATCTTGCCGGTTACGGGTATTGATACGTGTGTACCCTTACGGGCTGTATCCACTTTCTCTAACTCATAGCGTATCTCATTGCATGTGAGATACATCACACCTGTGGTGGGACCGGTACCAAGCAGTTTGTCGCCAACGCTGAACTCTGTTGCCTCACAGGTGAACTCCGCCACGCCAAGTTTGGAGAAATATTTCACACCCTTACCAACATAGACTTTTTTCTCTGTCGCCACGCTGCCGTAGTATTTGTTCCATTCGCCAAGGGTCTGTCCCTGATAGTAGCCATCCCAGAAACCACGGTTAAAGACGGTGGCGAGCCGTTTGTCCCACTCGTCCTTACGCTCTTCGGTGAATGTGCCGTCAAGAACACTTTGGATAGCCTCCTTATAGCAAGTCACAACATTATATACATACTCTGGTCCACGGGCACGACCCTCTATCTTGAACACTCTTACTCCAGCTTTCATAAGCCTGTCTATGAACCTCACCGTCTTGAGGTCTTTCGGACTCATGATATACTTATTGTCTATCTCAAGCTGGGTACCCGTCTCATTGTCAGTAACGGTGTATGACCTGCGGCATATCTGCATACATTCGCCGCGGTTGGCACTGCGTGAGGTGTTTTGCAGGCTAAGGTAACACTTGCCGCTGATAGCCATACATAACGCTCCATGGCAGAACATTTCTATCCTGATGCGGTCACCTTGGGGTCCGCGGATGTCGCGATCCTCTATCAGACGGTATATTTCTTCTACCTGAGTGATGTTCAGTTCCCGAGCCAATACTACCACATCCGCAAATTGTGCGTAAAACTCCAATGCCTCGATATTGGATATGTTAAGTTGTGTGGAGAGATGCACCTCCACACCAACTTTATTGCAATAGGTCATTACTGCTACGTCGCTGGCGATGATAGCTGTTATCCGCGCTTCCTTTGCGGCATCCACTATCTGGCGCATCATATCAAGGTCTTCCTGATAGATGATGGTGTTCACTGTCAGGTATGTCTTTATACCATGCTCTGTGCAGGTTGCGGCAATCTCCCTCAGGTCATCAATGGTGAACTTATTAGCGGAATGGGAGCGCATGTTAAGTTGTCCGATGCCGAAATACACCGAGTCAGCACCTGCCTGAATGGCTGCTGTCAGTGATTCACGACTCCCGACGGGAGCCATAATCTCAAAATCTTCTCGTTTCATGGGGGCAAAAGTACAAAAAAAAAAGGAATTATTGTACATTTCGGGAAAAATGAATAATTTTGCATCGAATTTTAACTATCATGATAGAAATAAGAAAAGTAGAAAACAGGAAGGATTTGACTCAGTTCATTGACTTCCATTATGACCTGTATGAGGGTAATGAGTATAATGTGCCAAACCTCTTCAGTGACGAGATGGCAACTCTTGACAAAGAAAAGAATGCCGCGTTCGATTTCTGTGAGGCTGAGTATTTTATGGCGTATAAAGATGGTAAGATGGTTGGCCGTGTGGCTGCCATCATTAACCATCGGGCTAATGTGAAATGGAAGTGCAAGGCGGTACGTTTCGGGTGGATAGACTTCATTGATGACCGTGAGGTGAGCCGCGCTCTTATGGATGCCGTAGAGCAGTGGGGTAGGGAGCATGGCATGGAAGAGGTGATTGGTCCCCTGGGATTTACGGATTTTGATCCGGAAGGCATGCTCATTTGGGGGTTCGACCAGTTGGGTACGATGGCCACAATATATAATTTCGCATACTATCCGGAGCATTTTGAGGCTATGGGTGGTTTTGAGAAGGATAATGACTATGTGGAGTACAAGATGTATGTGCCCGACACTGTGCCTGAGAAATACACACGATTAGCTGAGATGATAGAGAAACGCTACAATCTGCACGTGAAGAAACTCAGCAAGAAAGATGTCTTTGAGGGTGGCTATGGCAAGAAAGTGCTTGACATCATCAATCAGACCTTCCAAGACCTGTATGGCTACTCCCAGCTGTCAGACAAGCAGATAGACCAGTATGTGAACACCTATTTCCGCTATGCAGACCTTAACCTGATTACCGTCATCGAAGATTGGAATGCGGACAAGAAGATATGTGCCGTAGGCATCACGATACCGTCACTCTCGCACGCACTGCAGAAATGCCGCAGGGGCCGTCTCTTCCCCTTTGGATGGTGGCATCTGCTGAGAGCCATCAAATGGCACAAGACAGAAGGCGTTGACTTGCTGCTCATGGGTGTGCTCCCGGAATACCGCAAGAAAGGCGCCAACGCACTTATGTTCTCCGACCTTATACCACGTTATCAGGCTTACGGCTTTAAGTGGGGCGAGAGCCAGGTGGAGATGGAGGATAATGCCGGTGTGCAGAGTCAGTGGGAATATCTGAACCCCGTGATGCACAAGCGACGCAGATGTTATAAGAAAGTAATAAAATAACTCAACTGAAGCTGCTTCAGTTGAGTTAAAAGATAAAAGCTGAATGTTGAAAGTGATATATTTTTTCTCAACGGGAACGTTAACGGGAACTAATCAATAGTCAATCGTCAAATAGTAAATATAATCACAGTCCCCATACTTTTGCTATTGCCTCATATACAATCTTGCCGTCAATGATGTTAAGACCTTTGTGGAGTGCCTCGTCATCTTCACAGGCTTTCTGCCAGCCCTTGTCAGCCAATGCTAAGGCATAGCGCAAGGTGGCATTGGTAAGAGCCGTTGTAGAGGTATAAGGTACCGCTCCGGGGATGTTTGCCACAGCATAATGTACGATGCCATCCACTGTATATACTGGATCAGAATGGGTGGTGGGATGAGATGTCTCAAAGCATCCGCCCTGGTCTATCGCCACATCTACAAGTACTGTGCCAGGTTCCATCAGTTTCAGCATATCTTTGGTTATCAGTTTTGGGGCTGCGTCACCCGGAATTAGTACCGAGCCAATTACAATGTCTGTGTCGGGCAGTTCCTTGCGAATATTATGCTCTGAAGAGTACAATGTGTGTACGTTTGCCGGCATATCTATAGACAGTTGTTTCAGGCGTGGCAGTGAGATATCTGTGATTGTCACTTCGGCTCCCATGCCTGCGGCGATACGTGCCGCAGCTTCACCTACTGTTCCTCCGCCTAACACTAAAACCTTTGCGGGTTTCACGCCAGGCACACCAGCCATCAGTTTACCCTTGCCACCCTTGGTCTTCTGTAAGTAATATGCCCCGTTTTGTGGTGCCATACGGCCGGCAACCTCGCTCATGGGTATGAGTAGTGGTAGTGAGTGGTCGCTCTTCTCTACTGTCTCGTATGCTATACATATTGCTCCGCTGCGCATCATTGCCTCTGTCAGTTCACGGTCGCTGGCAAAATGGAAATAAGTGAACAGCACCTGTCCCTTGCGTATCAGTGGATACTCCGGGCTGATGGGCTCTTTCACCTTTATTATCATCTCTGCCTTTGCATATACATCCTCTATGGTAGGCAGGATTTCTGCTCCCACTGCGGTGTAAGCCTCATCACAGAAGCCGCTTCCCATACCGGCTGTAGCCTGTACATAAACCTTGTGACCACGTTTTATAAACTCAGCCACTCCCGCGGGTGTCATTCCTACCCGGTTCTCATTATTCTTAATCTCTTTTGGAATACCGATAATCATAATAGTAATAAATTTATAGGTTCTACAATAATGTGGCAAAGATAATACAAAGTTGTCACAAATCCAAATTTTTAACACAAATAATGTCCAATATAAATATGACTGATGCAAATATTTGCATTAGTCATTTGTTTTGGGTATATTTGCACCGATATTTTGAAAACTCATATTTTTTATACCTAAGAACGATAATTCCATGAGAAAACTGAAAACAGTGGTATTAGTATTGGCGGCACTTCTTTCTGTGGCATGTGAGAAGGTGGATGATGAGGAAGAGAATGGTATGGCTCAGAACGAGACGGAAACGCCGACGGAGAGTAATACACCAGACCAGGATAAACCAGATGATCCACAGGAACCGCAACCAGGTAGTAATCCCCAGAACCCCGCTGAAGAAGGCATGGGGTTTGTGCTTGCTGAGATTTTCTGTGCCGGTACACCTACACCACAGGGAACATATTATGATGCTGACAAATATTTTGTTGTGTATAACAATACGGATCATGTGCTGTATGCTGACAGCCTGTGTATAGCGGAGTCGGAGTTTGTTACCGTGATGAAGGTCGATTATGTTCCAAACATCACAAATGACTACTTGGCGGTGAGCGCCATTTATATGATACCCGGTAGCGGAAAGGACTATCCTGTAGAACCGGGAGGCCGGTTGCTGATCGTGGCAAATGCCATCAACCATAATATACACAACCCCAACTCATGGGACTTCCAGACTGCTGACTTTGAGTGGTATGACATATCAGACATCCCACAATATGTTGACAGTGACAATCCCCAAGTGCCAAATCTCGTGCGGTACTACGCTAAGACAAATACCTTTTATAGTCCAAACAGTCTCGGCACCACAGCTTTCGCTCTTGTCAGGATGCCTGTCGGACGCGCCAAGTTTCTGACAGATTATTATTATGAATATAGTTATAGACTCACCACCTCTTCCGGCAATAAAAAAATGGTGAGCGATTGCTATAAGGTTCCAAACTCATGGGTTGTAGATGCTGTGAATTGCAGTATATTTCAGAATATGCAATGGCTTGTGACAACACCTACATTGGATAGCGGCTATGCATATATCTCTATTTCCGCAAACGACACCTCCCGTTATGGTAAGGCAATGCGCAGAAAACTTGATCGGGTGGATGGAACACGTATTATACTAAAGGATACCAATAACTCAACCAATGACTTTGAGTCTCGTGTAACGGCGGATCCGTTTTTTGTGTTTTGAGTTTTTAAGGCAATAACTATTCTATTCTTCGTTTTTTTTCGGGTATTTTCTTTTTAATTGGATTTTTGTAGTATCTTTGCAGGTTGAAAACTGTTTTTGCAAAAATATTATTATCATGAGGTTATTTAAAGGGCTGTTATCAGCATTAGTATGTCTTTCCGCCGTGGGAACGGCTCAGGCACAGTATGAGGTGGCTGCGCCATCAACTCCCGCATCACAGATGGAGAAGTTAAACAGAGGTCTTGTCGTCTTTAAGGACGGGCAGACAAATGCAACGGGTAATTTTATCAGTTGGCGACTGCTCGGAACGGATGATTTCAAACATACCACATTTAATCTGTACAAAAACGGGACACTCCTTGCCGGAAATATCGGCAATGTGACATGCTATACCGACCCGGAGGGTACAGACACTGATAAATATACCGTTGAGACTGTTGTCAACGGTGATGTGACAGAGACGACAGAGGAAGTGGTGTCTTGGGGCGATTATGTCAAGCGCATACACCTGCAGAAACCAGACGCATCGGTTAATAACAATTCTTCTGATTATAGTCCCAATGATTGCTCTGTTGGTGACGTTGACGGAGACGGAGAGTATGAACTTTTTGTGAAATGGGATCCGGCTGACTCACAAGATAATAGTAAATCCGGCAAAACATCCAATGTTATCATTGACTGCTATAAACTTGACGGCACACGGCTCTGGAGTGTCAACCTCGGACCGAATATCCGTGCCGGTGCACACTATACCCAGTTCCTGGTCTATGACTTTGACGGAGACGGCAAGGCTGAGATGATCTGTAAGACAGCCCCGTGGTCAAAGGACGGCAAAGGTAACTTTGTAAGCAAGGCCGCCGATGATTCGGAGATTACCGGCACCGACAACAGTAAGTCTTATCGAAACAGTAAAGGCTATGTCCTTGACGGACCGGAGTACCTCACAGTCTTTGAGGGTCTGACGGGTAAGGCAATACATACTGTATTCTATAATCCCAACCGAGCCGGAACATTGGGTGGAGCGCCATCAGGCTCCGTTGAGAGTTTTTGGGGTGATAACTACGGCGGTCGCTGCGACCGTTTCCTTGCCAGTGTGGCATATCTCGATGGACCAGACAGTCGTCCGAGTGCCATAATGTGCCGTGGTTACTATACCCGTGCTTATGTTTGGGCTGTGGACTTTGATGGCAGCAAGCTGTCCACAAAGTGGCTGCATGGATCTATCTCTCAGACGTCGGTGCAACTGACCGACGCCACTGGCAAGAAGACCACAAAGACATATAGCAAGAATACTTGCGGCAAGGGTGCAAGATACACAGCCTACGGTAACGGTAACCACAATATGAGCGTGGCAGACGTTGACGGAGACGGCTGCGATGAGATTATCTATGGCTCATGCGCTATTGACAATGACGGCAACCTGCTTTACGCCACCGGCTTCGGCCATGGTGACGCCATGCACGTGAGCGACCTTATACCCAGCCGACCGGGATTAGAGGTCTTTGAGGTGCATGAGGAGAAAACAGGAACGTTAGAGTACGGATGGGATCTGCATGACGCTGCAACGGGTGAGATTATTCGCAGTGATGTGGGTGCCTCTGACAACGGCCGCGGAATGTCTGCCGATGTTGTAGATGTGCCGGGTGTGCCGGGCTTTGAGTACTGGTCCAGCAACAACCGCCAGCAACTGTGTGCAGAGAATGGACAGGTGGCAAACGAGAAGTCGGTGTCTGTGAATTTCCGCATCTATTGGGATGGTGACCTCCTTGATGAATTGCTTGACGGCGCGTCAATAAGCAAAGTCAAAGTCGGTACCGGAGCTCTTGTTCAGTCTATAGCAGGCAAACCAGTATCTACCTATGGTGTCTCCAGTTGCAACTCTACCAAGGCAACCCCCAACCTCTCTGCAGATATCTTCGGTGACTGGCGCGAGGAGGTTATATTATGGGATAAGAATACCAAGGAAGACCTCATTGTCTTCTCATCCTCAGTACCCACCCATTTCCGTGTTCCCACACTCATGCACGACCATGTTTACCGTATGGGTATCACATGGCAGCAAACAGCTTACAACCAACCCCCTCACTTGGGTTATTATTTACCCAACTATGTTCATCGCTTCGCTGATATCACCGGTGACATAAATATTGACGGTGACAAGAATACCACCGATGTGACCAACCTTTATAATGTCATCTTCGGAACAGATACCGTTACTCCTAAGGAGAGGTGTAATATCGATGGCAGTGAGGATATTGATCCTAATACCTCAGATGTGACGGCATTGTACAACATTATTTTCGGAACAACGGAATAATAACGAAACTATTCTATGGCAAGTCTTAAGTCTTTAGGAAAAGACACAATGATATACGGCGTGAGCAGTATAGTTGGGCGCTTCCTCAACTATCTGCTTGTGCCGTTGTACACTGTCAAGATGTCGGCGGCAAGCGGAGGATATGGCGTCATATCACGTATGTATGCCTATACAGCCCTGCTGTTTGTGCTCCTTACCTTTGGCATGGAGACATCATTCTTCCGTTTTGCCAACAAAGACAAGGAAAATGCCGCCCGGATATTCTCAACAGCCACCATGATGGTGACTATAGTGGCTGGCATTTTTGTGGCTGTGGTGCTGTTGTTCCTTCAGCCTATTGCCAATGCTTTGCAATATCCAGACCATCCGGAATATGTTTGGACGATGGCTCTCACTGTCGCCCTCGATGTATTCCAAAGTATTCCTTTTGCATATCTGAGGTTTAAGAAGAGGCCGATAAAATTCGCCTCCTTTAAGATACTATTCATAGCTATGAACATCACTCTCAACCTTATTTATTATGTGGGGTTGAACAGAAGTGATGTGGCGGCAGCATTCTATATCAATCTTTTCTGTACCACTTCAATAACATTCCTGTTCTATAAGGAGATAGCCGTTCTGCGTGCTGGTTTCAGTTTCGATGTCATGAAAAAACTGCTGTCTTACGGCTGGCCCTTGCTTATCTTGGGTGTGGCAGGTATCCTCAACCAGTGCTTTGACAAGATGGTGTTTCCGGATTTATATACCAAGGCTGACTCCGCTGAGCAGCTGAGCGTATATAGCGCATGCTCTAAGGTGGCCATGATAATGGCAATGATAACCCAGGCGTTCCGTTACGCTTACGAGCCATTCGTTTTTGGCAGTGCGGAGGAGAAGAACAGTAAGGAGGGGTATGCCAAGGCAATGAAGTATTTTCTGATATTCACGTTGCTGGCATTCCTTATGGTTGTGGGGTACATAGACATACTGAGGCTGATTATTGGCCGTGACTATTGGTCTGGACTTAGGGTAGTGCCTATTGTTATGGCGGCAGAGATAATGATGGGAGTATATTTCAATCTCTCCTTCTGGTATAAACTAATAGACAAGACCATTTGGGGAGCCGTCTTCTCTTGTGTGGGCTGTGGGGTATTGATACTGTTTAACATCATCTTCGTTCCTCGTTTCGGATATATGGCATGTGCGTGGGGTGGTGTCGCCGGCTATGGCACGGCTATGGTCTTCTCATATATTGTGGGTCAGAAGAAGAACCGTATCGATTATCCATTGCGTGACATCGGTTTTTACGTTGGCTTTACCCTTGTGTTCTATGTCGCTATGACAATTACCAATGACCAGTTGCCGGTATGGGCGGCATTGATTGTAAACACGTTAATAATAGTCATGTTTGCGATGCTTATAGTAAAACGTGACTTCCCATTGGAAAAACTGCCTGTTATAGGTAAGAAATTAAAGAAAAAATGACTTCATAACCTCATAACCTAACAACCTAATAACCTCATAACCTAACAAAAAGATATTATGAGAAAAATAATCCTGTTTATAGCATCACTGCTCGGAATCGGGCAGGTGAGTGCTGACGAGGGAATGTGGACCCTCTACAATCTTCCGCCAGAGGTCTATGACCAGATGTGTGCGGAGGGATTTACCATGCCATACGAGGCGTTGTATAATGGTGAGCATGCACTTAAAAACTCTGTTGTCAACTTCAGCGGCTATTGCTCTGGAGTGGTGGTATCGCCCAACGGACTGGTATTTACCAACCACCACTGTGGTTTTGATGCCATACGCAGTCACTCTACAGTAGAGCACGACTACCTGAAAAACGGCTTCTTTGCCAAGAGTTATGCCGAGGAACTGCCTAATGAGGATATGTTTGTAGCGTTCATGCTCGACCAGAATGACATAACGCCACGACTTGAGGCTATGGGAATACGCATGCTCAGTGGTGAGGAGCAGGAGTCGCTTATTGACTCACTCACACAGGCTATGACCGACTCGGTGAGGCTCATCAACAAGAGTTACAAGGTTACCATAGAGCCGTTTTATGAGGGCAATAAGTATTATGCCACCACATATCAGACATTCAATGATGTGAGGCTGGTATTCACCATACCGCAGTCGATGGGTAAGTTCGGTGGCGATACCGACAACTGGATGTGGCCCCGTCAGACGTGTGATTTCAGCGTATTCCGTATATATGCTGACCCTGCTACCAATGAGCCGGCGGATTACAGTAAGGATAACGTGCCATACCATCCCCGCCATTGGGCTCCCGTTTCCATGAACGGATACAAGGATGGCGACTTCTCAATGACTGTAGGCTATCCTGGCGGTACATCGCGTTATAAGTCATCGTATGGCATACGTGAGATGCGTGACGCTGAGAATGCCACGCGTGCGCAGGTGAGAGGTGTCAAGCAGGAGGTGATGCGTCGCCACATGCGTGCCAGTGACGCTGTGAGAATAAAATATGACAGTAAATATGCCACAAGCGCCAACTATTGGAAGAATTCCATTGGTATGAACAAGTGTATTGACTCCATCGGCATCATCAACCAGAAATGGGAGTATGAGCAGATGATACGCGCTTATCAGGACAGCACGGGTTATCTAAAGGGTAAGCTCGACCTTGACAAATTAGGCAAGATGTACAAAGACCGTTTCAATGACTACAGGGCTTTCTATTACCTCTATGAGAGCCTCTTTGAGACAAGTGAGTTTGCTGAGAGGGCGCTGAAGATATGCACCGGTATGCAGCCCAAGGGACCTGCCAACAACGAGAAGAAACAGTATTATCAGTTTGAGGATAACAGTGACCAGTGGGACGAGGCTCTTGACAAAGAGGTTATGGCTGCCATGCTCGAGAATTATGAGGCAAATGTGGACTCACGTTACCTGCCTGACTTCTATAATGAGATACACAACAAGTTTAATTATGATTACAAGGCTTTTGTGGATTATCTATACAAGGAGTCATTCCTTATGAAACCTAAGAAGAAGATTTATTTCAATAAGAAGGGTTTTGCTGATGATCCGGGCGTGAAATATGGTCTTGATATCTATGCCGTGGTATTTACTATGCGCCAGGCTGTATGGGACTCTCAGTATGACATCAGTGAGCAGGAGCGTCTGTTGTGCGCCGCTAAGCTTAAGATGGAGCAGGATATGCCTCACTATAGTGACGCTAACTTCACGATGAGGCTCAGTTACGGTCAGGTGGGCGGATATACCATTAATGGTGTTAAGTCAAACTATTATACCACAGCACCAAGCCTCGTTGAGAAGATGGATAAGAGCAACGAGAATATAGAGTATTTTGCTGAGCCTGTAATGAGGGAACTGATGTCGGCCTCTGACTTTGGTCAGTATAAGGACAAGACAACGGGCGAGATGCAGCTGTGCTTCCTTACCAATAATGATATCACCGGTGGTAATAGTGGATCTCCGATGTTCAATGGCAAGGGTGAACTTATTGGCCTTGCCTTCGACGGTAACTGGGACAGTCTCTCCAGCGACATTTTCTTTGACAAGGAGTTGGCACGTTGCATTGGCGTCGATGTGCGTTTTATGGTTTACCTGATGGATAAATGGGGGCACGCCGACAGATTGTTACAAGAGATAGGTGTTAAGAATTAGGAGTCAGAAATAATTTTTCGTTTTGTGACAACAGCCGAGTTTATACGTCTGCATCAGGATGATGATATCTCCGCGACAGCATTGCTTGCGCGACGTTATCCTGATGTGGACGTCTCTTTTGCCCTCCGACAGATAGAGGGATTGCGCAAGGCAAAGGTTAAACTGCCGTCATGGGCGGGTAGAGAGGGCGTCATCTTTCCTTCGGCATTATCGATGGAGCAATGCTCGTCAGAGACAACGGCACATTACAAGGCGGAACTCGTAGCAAGGCTGTTGCCTGCTGAATGTCGCAACAGCATGACAGACCTGACAGGTGGTTTCGGTGTGGATTTCTCTTTCCTTGCACCATTGTTTCGTCATGCGGTTTTTGTAGAGTGTCAAGGTGATCTTTGCGATATAATGGCACATAACGCACCTCTGTTGAGCCTTGAGGGTGTTGATATAGTGTGTGCCGACTGTGAGGAGTACATAACAGCGATGCCACAGGCAGACATGGTGTTTATCGACCCTGCACGTCGTGATAATAATGGTGGGCGCGTATATGGTATTGCGGATTGCACCCCTGACCTCACCCGTCTGCTTCCTCTGCTGATGAGCAAGACAAGACTCCTGATAGCCAAACTCTCACCTATGCTTGACATCACAGCCACAATCTCTGCCATTAACGCCTCTTCTTCAGCCCGTGTTACAGAAGTGCATGTCGTAGCGGTACATAATGAGTGTAAGGAGCTTCTTGTGGTTGTTGATAGCAAAGCCACAGACACATTGTCACCTATGCTCTATTGTGTCAACGACGATGATGTTGTTAGCTATCGTCATGGTAATACCATTCCCCCTATAACTCTTTGCACCGACCTTTCGGCATGTCATTACCTCATGGAGCCAAATGCGGCGCTTATGAAAGCCGGCTGTTTTCCGTTGCTTTGCTCGCGTTATAACGTTGCTGCCGTTGGTACTAACAGTCATTTGTTTGTAAGTTCCGGGATGCCAGATAATTTTCCCGGCCGGATCTTTCATATTTATGGTATTTCGTCCTTGAACCGTAAGAGTGTAAAGCCATTGCTTCCTCCAGACGGGCGGGCCAATATATCCACTCGTAACTTCCCGCTCACCCCCAATCAACTTTCCAAGCGTCTTCATCTCGCTGATGGTGGTGAAACATATATATTTGCCACAACCAATATCCAAAAAGAGAATATACTGTTTTTTTGTACAAAATAAATCATATAACTTACAATATGTAAACCTTTTGTTTATCTGATTGTATAGTACTTTTTAGGTTGTTTATATTCAAAAATCTATAAAAATATATCAAATATCCATGAATGTGTTATCAAGTTGTTTACATTTTTGAAAATTTGTTGATTATTTTTTTTATGTTTGCATTATTAGTGTTATTTTTGCATCACTCTAATAGAATAGTAAAAGTAACATTAAAATCATAAAATGGAAAACATAGGACAATTAATCAAAGTAAAATTAAAGGAACAGGATAAAACAGTGTCATGGTTTGCAGAACAGATGTGCTGCAGCAGAACTAACGCATACAAGATTTTTGAAAGACAGTCAATGAACACAGATGACTTGGTAAGAATATCATCCATCCTGAAATTTAATTTCTTTGAGCCGTACTATACTAAAGTCAAAAAGATGATAAAGTAAGGCGGTTGCTATTAGATTATTGATGTGATGGATAAACATCAATAAAGACTGGAGTGTGTCTAAATACACTCCAGTCTTTGTTATTCATAGCTTTAGCCTTCTGTGCTCAAATTTGTCTAATAGGTGTAAAGCCTTGGCTACTGTATCGGTAATGGGCCAGCCGCGTTGCTTGGCGTAGGAGGAGATAAGATACTCATATAAGTCGCGGCGGTGGGTGATGCGGACAAGATTGGCGAGACACTCATCGTCTGAAGGAGTGCCATCGCGGAAAGAAGATCGGTTGATGTCTATCATTACGAAGTGCCATCCGTCTGCGGTGGGGGTGACAAGGAAGTTGGAGAGATTTAGGTCGCCGTGTAGCACTCCCGCCTTGTGCATACGTACCACTTGAGCGGCTACAGCATCGGCAAGCGCAGTATCATAATGCTCAACCTCACGCAGCAAAAGATGACATTCTTCACCCTCAGCTTCTTCCGTTACAAGATAGCCCGTGGTGAAAAGACCATGCTCCTTAACCTCCATATATGCCACGGCTGTTGGTGTTTCTATTCCCCTCCGCTCAAACTCCTGAGCAAAGAGAAATGCCCTTTCTGCCTTTGTCTTGCAGAAGAAGGTGTAAGCCACCTGCTGTATCACATTGACACGCTTATATTGTTTCACCATGTACGGTCTGCCTCCAATATCCATACGAGCCACGATATTGCGACCCCTGTACACGATGTCACAGTCATCATTCATAATACGTATCGGGATGTTGCGTATTTGTGCCTCTAAATGGCTGTATTTTTTGTCAATTGTTATCTTCATGGCGCAAAAATACAAAAAAAAGTATGGATATAAAAATATATTAATAATTTTGATTACCTTTGCACCAAAATTTATTGATATGCAAGAAAATATGAATTATCTCGATAGAAATGAGTTTAATTTCGAGCCTTCTGAGGAGGTGAAGGCTGCGATACGCAATTTTGATTTGGGCAAGTTGTGTTTCTATACACGTATATACGACCAGGGAAAGAAAAGCATCTTCTCTGTTTATCTGTCCGAGTTGTATGATATTGACGAGAAACAGATACTCGTTGGCTATGGCGCGGAGGATTTATTGAAAAAGACGGTTCACTTCTTCCTTACCGAGGGAGGGTCAAAAACGATGCTTATACCAAAGTTCTCATGGTGGTATTATAAGTCTATTGCCGATGAGGTTGCCGGAACAACGTTGCAATATCCTGTATATGAGGATGGCAACACCTTCCGTTATGACTTTGACGGTTTAAAGAAGATGGTTGACGAGTTGCAGCCGAAGATACTCCTTGTGGCTTCTCCTAACAATCCCACGGGTAACGGATTGACACCAGAGGAGATGGAGAGACTGGTGGATATGGTGCCACAGTCCACCATACTCCTTGTGGATGAGGCATACGCTTCATTTATATCGTCTGATGCATCGTATATAAAGATGCTTATTGAGAAACATCCTAATATCGTTGTGTGCCGTACGTTGTCTAAGTTCTACGGATTGCCAGGTCTGCGTATGGGATTCGGATTTATTGGCAAGGGTGAGGAGATGGAGCGTTTCGCACGTTACGCCAACATGTACCTTGGTTATGACCGCCTGTCGGAAGAGGTGGCTATAGCGGCGCTTAAGAGCGATGCCCACTATCGTGAGATAGCTGCCGTCATGGATGAGGCCAGGCAGATGTACAAACGAGAGTTATCTGGCCTGGATGGTTTTACAGTCTATGAGAGCCGTGCCAACTTCATACTGATCAAATATCCTATTAAGATGAAGGAGCCACTGCAGGAGGCATTCGCCAACCAGCACTACAAGGTGAAATTCATGAATGAGCCAGGCATCGACACTCATCTGAGGATTACCCTTGGCCGCCGTGAGCAGAACAGGCTTGTATGCGACACCATACTCAGAATATATAAGGAGGTGATGTAGTATGATAGGAGTGATTCTTGCAGCCGGCATGGCGCGTCGGCTGCGGCCGCTTACCGACGACCGCCCCAAGTGTCTGCTTGAGATTGGAGGGCGCACGCTCCTTGAGCGTGCCTTCGATGCAATGATAGCCGCCGGTATCAGTGAGTTTGTCGTTGTTACCGGTTATCGTGGTAATATGATAATCGATTTCCTCACGACACATTATCCTTCTGCTGATATACATTTCCTCAACAACAGCGACTACGAGAATAACAATAATATCTATTCGCTGTGGATGACGCGTGAGTTTACGGATGGCAAGGATTTCCTGCTTCTTGACAGTGATATCCTCTTCGACCCGCGCATCCTGCCTTGTGTGCTTGGTGAGCCATCCGCTGCCCTTGCCGTCAACCGTCATGAGTTGGGCGATGAGGAAATAAAGGTCATTGTGGATGACCGACAGAGGGTAGTGGAGATAAGTAAGGTGTGCAGTATAGAGCGCGCCATAGGTGAGTCGGTGGGCATAGAGAAGATGACAGCCGAGTATAGCAAGGCTTTATTCCGGGAACTGGAGCAGATGATAGAGTCTGAGGGCTTGATAAACGTGTTCTATGAGCTTGCCTTCGAGCGTCTGATACCACAGGGTCACACCTTCCTTGCCATCGATACCACCGCATACCCTTCCTACGAGCTTGATACCCCGGAGGATTTCCGTCAGGCATCACTGTTAGGATTGTAATAACTGTAAACGGCGATACTTCGCCGTTACAAGACACAAAACATTAAACCATTATTTTATAGTATATGTCAGCCACTTGTGAGGCGACATCACGTCCCTCAAAGCGGCGGATGTAGTCGCGGCTGAGGTGTATGCGTTCTTCGCGTCCCTCAGCGCCGATAAGCATGCGTGTCACGCTGTCTGCCAGTCCGCTCACGTCATCAGGATCCACATAAAGACTGTCGGGACCGCCTGCCTCCTCAAGACATGAACCGGTAGCCGCAACAACAGGTAACCCGGCGGCAATGGCCTCAATGATAGGAATACCAAATCCCTCATACCTACTTGGATAAACGAACACCTCAGCCATGGAGTAGATGGCAGGCAGGTCTTCGTCGGGTACACCACAGAGCAGGTGTATCCTGTTGCCCTCCGGTAACTTGGAGACGTATTTCGTCTGCCTTCCCACGGCTACGAGATGGACGTCCGATGGCAGCAGGTCGATGGCCTTGGCGGCAAGGAGCAGGTTTTTGCGTTCCTCAATGGTACCGACATTAAGGATATAACGCTCTGGCAAAGAGTAACGCTTTCTTACATCATCTTTCTTTTCCTGGCTTACTTCACCAGAGAAACGCGGTGAGAAACTCTGGTATATTACACTGATGCGGTCGGCATATTGCTCACCGCCTAACTCAATGATATCCTGACGGGTCCGTTCGCTGATGGCAATGATATGGCTTGCCTCAAGTAGCGTCTTCCGGAATTTCCACTCATATATCTTAGTGTCTATCCAGTTGTAATACTCCGGATGGCGCATGAATATCAGATCGTGGATTGTAACAACACCATGTATGCCTGCCTTACGCAGTCCTATGGGCAGCTCACCTGACAGACCGTGATACACATCCACGCCGTCGTGCCTCAAATCATCGACAACACCCTTTGAGCGCCAGTAGCCCTTAAAGCACTTTTGCACACCCTTGGGATATATGAAATCCACCCCCTTAGCTATCTGACCACGCAAATCCTCACGCCCTGGGTCGGGAGCATAGAGCCGAATACACATATCCTGACGGTTAAGGCGTACGAGGTCGTTAACCAGTGTCCTGCCATAACTGCCTAAGCCAGTGCCGTTTCTCACTATGCGCTTGGCGTCAAAACCAACAGAAATCTGTTTACACATATCGGGTGCGAAGTTACAGTAAAAATCCATATTAACAAAATAAAATGAAATATATTATTCACTTTTTGCCATATTCACATTTTTAGCGTACTTTTGCAACAGAAAAGAGTTTTTGTTATGGCAAATTACGAAATACGCCCTCTGCAGTTACGTATCCTTGAGATACTCAAGGCAATAGACTCGGTATGCAAGGAGCATAACCTGAGATATTATATATGGGCAGGTACAATGCTTGGCGCAGTGAGACATAAGGGGTTCATCCCTTGGGATGATGATATGGACATCTGTATGCCGCGCCCTGACTACGATGCGTTTATGGCAAATGCAAAGGAATGGTTGCCAAAGCCCTTTGAGGCTAACTGTATGGAGAACAACGAGCAATATCCCGTTGCCTTCGGCAAGGTGAGTGATGCATCCACCACACTCATAGAGCGTGAGCACTATGACCATCTGGGTGGGATATATGTTGATGTGTTCCCTATCGATGGTGTGCCCTCCTCATCCCTTGCCCGCCGTTGGGTTTGCTTTAAGTACTGGACCTGTGACAAACTGCTATATTTTGTCAACCGTGACCCATTCAAGCATGGTCGTGATGCCACGTCATACATCGTGAGGTTTATTCAGCGGCTTTTTACCAAGCGCGGACTGCAACGTCGGCTTCATGATATGCGTGTGAAATATGAATATGATAAGTCGCGTTATGTGCTTGATTATGACGATGGCTACAAAGGTATAATAAATAAGGATATATTGGGTACACCAACGCCTGTTGAGTTTGAGGGGGTGATGCTCAATGGTGTGGAGAAAGCCGATGAGTATCTGAGTACCAAATATGGTGACTATATGACAATCCCTGACGGTGACCACCAGCGTCAGCACAACTTCTTCTATTTAGACTATAATCTGCCTTATAAGGATTATAATGACAGACGTTCATTCATCAAACATTAGATTTAAATAATATGTCAAAAGACACACCCTCGCGCCATTGCTATATCTCGCGCAATTATAAGGATGTCAACTCTGCCGGAGGTAAGGCGAAAACGGATATTGAGTGTATCATGCAGAACATGGGATTTGTCAATCTCGGGCTCAAGCGTACAACCCACAAGAATAAGATTGTTGACTTTCTCCTTACATTCTCCGGAGTGTGTATGGCTATGTTACGACTGAGGAGGGGTGATGTGTTAGTATTACAATATCCGGTAAAGAAATACTATACCATGCTGTGCCGCCATGCTCACCGCCGCGGAGCGCGTGTGGTGACCATCATCCATGACCTCGGCTCCTTCCGTCGGAAAAAACTGACCATACCTCAGGAGATAAAGCGCTTGAGCGACTCTGATGTTGTTATTGCCCATAATGAGAAGATGTTGTCGTGGCTTAAGGAGCATGGATTACAGGTGAGACTTACCACGTTGGGTATATTTGACTATCTGAACAGAGAGGATGCTCCGGAGGTAGGAGTAGATCTGACGGATAATAATGGGTCAGACGGCCGTGACCTGATGTTCGTCGGTTCCATGTCACCATCACAAAACCGTTTCATCTACGACTTGGGTAAGCGTCTTCAGCATACAAAGATGTTTTTGTATGGTGGGGCGTTCGATGCTTCACTGGCTCCCGCCAACGGCTCACTTGTAGCTAAAGGGTTTGCCCGTGACATGGATCTGATAACCGGGGCACAAGGTAACTTCGGACTGTCATGGTATGGTGACTCCCTTGATTTTGGCAGTGGTAAAATAGGTGAGTACATGGCATATAATAACCCTCATAAGGTGTCGCTCTACCTGCGTTGCGGAATGCCGGTGATATTATGGAAAGAGGCAGGCTTAGCGTCATTCGTAGAGCGTGAGGGTGTTGGGTTATGTGTTGACTCATTGACGGATATAGAACAGACGCTCTCTGCCCTTGATAACACAACAATTGCCGCCATGAGGCGCAATGTGGCCCGTGTGGCGGCAAGAATTAAGGCAGGCAAATATTTTGAGGAGGCATTTACAAATGCCTTGCTGTTGCTTGAAAATCCAGATTAGTTCTGTTCCCGTTCCCGTTATTATCACCCCACCCCGACCCATCCCCTCAGAAGGGAGGGGAGTGCCATGCGGAGCAAAGTTCCCGTTAACGTTCCCGTTCCCGTTGGTTAACGTTCTTCAGAATACAGCACTTGTATCACTGTCTGTCCTACGGCTTTCAGGGTGTTACGGTCTATATGTGCCATATCATCTGTTAAGGTATGCCATGTTGGACCGAAATTTGACTGCTCGCAATCTGGATAGAATGGTATGATGTCAATAGTGGGAATACCCAAATTGTCGTTTATAGGACCGTGGTCATCAGTGATATATCCCCCTTCCTCGCGTGGGAACATACTGCCGTACCCCACGATCTCTGCCGCTGTCCACACTTTATCAACCACACTTGGAGCCTTTGCCATCGACATACCTTCCTGATAGAACTTGGCGCCTTGTCCGCCAACCATGTCAAGAAGAATGCCGAAACGGGCGGAATATCCTGTCTTATGCGGATTTTTCGACCAGTATTGTGCTCCAA
>JAGDAU010000173.1 GCA_017959365.1 Prevotella sp.
ACAATGGAGAAGATTGAGAAGATTTGGCTGACAGATGATGCCGTATGGATAAGGACGGAAAGCGGAAAGGAGGCATGTGAGAAGTTCAATGACTTTCCACGTCTGAGATACGCTACAGCAGAACAGCGGGCTAACTATGAGGCCGATGAATATGGGCTTCATTGGGAGGATATAGATGAAGATTTGAGTTTCGAGGGTTTCTTTGACAAGAAAGAAACGACACTGCTGTATAAGGTGTTTATGGCTCATCCAGAGTTGAATGTATCTGCCATCGCACGACGGCTGGGCATGTCACAAAGTCTAATGGCCCAGTATATCAGTGGAAGAAAGAATGCCAGCGATGCAAGGGTCGAATTGATCCTTGATACCGTTCGTGCAATAGGTCGAGAATTGATAGCGGTATAATCCCATTTTATCATTTCCCATATTCACAAATTGGGTGAAGAGATGTTGGCTGCATAATTCCATCACACTCAACTTTAAACATTAAATCATCAAGTTGAGCGAAAGCGAACTTGAAGTTCTTATTGAAGATTTATTAACAGATATTGATACATCTCAAGCTAAAATGTTAACCAATCCAAACAAAAGGTAATTTTAACTTGTTGTGTTTCAATATCTTTAATTTTTGGTGATATTCTTAAAAATGGTCAAGAATACACTCATTTCCATTGCCGCCCCAAGAAAACTTATTACCTTTGCATCGTCAAAATGACAATGAGGCGTGATTTACGCTTTGCCAATCACACCTCAGATGTTTAACAGAAGACAAGATGGCTGAGACATTTTCTCACTTTTTCTCACCATCGCGGACATCAGGTCGTGACGACCGCTTAACAATAGTGACAACATAACACAATCCACTAAGTAAGTCCTGTCTTCATAAAATATAATAATGATGAGAACATTGAAATTGTTTTTCGTGGCTGCAGCACTTTTCTGCGCAACAAGTAATGTAATTGCTGAGGATTTTGAGAGTAATTCAAATGTAACAGGAACAGAGGTTACAGGAATTGACTGGACTCCAGTTATAAATGCAATCATCCAGGTTGAGAGTGGCGGTAATCCTAACGCACGTAACGGTCAGTATGCAGGCGTACTTCAGATAGCACCGGTTATGGTGGCACAGTGCAACCAGATTCTTAAGAAAGAGAACTCCAGCAAGAGATATACCCTTAATGACAGGTTTAATGTAGCAAAGTCTAAGGAGATGTTTATCCTTGTACAGAAGCACTACAATAAGTCTAACAGCATTGAGCGTGCTATCAGAATGTGGCAGGGTGGCCCCGGTTATTCTATCAAGGGTACTCAGAGGTATTATAATAAGGTGATGTCCATCATGAGGGGCATGAAATAATACCTGAAAGCAAAAAAAAGTTAAATACGTGACTTTATAATTCTACTTATTTGGCTGTGTGGGGTATTATTATTACCTTTGCACCCGCAAATAAGGATACATCGCGGAGTGGAGCAGTTGGTAGCTCGCCAGGCTCATAACCTGGAGGTCGCACGTTCGAGTCCTGCCTCCGCAACTACAGAAGCTCGAGAACATGTCTCGGGCTTTTGTTGTTAAAGAGATAAATAATTATCTAACACATATATATGTATTTCACACTTTTAATAACCGTTTTGTTAACGGCCGTTGTCTTGGTTTTAGGCGCTTACGTCATTGCCAAGCTCATTGGTCCGCGCTCGTACAATCCGGTTAAGGGAGAACCCTTTGAGTGTGGTGTTCCCACACGTGGTTCGTCATGGCTGCCGGTAAGCATTGGATATTACCTTTTTGCCATCCTTTTCCTGATGTTCGACATCGAGACAGTTTTTCTCTATCCTTGGGCTGTTGTTGTTAAGCAGTATGGCTCAATGGCACTCGTGAGTATTGGTTTCTTCTTAGTTGTCTTAGTCTTTGGTTTAGCCTATGCATGGCGGAAAGGAGCATTGGAATGGAAGTAAGAAAACCAAGAATTAAAAGTATTCCTTACGACGAGTTTAAGGATAACGAGAGCCTTGAGAAGATTATTGAGGAGCTCCATGAGGGTGGTGTCAATGTGATGCTTGGCAGTCTTGATCAGTTAATCAACTGGGGACGAAGCAACTCACTCTGGTCACTCACCTTCGGCACATCATGCTGCGGTATAGAGTTTATGGCTGTTGGATGTGCGCGCTATGATTTCGCACGTTTTGGTTTTGAGGTAACCCGTAACTCACCCCGTCAGGCAGACCTTATCATGACCGCCGGTACTATCACGCATAAGATGGCACCGGCATTCAAGCGTCTGTATGACGAGATGGCAGAACCTAAGTATGTTGTGGCTGTAGGGGGATGCACTATAAGCGGTGGTCCTTTCAAGTCAAGCTACAATGTTGTAAAGGGTATTGGTGAGATAGTGCCGGTGGATGTGTATATTCCCGGTTGCCCGCCACGCCCGGAGGCAATACTCTATGGTATGATGCAGTTGCAGCGTAAGGTTAAAATCGAGAAATTCTTTGGCGGCGCCAATCATAAGCAAAACAAAGAGGAGCGTCTGTTGGGAGTATCTAATGAAGAACTCACATACGGTAAGCCTATTGTCGTCAATGATGTGCCTGAAGAGTTTATTGAGAGTCTCAAGCAAGAGAGAAAGGAGGCTGCGGAATGAAATTAGATTTCTTGACATACGGTTTTGACCAGTTTGCCGCATCAATGGCAGAATTGCGTGACAAACGCCATTTTGACTATCTTGTAACCATTGTGGGTGAGGATTTCGGCGAGGAGGGTCTCGGCTGCGTCTATATCCTTGAGAATACCGACAGCCATGAGCGTGTGAGTGTTAAGATGATAGCCCGTCAGGTGAGTGGAGCAACAGTGGGCGAGGAGGGCATAAGCCATGTCATACCTACTGTGAGTCATTTGTGGCGTGTTGCTGACCTGCTTGAGCGTGAGGTCTTTGACTTCTACGGCATCAAGTTCTTAGGGCATCCTGATATGCGCCGCCTCTTCCTCCGCAATGATTTCAAGGGCTATCCATACCGTAAGGACTGGGAGTACAATGATGAGTATTCATTGGAGGATGATATAGAGCCCAATTACGGCAATGAGTATTATCTTGATGCCGACGGCCGTCTTCAGTGCAAGCAGAATAAACTCTTTGATTCTGATGAGTATGTTGTAAACATAGGTCCTCAGCATCCGTCAACTCATGGTGTGCTGCGCCTTCAGACTGTTCTCGACGGCGAGACGGTGAAACGCATATATCCTCATTTGGGATATATTCACAGAGGTATAGAGAAGATGTGTGAGGGTTATACATATCCCCAGACTCTTGCTTTAACCGACCGTCTTAACTACCTGTCAGCCATGATGCACCGCCATGCTCTTGTTGGCGTGATAGAAGAGGGTATGGGCATCGAACTCACAGACCGTATCAAGTATATCCGTACCATTATGGATGAGTTGCAGCGTATCGACTCCCACCTGCTCTACTGCGGATGTTGCGCCCAGGACCTTGGAGCCCTGACAGCATTCCTCTATTGCATGCGTGACAGAGAGCATGTGCTCAACGTGATGGAAGAGACCACCGGTGGCAGACTGATCCAGAACTACTACCGTATTGGTGGCTTGCAGGATGACATCGACCCGGATTTTGTTAAGAACACCAAGAAACTGTGTCAGTATCTCCGTCCAATGATCCAGGAGTATATGGATGTATTTGGCGACAACATCATCACCCACAAGCGTTTAGAGAAAGTTGGCATGATGAACCTTGCTGACTGCATCAACTATGCCGTTACCGGTCCCGCCGGACGTGCTGCAGGATGGAAGAATGATGTTCGCAAGTCACATCCTTACGATATGTATGACAAGGTGGAGTGGAAGCAGATAACGATGACAGGCTGC
>JAGDAU010000174.1 GCA_017959365.1 Prevotella sp.
AAAACATAAAACATAAAACACAAAACATTAAACATAAAACATAAAACATAAAACACAGAACACAAAACATAAAACATATAACATAAAACATAAAACACAGATGATAGTATGTATAGCTGAGAAGCCCAGTGTAGCGCGTGACATCGCAAACGTGTTGGGAGCCACCACACAGCGTCAGGGGTATATAGAGGGCAACGGATATCAGGTGACATGGACATTCGGTCATCTGTGTACGTTGAAGGAACCTCATGACTATACACCTTTATGGAAACAGTGGCGATTAGAGGAACTGCCGATGATACCGCAACGTTTCGGCATCAAACTTATTGACAACGACGGAATAAAGAAACAGTTTGCTGTCATTGAGAAACTGATGCAGAACGCCGACACTATCGTCAACTGTGGTGACGCTGGTCAGGAGGGTGAGTTGATACAACGCTGGGTAATGCAAAAGGCACAAGCCAAATGTCCTGTCAAAAGGCTGTGGATATCATCACTCACAGAGGCTGCAATACGCGAGGGCTTCAATTCCCTCAAAGACCAGAAAGACTATGAGTCACTCTATATGGCAGGTGTGTCGAGAGCCATAGGCGACTGGCTCCTTGGCATGAACGCCACACGTCTGTACACACTGAAATATGGACAGGTAGGACAAGTGCTAAGCATAGGAAGAGTACAAACCCCTACCCTGGCTCTTATCGTCAACAGGCAGAAAGAGATTGATAACTTTGTATCTACTCCATATTGGGTCTTGGCTACATCATACCGTGACACGGTATTTACTGCCACAACAGGTAAATACCTGAGTAAGGAGGAGGGCGAGCAGGCTTTCTCGCTCATCAAGGACAAGCCATTTGAAGTTACCAGCGTACAGAAGAAGAACGGCACAGAGGCTCCTCCTCAACTATATGACCTTACCTCATTGCAAGTGGACTGCAATAAGAAGTTCGGACTATCAGCAGAGACAACGCTTAATATCATACAATCATTGTATGAGAAAAAGATAACCACCTATCCACGTGTTGACACACAATACCTTTCTGAAGATATATATAAGGAATGTCCGGCAAAGATGAACGGACTGTTCAAGATAAAATTTGCCGGACAGGCACCATACGCAGAACTGATAAGACCTCTTGGCGGCGGCAAACAACTGAGGAAATCAAAGAAAGTTTTCGACGACAGCAAGGTGACAGACCATCATGCCATTATACCGACAGGAGAACCTCCAAAAACGCTTTCTGACCTTGAGAAAAAGGTGTTTGACCTTGTGGCACGCCGTTTCATTGCCGTTTTCTACCCAGACTGCAAGTTTGCGACAACAACAGTAATGGGAAAAGTCGGTGACATCGACTTCAAGGTTAGCGGCAAACAGATTCTTGAACCAGGCTGGAGAGTCGTTTACGCTAAACAGGAGCAACAAAATGAAAGCAGCACAAAAAACTCTGATAATTCCGAAAACTCTGAAAGCTCCGATAAATCCGACGAAGAACGCACACTACCTGCATTTCAGAAAGGAGAGAGCGGGCCTCATGTGCCGACATTAACAGAGAAATGGACCACACCACCCAAACACTTCACGGAGGCAACACTGCTTAGAGCAATGGAGACCGCAGGTAAATTTGTAGAGGATGAGGAGTTACGCGCCGCAATGAAAGAGAATGGCATCGGAAGGCCCTCATCGCGCGCTGGAATCATCGAGACACTCTTTAAGAGACGGTATATACGCCGTGAACGCAAAAACCTTATTGCCACCCAAACCGGAATAGAACTCATAGATATCATCAAAGAAGACCTGCTTAAAAGCTGTGAGTTAACAGGTATATGGGAGAAGCGGCTGCGCGATATAGAGCGACATAATGGTGATGCCGCAGAGTTTATCAATGGTCTGAAACAACAGATTACACAAATAGTGACAGAAGTGAGAAATGATTACTCCAACCGCCGTGTGGCGCTCACCTCAGACAGCGATCTCAAGAAAAAGAAGACCAAGGCAAAAGAACCGCAAGCACAATAAATATCACTTTATGTCGTTATTTAACACAATGACACAAACAAGATACTATATATTATCAGCATTTTTCTGCGTGCTGTTCTGCGCCTGTGGAGTGGACCGTACTATAAAGAAAGGCGACAAATACCTTGCCGTGGGAGAGTATTACGATGCTGCCAACCAGTATCGCTCCGCCTACTCGCGTACACCGTCTAAAGACAAGAAACAACGTGGTATGCTCGCAGGTAAGATGGCTTATTGTTATGACCGCATCAACTCCACACAGAAAGCCATCGCCGCCTATCGTAATGTAATAAGGTATAATTGCGATAGTGTTGAGACACACCTTGCCCTGGCACGACAGCTGCTTAGGAACGGCAACTATAAAGAAGCCGCCAAAGAATTTCTTTATGTTCTCGACAGCCTTCCAGACAACAAACTCGCCATCAACGGATTGCAGTCAGCAGAGAGTGCCCCTGCCATCAAACAGCAAGGTAGCAGATATATAGTTAAAAAGATGGATGTCTTCAACAGCCGTCGCGATGACTATTCCCCTGTGCTTGCAGGAGACCAATATGACCAGTTGTTTTTCACAAGCACCCGTAACGAGGCAGCTGGTGATGAGTTAAGCGGTATAACCGGCACAAAGCCAGGAGACATCTTCTATTCAGAGAAAGACGACAAGGGCAAATGGAGCAAGCCAAAGAGCATAGAGGGTGGACTTAACTCAGACTATGACGAGGGAGCATGCTGCCTTAGCCCAGACCAGAGAGAAATGTACATCACTCAATGTTCTTCAGACCCTACATATCCACGTTATGCCATTATCGCCAAGAGCAGCCGTTCTGACGCCTCATGGGGCAAACCCACTCAGGTAGAGATAAGCAAGGACTCCCTGTCCAGTTATGCTCATCCGGCAATATCACCAGACGGACAATGGCTCTATTTTGTAAGCGACATGCCAGGCGGACATGGGGGCCTTGACATCTGGAGGATGCGCATCTCCGCCAACGGATTAGGCGGTGTGGAGAATGTGGGAGCACCTATCAACACCCCTGGAGATGAGATGTTTCCAACATTCCGCCCCAACGGTGATTTCTATTTCTCAAGCAACGGTCATCCCGGCATGGGTGGTCTTGACATCTTCATCGCCACCGTTGACAAGTCACGGCACTGGCAGCTGGAACATCCGGGGTTTCCACTCAACTCACAAGGTGATGACTTCGGCATGACATTTGAGGGACCTCATAACAGAGGCTATTTCTGCTCAAGCCGCGGAGACGCACGCGGATGGGATCACATCTACAGCTTTGAGTTACCCGAGGTGATCCAGACGGTTACCGGCTGGGTGTATGAGCAAGAGGGCTATGAACTGCCCGCCGCACAAGTCTATATGGTAGGCAACGACGGAACCAACGAGAAGCTGAGTGTAAAGGGTGACGGATCGTTCACTAAAGTGATAAAACCCGGTGTTGAATATATTTTCCTTGCTACATGTAAGGGATATCTTAATCACAAGCAGGAACTGAAGGTGCAACCAGTAGAAGAGTCAGAGGATTATGTGTTGCAGTTTCCACTACCATCCATACAAGTGCCTGTGATGATAGACAACATCTTCTTTGAATATAACAAATATGAATTGTTGCCGGAATCAAAGACAGCTCTTGATGAACTGGTTGAACTTCTCAACGAGAACCCCAATGTGACCATAGAGCTTAGTTCACACTGTGACTACCGTGGTTCAGCAGGATATAATAAGACACTGTCTCAGAATCGTGCTAATGCCGTGGTGGCATACCTTATCGAACATGGCATTGCCGCAGACAGACTGTCTCCTGTAGGATATGGCAAAGAGCGTCCTAAGACGATTCGTAAGAAGATGACAGAGAAGTATCCTTGGCTAAAGGAGGGTGACGTGCTGACAGAAGAGTTTATCAACAAATTGGGTGACAAGCAGAAACAGGAGGTATGCAATCAGCTGAACCGCCGCACGGAGTTTATCGTGCTGCGTACCACCTACGGACAAGACGGCACCACTCCCAAACCCAAACCGAAACCAAAGAAAGAAGAGAAACCTGAACTGGAGTTCGATGGTTTTGATATTGAGATATGACCCCACTGCCATCTGATTTTATAACCGCTACAGAGGAATACCTTGGCAAGGCTGACGCTGACGCACTGTTCAGGCACTTAGACGAAGAGCCTGTTACAAGCATACGCCTCAATCCATTCAAGCCTGCCGACATGCCTTTCAATGGCAAGACTGTGGGTTGGTGTCCTACGGGCAGGTATCTCGAAACCCGTCCGGCATTTACATTTGATCCGCTACTTCATGCCGGTGTGTACTATGTGCAAGAGGCGGCGTCAATGTTTCTGTTTCAGGTACTAAACCAATATCTTCCGAATCATGATATAAGGGTGCTTGACCTATGTGCCGCACCGGGAGGAAAGTCAACCCTTGTGAGAAGCATGCTTTCAGATGACAGCCTGCTGGTATGCAATGAGCCTGTCAGACAACGGGCAATGATTCTCAGTGAGAATATCCAGAAATTTGGTCATCCAGGGGTTATAGTAACCAACAACTATCCCGCAGACTTCCAATGCTTTGATGATTTGTTTGATGTTATCATAGCAGATGTTCCATGCAGCGGAGAGGGGATGTTCAGGAAAGACCATAACGCACGTGACGAATGGAGCATAGACAATGTCAACAAATGCCTCCAACTTCAGAGGAGCATCATTGATGATATTTGGCATTGCCTGCGCCCCGGAGGTTTGCTGGTTTACTCTACTTGCACTTTCAACATACATGAGAATGAGAAAAACATAGAGTATATCCTGCACAATCATGAGGCAGAGACTTTAGAGGTGAACACCATGCCGGAATGGGGTATCAGTGGCTCACTACTAAGCGGTTCAGATATTCATGTTTACCGTTTCATGCCTGGCAGGACAAAGAGCGAAGGGCTCTTTATGTCTGCTATCAGAAAACCGGAACGGGGACGTCAACGGGAACGTCAACATGAACGTCAACGGGAACGTCAAATAAAATCAGGTCTGGATAGAGTAAGGAAATGGCTTAATACCGACCGGGCAATGACGATAACCGTTGAAGAGAATAACATTTATGCCATACCCACCAATCATGCCGATGTGATAAACAAAATGGCGAAGAAACTCAAAATCGTTCTCGCCGGTATTCATGTCGGTATGATAAAAGGCAAGGATATACAGCCACAACAATCTCTCGCCTTGTCAATAGCACTTGCCCCTGATGCTTTTCCACGACATGAGGTGGACTATGACAATGCCATACGTTACTTACGACGCGAGACGATATCTCTGCCCGCCGACATACCAAGGGGTTATGTGATAATAACCTATCACAGCTACCCTCTTGGCTTTGTAAAAAACATCGGTAACAGATGCAACAACCTATACCCCAACGAATGGAGAATAAGAAAACAAGTATAAGCAGAAATCCTATAGAAACCTATAAAAACCTATAGCAACCTAAAAAAAAATTAAGATAACATGAAACAATACCTCAACCTACTTGACAAAATCCTGAAAGAAGGAGTCGTAAAATCAGACCGCACAGGAACAGGTACTAAAAGCATCTTTGGTTATCAGATGCGTTTTGACCTGAGAGATGGATTTCCCGTGCTGACAACAAAAAAGCTCCACCTGCGTTCTATCATCCACGAACTGCTTTGGTTTATCAGCGGTGACACAAATATTAAATATCTGAAAGACAATGGTGTGAGTATATGGGATGAATGGGCTGACGAGAATGGAGACCTTGGACCCGTTTATGGTCATCAGTGGCGTAGCTGGCCCGACTACAACGGTGGTACGATAGACCAACTCCAAAACGTTATTGACACCATCAAAAACAACCCCAACTCCAGACGCATGCTGGTATGTGCCTGGAATGTGGCAGAGGTTGACCGCATGGCATTACCGCCATGCCATTGTCTGTTTCAGTTTTATGTGGCAGACGGACGTCTAAGCCTTCAACTCTACCAGCGTAGCGCCGACACATTCCTCGGTGTACCGTTTAATATTGCCTCTTACGCCCTACTCCTTCAGATGATGGCTCAGGTGACAGGCCTTGAGGCTGGTGAGTTTATCCACTCTTTAGGTGACACTCATCTATATCTCAACCACCTTGATCAGGCACGGCTCCAACTGACACGCGACCCACGTCCACTGCCAAAGATGAGACTCAACCCAGATGTTAAAAGTCTCTTCGATTTTAAATATGAGGACTTCCAGTTAGAGGGTTATGACCCCCACCCTCACATAAAGGCAGCCGTATCGGTATAAGGAGCATTTATTTTCATGCTATTTTCTGTTTTTTCACTATAATAATTTGTTATTCATTTTTTTTTGATAATTTTGCAGGCTGAAACAGAATAAAAACTATTCAAGCAGAATAATATTAAGGTAATGAGAAGTATATTGAAAACAATTATTTTGGTGTTGGTGATGACTCTGTCAGTACCGGTGAGCGTTTGGAGCGACACTATTCCTCAATCAGACCAAGAGGTAACGGAAACCGCAACGACCGCGACAGACTCGTTGGATGACGGACAGTTGGAAGAGTTGGTCAATGACACATCGCTGATTGCCGCTACACCGACAGAGGCTCACGGTTTTCACAAGTCACTGAAGACAAAGTTTATCGAGGGTAATGCCGGATTTATGTCTCTGGTAGCCCTTGCCCTCGTATTAGGCCTGGCTTTCTGCATAGAACGTATGATATACCTTAGCTTGTCAGAGATAGACGACAAGAAATTCATTGCCACTATAAAAGAAGGTTTAAGCGAAAAGCGATACGATGATGTAATAACGGCATGCGACAAGTCGCGCGGTCCGGTACCAGCATTGTGTCGTCACGCTGTAGAGCATATTGACGAGGATGTGGAGTCTATAGAGCGTTCGCTCACATCATACGGCTCTGTGCTTGCCGCAGGATTAGAGAAGGGCTGCTCATGGATTACACTGTTCATTGCCATGGCTCCATCACTTGGTTTCCTTGGCACTGTGATAGGTATGGTGATGGCTTTCGACCAGATCCAACAGGCTGGTGACATAAGTCCCACTATCGTGGCATCGGGTATGAAAGTGGCTCTTATCACAACCATATTTGGTATTATCGTGGCTCTTATCCTGCAGTTGTTCTACAACTATATTCTCACAAAGATAGAGAACCTGACAGCGCAGATGGAGAATACAGTGATCTCATTAACCGACACCATCATTGCTACAAGAGAGAAATGAACTTAATAAGCAGATTCAAGCAGATTGCCTTCTCAAGACGCGTGCTGTATGTCATGATTGGCATTATCGTGCTGCTGTTTGCAGCATTCTATCTCGTGGGCTTTAATATGGCATACGAAGGCAATCCCGCATACAACGCACCAATGCTTACGGATGTTATCCTGGCACTGATGGCTCTGATGCTTATAGCAGCCCTTGGCGTAGCCGCATGGACAATAATACGCCACAGAAGGATGATAGCCGGACGCACCGGCGATACCAATGGTGTTCCACGGCGCAAGATAGCAATTAGTGTGGCTGTCATCACCATCTTGGCTGTCATCGTCACATTCGTGTTCGGCTCTTCTGCCCCGATAATTATCAACGGTACCCAGTATGATGACACCCTTTGGCTCAAATCCGCGGATATGTTTATTATCACATCACTGCTATTGATAATGATATCGGTGATAATTCTCATTCTGTCATCAACAAAGTTCTTCCAACGTCAAAAAACCGCCGGCAATGATAAGAAAGACTAAGAGGGAGATGCCCCTGCTGAATACCACATCAACGGCGGATATTTCTTTTATGCTGCTGATATTCTTCCTGGTTACCACTTCCATGAATTCCGAGAAGGGTTTGCAGCGTGAGTTGCCGCCAAGCACACCACCTGATGAGGAGATAAAAGACGAGACAACAGTAGAGAAACGCGACCTGCTCGTCATCAATGTGGCAAGCGGAGGTAAAGTGACATTTAATGAAGAAGAAATAGAGGCTTCGGCAATGCGTGACAAGCTGATAACATTCATTGACAACCCCAATAACAGTGAAGAGTTGCCAGAGAAACACATAACCGACATACCACTGATAGGACGCACTATGGTGTCTGACAGCCACATAATACAGATTACCGCTGAGCGTGACGCTGATTACGACACCTATTTCAATGTGCAAAACGAGATTGTGGCAGCTTATAGAATACTGCGAGACCGTAAGGCAAAACAAGTATTCAAAATTACTTTCGAACAATGCACCGACAAACAGAAAGAAGCTGTCAAACAATGCTATCCGCATCGTGTGGCAGAAAATTATTTGTGATGTGGCGCAAATAGAAAATCGTAAATAGTCAAATAGTAAATGAAAAGGCGATTCCAACAGAAAAAGAGAAAGGTGCCGGGACTGAACACAGCCTCGTTGCCCGACCTTATCTTTACCGTACTTTTCTTCTTTATGATTGTTACCCATCTAAGAAGTGTACCCGTAAAGGTGAAATACCAGACGCCACAGGGTACGGAACTGAAAAAACTGACAAAGAAATCCACCACGACATACGTGTTTATAGGACAGCCAAATGATGACGCTGAAACTACAGAAAATTCCCCATACGTTATTCAGGTGAATGATAAATTGGCAGAGTCTAACACCATCACCTCTTATCTGACTGATGAGCGTAATGCCATGCAGGCAGCCGATGCAGAACGTATGACCGTCTCACTCATTGCCGATAAGTCTGTTCCAATGGGTATAGTAACTGATGTTAAACAAGCCATGCGTAGAGCCAATGTGCTCAAGATAAACTACGCTGCCACTCAAAAACCCTGATTATACCGTTGTACCTTCTGTAATTGAGCCATTAGCAAACATTTTGTAAAATATTCACAAAATTGCAGTTACAATTTATAAGAAAAACGGCAAAATATTTGCACAATTGAAAGTATTATGCTAATTTTGCATCTATAACACTAAACAATTGTAAATTATTTTATATGGCACATCATAATTTAGACGCATTAGACAAAAAAATTCTTAAACTTATAGCTGACGATGCACGGATTGCATTTCTTGAGGTCGCAAGAGCATGCGGCGTAAGTGGAGCCGCTATTCACCAGCGTATTCAGAAACTAACCAATTTAGGAGTATTAAAAGGCTCGCAGTTTATCATCGACCCAGAGAAAATCGGGTATGAGACATGCGCATATATCGGTCTCTACCTGAAAAATCCCGAGAGTTTCGACAATGTGCTCGAAGAACTGCGCAAGATACCGGAGGTGGTGGAGTGTCACTACACAACAGGAGGCATGGATATGTTCATAAAGATATATGCACGCAATAACCATCACCTGCTGAATATTATCCACGATAAACTGCAACCGCTTGGACTGTCGCGCAGCGAGACAATCATATCTTTCAATGCCGCCATCGACCGTCCGTTAGCTGTCACTGAAATTGAAGACGAAGATTAACTATTAACCTGTGTCTTAAGGTTTTATATAATCTGAGAAACAAAACGCAAAAGCGTGTCTGTCATCCTTGTCATGGCAGACACGTTGCTGTAAGTGCCATCCTGTATAATCAGGGAAGAACGTATCAGCATTCTCAGGCGTGTCATCTATTTCCGTAAGGTATAGTTTATCTGCCATTGGCAACGCCTGTTCATACACAGAGGCACCACCAATAACAAAGACCTCTTCATCTGATTTACAATGGTTTATCGCCTCATCCAGACTTTCGTAACAGTCACACCCGGGCAACTCCTTCACCGTCTTGCTCAATACGATGTTACGCCTGTTGGGTAACGCCCCCTTTGGCAAAGAGTCAAAAGTATTCCTTCCCATGATGATTGTATGTCCTGATGTCAACGCCTTAAAACGTTTCAGATCATCAGGCAACCAATATATAAGTTTGTTCTTATATCCTATAGCACCGTTCTTTGCCACTGCTGCTATTATAGAAACAGTTGTTTTTGGGGGCTCTGAAATATTTTTTTTATTTTCCATTTTTCTTATACTTTGTCTGTTTTCGAGTGCAAAATTAACAAAACTATTTTATTTTAACATCAAAAACCGAAAAAAAGAAATAATTCTATGTTTTTTCTCTTATTTTCAGCGTTTTAACTCGCTTAAAAAAAATGCTTTTTTATTTGGAGGATAATAAAAAAAGATATATTTTTGCACGGTGATAAAGAAAAATAACCTTGTTATAATAACAACTCAATAACTATTACTATGGAAGTTGATAAAATAATGTGTTCTCTGGAGCAGAAGCATCCGGGAGAGGCTGAGTACCTGCAGGCCGTAAGGGAAGTGTTGGAGTCGGTTAAAGACGTTTACAACAAGCATCCAGAGTTTGAAAAAGCAAAAATCATTGAGAGAATTGTTGAGCCGGAACGTATTGTGACATTCCGTGTGCCATGGGTAGATGACAAAGGTGAGGTTCAGGTGAACCTCGGATATCGTGTGCAATTTAACAGCGCTATAGGTCCGTACAAGGGTGGACTGCGTTTCCACTCGTCGGTGAATCTCTCAATCCTGAAATTCCTCGGTTTTGAGCAAACATTTAAGAATGCTCTTACCACACTGCCTATGGGCGGTGGAAAGGGAGGCTCAGACTTCTCCATCCGTGGCAAAAGCGACGCTGAGGTGATGCGCTTCTGTCAGGCATTCATGACAGAGCTCTATCGTCATATTGGTCCTGACGAGGATGTGCCGGCAGGCGACATCGGAGTTGGAGCAAGAGAAATAGGCTATCTCTTTGGAATGTACAAGAAGCTAACCCACCACTACTGTGGCGTACTGACCGGTAAGGGACTTGAGTGGGGAGGTTCGAGGATCCGCCCGGAGGCGACTGGTTTCGGAGCTCTTTATTTCGTCAACGAGATGCTCCAGACCCACGGTATAGACATCAAGGGTAAGACAATTGCCGCAAGTGGCTTTGGCAATGTGGCATGGGGTGCTATAAAGAAAGCGACAGAGCTGGGAGCCAAGGTTATAACCATCAGCGGACCCGACGGTTACATCTACGACCCCACAGGCATTACCGGTGAAAAGATAGACTACCTGCTTGAACTGAGGGCATCGGGCAATGACATCTGCTCACCTTACGCTGACGAATTCCCCGAAGCTACATTCATACCAGACAAGAGGCCGTGGGAGGTGAAGTGTGATATAGCACTGCCATGTGCCACACAGAATGAGCTGAACGGTGATGATGCTGATATGCTTTTAGCCAACAAGCCATTATGCGTGGCGGAGGTGTCCAATATGGGTTGCACAGCAGAGGCGGTAGAGAAATTTGTCGCTGCCAAGCAACTCTTCGCACCTGGCAAGGCTGTCAACGCCGGCGGTGTTGCAACATCGGGACTTGAGATGACACAAAACTCCATGCGCCTGAGTTGGAGCGAGAAAGAAGTGGACGAGAAGCTCCACTATATCATGCACAGCATCCATGGCCAGTGTGTAAAATACGGCAAGGAAGAGGGATATATCAACTACGTTAGAGGTGCCAACATAGCTGGTTTCATGAAGGTTGCCAACGCCATGATGGCACAAGGAGTAGTGTAGTCTCACCTCACAACCTCACAACCTCACATCCTCATAACATAACTTGCATATTGGATATATTTGTCAAAGAATATATTTTCTTCAATTTTGATAGGAGTAAAGCGTGAGTTTTGCTCCTATTTTATTGTTTTGGTAAATAATTACTTATTTTTTACGCTGTTTAAATAAAAATTGTTACCTTTGCACCACAAAAACAAGGTAAAGAGAAAAAATGAATCCAACAGCAATAATGCTACTACACTGCCCCGACCAGACGGGCATTATCTCAGAGGTGACGAAATTCATTACCGACAATCAGGGTAATATCGTTTACCTTGACCAGTACGTAGACCGTGAAGACGGCATGTTCTTTATGAGAATAGAATGGGAATTAAGTAATTTCCTTATTCCGAGAGAGAAGATCAAAGAGTACATAACAACATTATACTCAACAAGATACGATATGGAGTTTAATCTTTATTTTAACGATGTAAGACCCCGTATGGCAATCTTTGTGAGCAAGATGAGTCATTGCCTATACGACTTGCTTGCCCGTTATAAGGCTGGTGAGTTTAATGTTGACATACCATGTATCGTCAGCAACCACGAGGATCTTAGATACGTGGCTGAGCAGTTTGACATACCATACTATGTATGGTCACTAAAGAAAGACCACTCCAACAAGGAGCAGGTGGAGGCAGAAGAACTGAAGCTATTGAAAGAGAAACAAGTGACTTTTATCGTACTTGCACGTTACATGCAGATTATTTCCGATGGTATGATAGCAGAATATCCGCATCACATCATCAACATACACCACTCCTTCCTGCCAGCGTTTATTGGCGCCAAGCCATATCATCAGGCATGGGAGCGCGGCGTGAAGATTATAGGAGCAACAAGCCATTACGTGACTGCCGACCTTGACGCCGGACCAATCATCGAGCAGGATGTGGTGAGGATTTCTCACAAAGACACTCCTGAGAGTCTCGTATTAAAAGGACGTGATTTAGAGAAAATCGTTCTCTCACGTGCCGTATCAAAACACATAGAGAGGAAAATCCTCACTTATAAGAACAAAACGATAATATTCAGTTAGAAAGGCTATGAATGTAGCTATAGTAAAATATAACGCCGGCAATATACGTTCTGTGGAGAATGCTCTCAGAAGGCTGGGAGTCAACCCCATACTGACGGATGACGCCGAATGCCTGAGAAAAGTCGACAAGGTGATCTTCCCCGGACAGGGAGAGGCACAGAGCGCCATGGCATATCTCAGGGAGCGTGGTCTTGACAGGCTGATTGCCTCGCTACGGCAGCCGGTACTTGGAATATGCATAGGACAGCAACTGCTCTGTCGTCACTCTGAAGAGGGCGACACCGACTGCATTGGTGTGTTTCCCGTTGACGTCAGACGCTTCATACCGTCTAAACACGAGGAAAAAGTACCAGCCATGGGATGGAACGCCCTTAGTGATTTGAAGGGAAATCTGTATAAAGGCATTAACAATGGCGAATATGTTTATTTTGTCCACAGTTTCTATGTGCCACAATGTGAGTACACTATTGCCACTGCGGATTACATCCTGCCCTATAGTGCATCATTGCATAAAGACAACTTCTATACCACGCAGTATCACCCGGAGAAGAGTGGCAGCGTAGGTGAGAAGGTATTAAGGAATTTTCTTGAGATATAAGATTTAATATGAAGATACAACTCATACCCGCCATCGATATCATTGACGCTAAATGCGTCAGACTATACAAAGGCGACTACGCCAAGAAGACTGTTTACAATGACTCCCCGGCTGCTCAGGCCAAGGAGTTTGAGAAACTCGGATTCACACGCCTGCATGTAGTTGACCTTGATGGAGCTAAATCAAGACATATTGTCAATGAAAAGGCTCTACATGAGATAACATCGCAAACGAAACTGACTGTGGATTTTGGTGGCGGTATAAAGAGTGACGAAGATATTGACAAAGCGTTCATGGCAGGCGCGGCAATGGTGACAGTGGGCAGCATCGCCGTGACAGACCCTGACAGACTGCTCCGGTGGGCTGACAAATACGGTGCTGAGAGGATTATCCTCGGTGCTGATGCCAGAAACGGCATGGTGTCGATAAACGGATGGAAAGAGGATAGTCAGGAAGCGCTGATACCATTCCTGAAGAAATTTATTGATGCAGGTATAACCAATATACTGTGTACAGACATATCACGCGACGGCACACTCGGAGGTCCGGCAATAGACCTCTATAAGGCGATTATGGCGGCATATCCGGACATTAACCTTATTGCAAGTGGCGGAGTGTCGTGCAATGATGACTTGACTGCGCTTGATGAGGCTGGCATCCCCGCCGTCGTTTTCGGAAAAGCATATTACGAGGGGAAGATTAAATTTTAGTTTTGTGTTTTATGTTTTGTGTTTTATGTTTTGTGTTTTATGTTTTGTGTTAAATACCAAAGCTAATCAATATTAAATCGTAAATCATAAATCAT
>JAGDAU010000175.1 GCA_017959365.1 Prevotella sp.
ACCCAAAAGGGCGACAGCCTGTTGGTAGAGTTATACCGTAATCACATTGCCGACTATCCAAAATTCTATAAGATGGATGGTCTGTCACGGCTGGGGTTCGTTGCGAGCGAACTGCTCACGCCACCCCAAGACCCAACAACATCAATAATCCTGTTCAACAACTCATCGTCAGCTCAAGCAGACCGTGATTATATGACCACTATTGCCGACGGAGACAATTATTTTCCCAGCCCTGCAAAATTCATTTATACACTGCCTAATATCGTGACTGGCGAGATAGCCATACGCAATGGATACAAAAGTGAGACATCCTTCTATATTATAAACCAACGGGATGACAGTCTGATAGACACTATCGCTAAGGCCACTTTGTCTGCCAACGGCTCTGACAATGCTATCATCGGATGGATTGACTATCAGGACAACCATCATTTTGAGGCATTCTTTTACACTGTTGACAGACAACAAAACTAAACAACAGATATATACAATGGAAGAATTAATATTAGAACTGAAAGAGAAAATCATCAATGTGCTTAATCTGGAGGAGATGACGCCAGACGATATAGAGACAGAGGCACCGCTGTTTGGAGCAGGACTCGGCCTTGACTCTATCGATGCATTAGAGTTGATTGTGATGCTTGAGAAAGACTATGGCATCAAACTGGCAAAGCCTGCGGAAGGGAAAGCGATTTTCCAAAGCGTAGCTACCATTGCTGACTTTGTGAGCAAAAACAGAAAGAAGTAAACCATACGACATAATGGTCAACATCGCAATAACCGGCAAAGGCATCATTTCTGCCATTGGCAACAACACGCAGGAGGTACTGCAATCACTGAAAGGAAAATGCTCTGGTATCGGTGAGATGAGATACCTTGAGTCGGTACATCATGAACTGCCGGTGGGTGAGGTAAAACTCACCAATGATGAGATGAAGACCATAATGGATATTCCCGAGGAAAAGGAGGTTAGCCGCACGACACTGATGGGTATGATTGCTGTAAGACAGGCTATCCAGGATGCACGGATTAACGGGAACGCTAACAGGAACGTTAACAGGAATGAACGTATAACGTTTATCAACGGCACAACCGTTGGCGGAATGGATGTCACAGAGAAATGGTTCAACAGTTTTGCCGAAAGCGACGAGCATATAGGATGTCTGAAGTCGCACGACTGCGGCAGTTGCACACAAGACATCGCAGCAGCATCTGGAATCTTCACTGACTGCACTACAGTGTCAACGGCTTGTTCCTCTGCGGCGAACGCTATCATTCTTGGTGCAAGACTGCTTAAGGCCGGAATGGCTGACATTGTGGTGGCTGGAGGCACGGAGGCATTATCACGTTTCCATCTTAACGGCTTCAACTCACTGATGATACTCGACCAAGAACGGTGCAGGCCTTTTGATGACACAAGAGCAGGGCTTAACTTAGGTGAGGGAGCTGCGTATATTGTGATGGAGACAGAAGAACACGCAAGGAAGCGCCATGCAGATATAAACGCTTTTCTTACCGGATATGGCAATGCCTGCGACGCATACCATCAGACAGCATCATCAGACAACGGCGAGGGTGCCTATAGGGCGATGAGTGAGGCATTGGCAATGGCATGTCTTGATATAAAGGATATTGATTACGTCAACGCTCATGGTACCGGCACGCCAAACAACGACCTGTCAGAGAGCATGGCCCTGAAACGCACCAATTGCAACGCACCAATATCAAGCACCAAGGCGTTTACCGGACATGCCACAAGTGCGGCGGGAGCTATAGAGGCCGTCATCTGCCTTCTTGCTATGAGACATCATTTCATACCAGCCAATATATGCTGGAAAAACAAGATGACAGACGGTATTATCCCATGCATGGGCAAAGAGAACGTAACCTTGAGACATGTGCTCAGCAACTCCTTCGGTTTTGGAGGTAATGACTCTGCGTTAATATTCTCCCAGGAAAGTGTGTCCGCTGGTTTGCCCGCCGGGGATTTATCATCCACTGATGATAACAAGGTTATTGTGGCACACAAGGTGGAGATTAACAACGAAGAGCAATTGGCTGACATCAAGAGATACGTGAAACCCATAGAGGCACGACGTATGGGTAAGATTATGAAGAGCTCGCTGCTCTCATCACTGCAAGTATTGGAAAAAGCCGGTATAAGCACACCTGACGCCATTATCACCGCTACAGCTATGGGGAGTCTTGAATACAGCGAAAACCTGCTACACCAACTGACAGAGGAGGGTGAGACAACACTCAAACCAACATGGTTTATGCAAAGCACCCATAACACTATCGGCAGCAACATCGCAATATGGACTAAGTGCCATGGTTACAACACTACATACTCTCACGGCACACAGTCATTGGAATGGGCTATGAGGGATGCCGAACTGCTATTGAGAAGTGGCAAAGTAAAGAATGTGCTTGTAGGACTGCACGATGAGACGACCGCCGAATACCGTTCACTGATGGAACGCCTCGATGTACCATCCTCACCTGCCAGTCACTCTGTGGCAATGATATTATCAACGGGGAAAGGATTTCAACGGGAACGGGAACGGGAACGTTAACTCCACGCCGCATGGCCCTCCCCGCGATTCCACACCCATTTGAGGGGAGGGGTGGCCGCAAGGCCAAGGTGGGGTGCAAGAAGCGAAAGAGGGGAAGGGATGGGGTTAATCAGGCAGCAAAACTATCTAACGTAAAACATAAAACACGAATGTAATTCTCTTTCAACTTTCAACATTAAACATTAAACCAATAAGTTGAGCGAATGCGAAACTTGAATAACGTAATGAAAGAAAAGATTAGACATATATTAGAGGAGGCTCTACCCTTAGTAAACCTCGACTCAGATTTTCTGTTCGCAGAATTAGACTCATTAGGAGTGACAATGATAATGATGACACTGTCGGATAAATACGGCATTCACCTCGACGTGGCTGACGCAACACCCAGAAACCTCAGATCATTAGACAGCATAGTAGCCATGGTGGAAAACAAAATTGCTGAGAAAAAACAATGACAACCATCGAACACTACATCCACCGGAACGCTGAACTCTATCCCGACAAGATAGCGATGGTATGCCTTACGGAACAAAGTGAGGAACGGATAAGCTGGGCTCAGGTGGATGCCATGGTTGACGAAAAAGCTGAATTATTGAGAGCCACATACCAGAAAGGGCAGGTGGTATGCCTGAAAGCGGACTTCGGCACCGACTTTCTGATAACATATTTTGCTCTTCATAGAATGGGATGTGTGGCGGCGCCGATGGAGAGAAACATGCCGGAGGCTGCCTTTCAGAAAGTGGCAGGCATACTGGAGTCTCAACAAGTTCCCAAAGGCTCTGCGGACATCCTCTATACTACCGGCACTACAGGACAGTCGAAGGGGGTGATAATAAGTCATGAGGCTATTATAGCAAATGCTGAGAATCTTATAAGTGGTCAGATGTTTCAGCATAACTTAGCTTTTGTCATCAACGGTCCACTCAATCATATCGGGAGCCTTTCTAAGATCTATCCCATCGTCATGCTCGGGGCTACAATGGTGTTGACTGACGGACTGAAGGACATGAACATCTTCTTCAAGGCTCTTGACTATCCGGAAGCAAAGACAGCCACATTCCTCGTACCGGCAAGTATAAGGATTATTATTCAGATGGCAGCCGGACGGCTTGCCGAACTGGCGCACAAGATAGATTTCATAGAAACGGGGGCTGCGGCTATATCACATTCGGACATGCTGACACTATGCAGGCTTCTGCCCCACTCCAGACTATACAACACTTACGCTTCTACTGAAACAGGCATTATCAGCACCTACAACTTCAATGACGGACGCTGCATACCCGGTTGTTTAGGAAAACCGATGAGACACTCTAATATCATCATCACCCCAGACGGACTAATAGCCTGCGGCGGCAAGACGTTGATGACAGGGTATGTCAACGGGAACGGGAACGGGAACGTTAACAGGAACGGGAACGTTAACGGGAATGAGAACCGAAACGGGAACGTTAACAGGAATGAGAACGGGGACGGACTCATCTATACTTCCGACATCGGACACATTGACGAAGAGGGTATGCTCCACTTAGAGGGCAGAAGCGATGATGTTATCAATGTGGGTGGTTATAAAGTGGCTCCAACGGAAGTGGAGAATGCCACAATGACCATACAAGGCGTTCGCGACTGCGTATGTATTGCCGTTGAAAATAATATAACAGGTAGCGCCCTCAAACTGCTTGTCGTCATTGATGACGGGATAACACTCAACAAGAAAGCAATAGCAACGCAACTGAAGGAAAGACTTGAACCTTATAAGATACCCCTGCTCTACGAACAAGTAGATACCATAAAACGAACATTCAACGGAAAAATTGATCGCAAACAATATTCAAAAAAATGATAAACAATACATTTGATGACATACGCCCCTACTATGATGAAGAGATACCGGAGGCGATGAGAAGGATTGCCGAGAGTCAGGCACTACCCGTACTGTCGTCTTTTGTCTTCCCGCACGTTCCGCTCGAGGATGTAAAGAGGCAACTGCTCAGTTACAAAACAATCCGGGACTTCCAGTTAGGGGTGATGTACCATGTAAACAAACAGATTATCAGCAACAGCATAACAAAGTTCTCCTACGATGGTCATGAACAACTGCAACCCGGCAAGGCATACCTGTATGTCAGCAACCACCGTGACATCATGCTTGACGCCTCGCTGCTGCAAAACCTACTTGTAGATATAGGACTTGACACGACACAGATAACCTTCGGTGCCAACCTTATGATGAACCAGCTCGTAATAGACATCGGCAAGTCTAACAAGATGTTCCGTGTGGAGAGACCAGGGAACAGCATCAAGGAGTTCTATAAGTGTTCTGTTCACCTGTCTGAATACATACGGGATGTCATCACCCGGAATAAAGAGTCGGTATGGATTGCACAGCGCAACGGCAGGACAAAGGACGGTAATGACCAGACAGACCAGGGAATAATAAAGATGTTCTGCATGAGTAAGCAGGAAGACAAGATAAAGGCGCTAAGCGAGTTGAACATCGTGCCGATATCCGTGTCTTACGAATGGGAGTCATGCGACATCCTCAAGGCGATAGAACTCTATGAGAGCAGAAGCGTGAAATACATCAAGAAACCAGGTGAAGACCTAAACAGCATACTCACGGGAATCCTCCAGAAGAAAGGCCGTGTGCATTTCCAGTTCTGCCCAATGATAAAGGAAGAGGAACTGACCAGATTTAACGGAAGCACCAATAATGAATACCACAAACAGGTGGCGGAGCTCATAGACAGTCGCATACAAAGCGCCTATCGCCTCTGGCCCAACAATTATATCGCCCATGACATCCAGTATGGTCAGCAGCGTTTCATTGACAAATACACACCAGAGGATAAAGCAGCCTTTGAGAAGCACCTTGCAAAATTAGACAAATATGAGGGCAGCACAGAAGAGCTCCGTGAGATCCTCCTCGGCATATATGCCAACCCCATCAACAACAAGGAACACCCGACCTTGACTTAGACTAGAAAAAGTTGTCACTTTCGGAGGCAAAAAAGAAGTGACAATGAAACACAAGACAAGAACAGAACGCGTGTATAACGAGGCTACAGGTTGGTATGAGACACGCGAGGTTGAGTTGAAAGGTTACACGTTTACGGATGATGACCGTATTTTAATCGTCCGCGAGTACCTTGAAAGCGGTCTTCCCGCAGAGGAAATCATCAAGAAGTATCACATTAGCACCCGTTCGGTACTGTTTTCTTGGATGGATAAGTTCCTGAATGCAAAAGATTCATTACCTTTGCAGCAGGAATCTATTCTTGATGAGGATATGGCAAAGACGAAAGACGAACGCTTAAAGGAAAAAGATGCTGAGATAAAGCGTCTTCGCAAGGCATTGGAGTTGGAGAAGCTCCGCTCCCACGCCTATTCCACAATGATTGATCTTGCAGAACAGACCTTCAACATCCCTATAAGAAAAAAATCTGGCACCAAACAGTAAGTCTGCTTCGCGAAGACGGCTCAGGCGCTGCCCTGAGTACTCTTTGCGGGCTGTTTGGTTACAGCAGACAAGCCTATAACAAGCGTGATGACAAAGAAGGGTTTGCGGAGGATGCCATAGAACCTATCATCATGGAGAAGGCGCGTGAGTATCGCAAGGCCAATCCGGGACTGGGAGCAGCAAAGCTGCATGCCATCCTGAAGAAGATGTTTGATGACACTGGGTGTTTCCCTGGTCGTGACGCTTTCACAGAGATGCTTCGAAAGCATGGGCTCATGGTACGCATCAAGCGTCGAAGGCGTTACAAGACGACCGACTCTGAGCATAATTACCGCAAGTATCCAAATCTCATCAAGGACGTCGTGCCCAGCCGCCCCAATCAGGTTTGGGCCAGTGACATTACCTATGTGGAGACCGCAGAGGGTGTCTGTTACCTCTCGCTCATCACGGATCTGTACTCGCACAAAATTGTGGGCTGGTCGGTAGGTCCTACGCTGGAAACCACCTATCCTATAGAGGCTCTGAACATGGCATATAAGGACATTGACAAAGACACCGCCAAGTGTCTGATTCACCACTCTGACCGAGGCTGCCAGTATTGCAGCCAGGCCTACGTGGCAATCCTCAAAGGACATGGAACCAGCATTAGTATGACACAAAGCGGAGACCCCTTGGAAAACGCTGTTGCAGAGCGGGCAAACGGCATCTTGAAGACAGAATGGCTCTACAGAATGACCATCCCAACGCGTAAGGCATGTAAAAAGGAACTGGCCCGAATCATCGCTTTCTACAATGACGAGCGACCGCACATGAGTATAGGCAACCAGACACCCTCTGTGGCGCATACTCAGAGCGGGCCCCAACAGCGAATGTGGAAAAATCCTTGGGAAAATGCTGATTCTTAGAGAAAAGTTGTACCTTTGCAGGCGATTCAGAACGAGAAG
>JAGDAU010000017.1 GCA_017959365.1 Prevotella sp.
GTCTAAGAGCCGTCCCTCATAGAGCGGCCGTTTCTTACCCAGCACCTGAGCCTGGATCTCCCTTGAGTTGAGGTTTTTCACAAACATACGCTCCAGGCTGATGCTCTGCTTCTTCAGTCGTCGTGACAGGAATATCAGCACAATGGTGATGAATGCTATGCTGATAAGCAGGGCTTTGTTGAACGCAAAGAGGTGGTGGCACACATAGAACACGAAACCGGAGGCTATAACTACTCTTACAAGTATGGTAAACATCAGCGGCAACCTGTTGAGGCTGTTTTCCGCCCACAGAGCCTTGAAATGCTCGTTGTGGTTCTTTTTAGCCACTATGGAACGCAGGAATGGTGACAAGAGGAGTATTGTCGTCAGGGCGCTTACGATGCTGCCCCAGGGCTTGGGTAGTATGTGGTTGATAAACGGCTTGAATAATACCAGCATAACCGAAATGACGGCTACACAGAGGGTGCTATATATAAGCGTGTTGAGTCCCATCTGGCGGAGAAGGGGTTTCCAGTGACCTGCGGCTGATTGTGATGGCGATACTTCGCCGTTTACAGAGCGACTGTTTACGGTCAGACGGTTGATGCGTTGTATCCACTTCTCTGGTAAACGCTTCTCCAACGCATTGTAGCATGGGTCTGCCATGCGTATTATATAAGGTGTGAAGAAAGTGGTTATTACAGATACTGCCACTATGACGGGATAGAGGAAGTCGCTGATGACACCCAAAGACAAGCCTAATGAGGCTATGATGAATGAGAAGTCGCCAATCTGGGTCATTGAGAAGCCGCACTTCATGGATGTGCGCAACGTCTGGCCACTAAGCATGAAACCCATGGAGCCGAATGTCATCTGACCTATGATGATACACAGCACAAGCACTATTATAGGCAGGGCATAATCTACAAGCACCGCCGGATCGACAAGCATGCCCACGCTGACAAAGAAGATGGCGCCGAAGAGGTTTTTCACCGGCTCAACCAAACGGATGATCTTGTCTGCCTCGATGGTCTCGGCTAATATGCTTCCCATGACGAAGGCACCGAAGGCGCTGCTGAACCCCACCATGGTGGAGATGACTGCCATCATGCAGCACAGTCCGAGAGAGAGAATCAGCAGTGTCTCGCTGTTGAGCAGTTTCCTGACAGACCGCAGGAAGAGCGGTATGGCGAATATGCCTACCACAAACCACAGTATGATAAAGAATACAATCTTTATCACGCTGCCAAGCAATGCGTCGCTGTTGGCGTTGCCCTCAGCAATGGCTGAGAGCATTACCATCATGACAATGGCAAGCACATCCTCAAGGATGAGTACGCTCATCACCAATGAGGCGAAATGCTGCTGCCGCAGCCCCAGGTCGTCAAGGGCCTTGTAGATAATCGTTGTGGAGCTCATTGCCAGCATACCGCCGAGGAAGATGCTGTTCATACGACTCCACCCGAACTGATGGCCGGCAATGATGCCTATCATCATCATGCAGAAGATGATGGTACACGCTGATATGACGGGTGATATTCCTTTCTTGATGATTTTCTTGAATGAGAAATCCAAGCCAAGAGAGAAGAGCAGAAACAATATACCTATGTCTGCCCAGGTGTGTATGTTCTTGCTGTCCATCACAGACATGGTGTATGGCATGTGTGGACTCACCAAGAAACCTGCCACTATATATCCCAATACCAATGGCTGCTTAAGTTTCTTGAACAGCAGTGTTACTACTCCGGCTACGGCAAGGATATATGCCAGGTCTTTTATCAGCGCGTCTAATTCCAATCTTGATCAGTTTTTCTACATTCAACTTCTATCTTTTAAGTCAACTCAACTGAAGCTTGCGAAAGTGGGGTTAATCATGATATCCTGCGGTGAGTTGGCAGATCTTGCATATCACTTCTACCGCCTTACGCATCACCTGAATGGAGACAAACTCGAAAGGTCCGTGGAAATTGACCCCTCCGGCGAAGATGTTTGGACAGGGCAGCCCGCGGAACGACAGCTGCGCACCATCGGTGCCGCCGCGGATGGGCTGTACGCGTGGTGGCACACCACACTCCTGCATCGCCTTCAGCACAATGTCAATGACGTGCATGTTGGGGTCTATCTTCTCCTTCATGTTAAAATACTGGTCGCGCATCTCAAGGGTTACGGTACCGGGACCGTATTTCTCATTCATCCTCGCGGCACACGCCTCCATGAAATTCTTGCGGTCGGCAAAGAGCTCACGGTCGTGGTCGCGGATGATATACGACAGCTTTGCCTCCTCACAGTGGCTGTCAATACCTAAGAGGTGATAGAAGCCCTGGTAACCCTCAGTGTTCTCAGGGATGTCGCTCTCTGGTATCATGGCGTTCAGTTCACATGCCAGACGGCTGGCGTTTACCATCTTGCCTTTGGCGTATCCTGTATGCACGCTGACACCCTTGATGGTGAATTTGGCTGCCGCGGCGTTGAAGTTCTCAAACTCCAACTCTCCCAGGTCGCCACCGTCGATGGTATAGCCCCATTCGCATCCGAAACGCTCCACATCGAAATGGTGCGCTCCCATTCCTATCTCCTCATCCGGGTTGAATGCTATGCGTATGTCGCCATGCTCTATCTCGTCATGGTCACGCAGGTAGCATAGGGCATCCACTATCTCGGCTATGCCTGCCTTGTCGTCGGCACCGAGCAGTGTGGTGCCGTCAGTGACGATAAGGTCCTCGCCCACATGCTGGAGCAACTCGGGGAATTTCTCCGGTGATGATATAATGCCCTCAGACAGTATGATGTCCTTGCCGTCGTAATTCTTTACGACGCGCGCTTTCACATCTTTTCCGCTTGCGTCAGGACTGGTGTCGTAATGACTGATAAATCCTATTGTCGGTATCTTCTTTTTGCTGTTGGCCTTCAGTGTGGCGTATATATATCCCTTGTCATCCATATATACATCGGCAAGGCCTTCTCTCTCGAGTTCTTCTTTCAGATAGTTTGCAAAAACAAGTTGTTTGGGTGTGCTTGGCACAGATTGCGAGTCTTCCTGTGACTGCGTGTCAAATTTGGTGTAGTTAATAAATCGCTCTATCAGGTCCATAGTTGCTAAAAATGTTGGTAAACAAAAGTACACCCATAGGGAATCGAACCCTAATCTGAAGAACCGGAATCTTCTATTCTAATCCATTGAACTATGGGTGCATAAGAAAACGAATGCAAAGGTACTATTTTTTTCTCAATAATGTGTAGGAGAATGTAGATTTTATATTTTTTAAGGTTTGGTGTAAATGACAAATTGACACAAAAAACATAAAAACACTGACTTTTTGCAAAATAATTCTCATTTTTGCTTGCTAATTAATAAATAATATGTAACTTTGCGCCCAAATTTCAATAAATTGTCATGAGCAAACTGATAAAACCAGAAGGGTATAAGGCTCTGCTTGACCCGAGACAGACGGAGCAGGGCATCAAACTGATAAAGGATTTCTTCCAACAGAACCTGGCTACAGAGCTGAGGCTCAGCCGTGTCACGGCACCCCTTTTCGTACTGAAAGGACTGGGTATCAACGATGACCTGAATGGCGTGGAGCGCCCGGTGTCCTTTCCGATAAAAGACTTAAATGACTCTGTGGCTGAGGTCGTCCACTCCTTGGCAAAATGGAAACGTCTCACTTTGGCGGAGTATGACACGGAACCGGGATATGGTATATATACCGATATGAATGCCATACGTGCCGACGAGGAGTTAGACAACCTTCACTCACTGTATGTTGACCAGTGGGACTGGGAGGCGGTGATAACGCGTGAGCAGCGCAATATCGACTTCCTGAAGGATGTGGTGAGGCGCATCTATGCCGCTATACGCCGTACGGAATATCTTACCTGTGAGACCTATCCGCAGCTGAAGCCGTTCCTGCCAGAGGATATCTATTTTATCCACAGCGAGGATCTGCTTAAGATGTATCCCGACAAGACACCGAAGGAACGTGAGGATGCTATCTGTAAGGCCTACGGAGCGGTGTTTATCATTGGTATAGGCGGTGAACTGTCTAATGGCGAGAAGCATGACGGCAGGGCACCTGACTATGATGACTGGACCACGGTGGCAGAGAACGGCAAGCCGGGTCTGAACGGTGATATCCTGATATGGTACCCAGTGCTGCAACGCTCATTTGAGTTGTCGTCAATGGGAATACGTGTTGACAAGGAGGCATTGCTCCGACAGCTGCAGCTCACAGACAAGGAGGAACGTAAGCAGTTGTATTTCCACCAGAGGCTGCTCAACGACCAGCTGCCGCTGAGTATCGGTGGCGGTATAGGGCAGAGCCGTCTGTGTATGGTATTGCTGCATAAGGGGCATATCGGTGAGATACAGGCAAGTATCTGGCCGGAGGAGATGAGGCAAGAGTGCCGTAAGTACGGCATGTCGCTGATATGAGGTTATGATTTGTCCCGACGCCGGAAGCGCCGAGCACTCTGGCTGGGTGACAGAAAATAATTGAGAGTGAGATATATTGAGTTTCCGCCTGGTGCGGAGTCACGGCTGCTGCCTTTCTATCTCTCGGTGGAGGAATATGTCGCCAGAAAATATGATGACGACTGTTTCTTCATCTGGCAGGTGGATCCGACGGTGATAGTCGGCAGAAACCAGCTTATTGCCAAAGAGGTGGATGAGGAGTACTGCCGCAGACAGGGAATACACATTTTCCGGCGTAAGAGCGGTGGGGGATGTGTGTATAGCGACCGGGGAGGGCTGATGCTCTCTTTTGTCGTCTCTGAGGATAATGCCGCTACGGCATTCGTCAAGTGCATGACGCTGTTGCGTGACGCTCTTTGCTCTATGGGTATTGCCGCCACCCTTTCCGGGCGTAATGACGTGATGATAGGTGATGGCAAGGTGGCCGGGGCTGCCTTCTATCGCTCCGCAGGCAAGAGCATTATGCATACCACACTGCTATATGATACTGACCTCGACCTGCTGTCACGTCCTATAACACCATCTGCAGAGAAACTGGAGGGTAGGGGAGTGGAGTCGGTCCGCAAGAGGGTTGATAATGTGGGACGTCATACATCGATGACGATGGATGAGTTCCGTGGTTACATACGTCAGCGGTTGTGCGGTGATGAGGCCATCCGTCTATCTGAAATGGAAGTGTCGGATATATCGGTTATGGAACGTGAGATGGTGACGCGGGATTTCATCTATGGGCACAACCCCAAATACAGTGTTCATCGCAAGCGCTATATTGATGGTGTCGGTGAGGTGGAGGCTTTCATAGATGTCAAGAAAGGGAGGATACATAACATCAACCTGCTTGGCGACTATTTCCTTTTAGGTGACCTGGATAATGACCTGTTAAGACGTTTAAGGGGTGTTGAACTTACTCGTGAGGCGATAACTGGGGCTTTGGCGGATGTATCGCTAAGTGATGTGATAAGGGGTATGGATAAACAACAACTGATGGAATTGTTGTTAAACAGGATTTAGACTCAAAAAAAACTCTGAACATGAAACTTAAGACTATAATATTGCTTATGATGTTGCCTGTGGCTGTGATGGCACAGGACAAGAGCTATCGTGGTGATGGCATAGACGACTACTTACAGTATGCCCCATGGGCTGGAGTGGTGGCTCTGAAAGTGGCAGGTGTTGACGGTGCCAGCAACTGGAAGCGTTTCGTTGTGAATGCGGCAGCCTCATACGTATTGATGGCTGGTACGTCATATACACTGAAGCATACTATCCATGAGCGCCGTCCTGACGGCACCGATGATCGTGCCTTCCCTTCCGGCCATGCGGCAGTCAGCTTTGCCGGTGCCCATGTGCTTCACAAGGAGTATGGCAAGGTGTCACCGTGGATCAGCGTGGGTGGATATGCTGTGGCTACTTTCACAGCCATCGACCGTGTGTACCGTCACCGCCATAAGTGGCATGATGTGGCGGCTGGTGCTGCTATAGGCATAGGTGCCACGGAGTTAGGCTATTGGCTTGGCGACAAAATCACTGGTGAGCGCAGCCGCTACCGTGTCAGTGTGTCAAGTGACGGGCTGAGCCTTGCCGTGCAGCTGTAGGTCACATTGGAGAAAACAGATCGTCCATGGTGACTTCTGAAGTCACGATGCCGGAGTGTTTGTTTCTTGCTATGCCGAATGTGGTTATCATAGTAATAATGGCAGACTTCCGTGTCTTGGTCTCTGTGGCGAATTGCGATTTGCGTTCTCTTAGTTTTCTCTCATAGTTTGCGTCTATAGAATAGATGTCGGTGGAGAACTTTATCTCACATAAGTTAATGATTCTGTCAGCCCGCTCTATTACCAGGTCTATCTGAGCATTGCTGTCTTGTGACGATGACCTCCATGTGCTTGATGATGTCAGGATGGTGCGGATGCCGAGCTTATGTTTTATTTCTTCTAAATGGAGCATACACACCAGTTCGAAACTGAGACCTTGCCAGCTGTTCACCAGATTAGTGTTAGTAATGTGCGACCAGTAATTACTGTCATGAGAGTTGTAACCGTCAATATACTTGTAGTAGAATAGGGAATAAAAGTCTTTTATTCTGAATATTACGTTATTGCTTTTGTTGCCATAGCGGGTATAGCAGAATATAAACTCGCATCTCTCCAAGTCTTGTAATATAGTGGTCAGGGTCTCACCTTTTATGCCGCTCTGACTCATCAATTCATTACGTGTCATTCCCTCACGCTTTTTTGAGAGTATCTTGATAATGTGTAGATACTTGTCTTTGTTATGGAACAGAGAGGAATACAATTCCTCGTATTCCACAAGCAAAGGTGAGTTGACACCAGAGAAGAACAGTCTGTCAATGTTCTGGACGAGGCTCTCCTCTCTCCTTAACAGGCTAAGGTAGAATGGTACACCTCCCAATGTCATATAGCATTGGGTTATCTGGTATCTGTCCCATTCAAAGTTGTGCGCGTCAAGATAACTCTCCACTTCACATAATTTAAACGGTCTGAGATATATTTGCCGCGTTGTCCTGTTGAATAACCCTCCATGGTTGTGGAGGAGCTTGTTGACAATCCATGATGTTGCTGAGCCACATGCGATGAAAACAATGTCATCACGCACGGATGCCCAACTGTTCCAGAAATATTCCAGCGCTGGCAGGAATCCTGACCTGGGAGAGTCTATCCATGGCATTTCGTCTAAGAAGATGACTTTTTTACGTTTTGTCTGGGACTTGCTTATTGCATCCGCCAACATATTAAATGCCTCAAACCAGTCATTTGCTTCATGAAATGTTGTTCCGGGCCAGTATTGCCGTAAGGTCTTGACGAAATTTTTCAGCTGTTGTGACTTTGTGATATTGTGTGTTCCGGTAAAATAAAATGTAAATGTGTCTTTAAAGAATTGTCTTATGAGAAAGGTCTTTCCTATACGTCGCCGGCCGTACACTACCACAAACTCAGATTGGTTTGATGTCATGCACAACTCTAATTCTTTTAACTCATTCTGTCTTCCAATTAGTTTTTCCATGTTATTGGTCCTTTTATTGCCGCAAAAATACATTATTTCATCCAAAGAACAAAATTTTGCGGCTTTATTTTTCGTCAAAACACGATATTTTTATCAATTTTGACGAAATTAAGGCAATAAACCCGTCAAAACACGATATTTTTATCAATTTTGACGAAATAAACGCAATAATCCGCCAAAACGCATTAATAACTATGTGTTTTGGCGGATTATATGATTTTACTTCCTTATGATCTTACGTGTGGCTGTGCGGCCGCTCTTGGATTTGATTTGAACGACATAAATGCCGGAGCCTACATGAGAGAGGTTGACAAACTGCGACAAGGCAGACTGTGCCACCTGCTTGCCGGAGAGGTCGAAGACCTTAAGCTCTGCTATGTCACCATATACAATCAGTCCGCTTTGTGTGCCGGTGATTTGGAAACTGCCGGTACCATTAACACCTTTCACCTCGTCTAACGCAGTGGGAGTCAGATTGGTCTCCTCATATCCATTGATGGTGAGGTCGGTGAGATACACATCATTGCTGCCGGTGGAGTTGATGCGCACGATGATAGGCTCCTCTGTCAATGGCACACCGTAAGCGTGTAGGTCGGCTGTGAACACACGCTGGTCGAAGGTGAAGCTCTCACCGTCATGCCAGCCGCTCTCACCGGGTCGTTTCCATTGCACCTTGATGGTTGACGACTTGCCGCCACCGTACATATTGGAACGTATCTCGCTGATGCTCGGCATGCTGAATTCTATGTATCCCCCTGACTTTGCTAACATGTATGCTCCCTTGGTGGCTCCACCGTACAAGTCACCTATTACCGTCGGCCATTTACCGCTCTTGCCGTAGTATGTGGGTAGCAATTTATTGGCTGTTGACGCATCGCTGATGTATTGGCTTACCTCATTGGCAATCTGGTCATCTTGGAACAGATAGTCATTAATGAGCAGCTGTTTCTGATAAACCTTGCCGTTGAGCTCATCCAGATCGTCGGCGTCAGGCAAGGTGCCGTCGTTCATGGGCAGTGTCTCAAGCTTATATGCCGGTCGCTCCATGCCAGCCTCAAAGGCTCCGTAGTCGGGCGCCTCACCAGCGTAGGGCAGGGTGATGGTTGTGCTGTAGTCATCGAGCCATTTGCCCGATAACAGATAATGCTCTTTGAAGAAGTCCTCACAGTAGAAATCCTCTATAGGCATACCCTTGTCAACGAAGATGGACTCTGCTTTCGGGCGCGCAAATCTGAGTGGCAGCTCTCCGTTGGGCTGGCGTGGGCCGAGGGCTGTCTCAAGTTCGATGTCCTCAAACTGGTCATCGTAGTTAGGCCAGTCTTTTGCGCTGATGCGTTTATATTCCTCTCCTGTCTCCGGATTCTTGCCTTTACCCATGTTATACTGTGGTGATACGCCGAGGATGTCTGTCCAGTTGGTGTATTTGGAGTCCGGCCACATATCACCGAAGCGGTGGTTTGCCTCGCCTGGGTTGAAACCGAGGCAGTTGCGCAGGTGGAACACGGTGTTGTTAACCATCTCAACATCGCAGTTGAAGCGGAAATTTACCTGTTTGTTGCTGAAGGCTGTGCAGTTGATGATCCAGTTGCCCTCGTTATGGTTGTTCTGATCGAAGCCGTGGTATAGGTTGTAGGCTGCCACGCAGTTGGTGAAGATATGTGCTCCGTAGGAGCCGCCACCCTGTTTGTTGCCGCCCTGTTTGAAACCGTTGCCGTTGACACCGATGCTGCCGTCCTCAAGGTAACCGTTGTATATAGCCCAGCAGTTGTCGATGAGGCAAGGGTATGCGGCGTAGTAGAGGTCCCATCCGTCGTCGCTGTTACCCCAGCAGCGGTCACCGTGCCACTCGTTGCCCGGTCCGGGGTATAGTTTGTTGGCGAAGCCGTCAGCGTTGCCGCCATGCGACTGCACGTCATAGTTATAGTAGGAGTCGCAGTTGATAATCTGGTTGTAGCGGCAATACAGGTATTTCGGGTTGCGATTGTTTCCTCCGTTGCCGTCTTTGTCAAAGCCGAGCTGCAGTCCGGTGTCGCCGTTGCGGTAGAAGTTGCAGCGCTCAATGACGCAGTAAGACGCTTCTAATTTCATGCCGTTGTCAGCAGCGTGTGTGAAGTCGATGTCACGCCAGTACCAGTAGTTGGCATTTGCGTTCATCAGCACACCTCTGAGTTGTGTGGCGTTGTCGTCACCAGTGTGGGGTTGCTTGCTGAAGTCGAAGACAGCCCGTTCCTCTCCATATCCGAAGACGCAGATGCGATGGTTTACTGTTCCGCTGTGCCTAACGTTGATCATCTGGCTGATGTCATCATACACTCCTCCGAGAACCCATAGCGTGTCGCCTGCAACGAGGTTTTCTATTGCCTCTTGTGGGTTACCCATTGGTGTCTGCTCACTTGTACCATCACCGTTGCCGCCTGGTGCGAGCCACAGTTGGCGCGCACCGGCACCAACTGTCACCATTGCCAAGGCGATGATGACATAAAGCCTCAAAAAAATACATTTTCTCATATTGCAGATGTGTTTAAGTAGGTTTTCTAATTATCCACATGCAAAATTATGTATTTTGTTGGGAATATAAATAATAATGTATTATTATTTACATTTTTTTACATCTTTGTGTCGCTTATTTTCCAAGGAATTTGGATTCTATGTATGCGTTAAGGGTGTCGCGGTACAGGTCGCCTATCGGCAGATAGGTGTCGGCATCAAGTATCACCCGGCTCTTGTTGATTTCCTGTATCTCATGCAGGTTGATGATATATGACCTGTGAATACGCATAAAATACTTGGGTAGTCGCTCTTCTAATCGTTTCATGCTCAAAAGGGCGACAACGGCTTTCTTGTCTGATGAGAAGTGTATCTTGAGATACTCGCTCATGCCCTCAATGTATTTTATGTCGCTGATATTAATTCTTACCACCTTGTGTTCTGTCTTAAGAAACAGGGCATCGTCATCATCCGGGTCTGATACCGTGGCAGCGTTAAGCAACTCAAAACGCTCTCTCACTTTCTCTGCGGAAGCGAGAAACTCATCGAAGCCGAAAGGCTTGAGCAGATAGTCAGTGGCGTTGACCTTGTATCCCTCGACAGCGTATTCCGCGTATGCTGTGGTAAACACGACAATGGGTGGCGTGTCAAGTGATTTCACGAAGTCTAATCCAGAGAGGTCGGGCATGTTGATGTCCACAAATATGGCATCCACAGTTTCCTTGTCAAGTATCTTTTTGGCGTCTAAAGAACTCTGACATTCGCCTACGAGTGTGAGGAATGGTACGCGCTTGATATACGCCGTTATCTGTTGTAGAGCCAAAGGCTCATCGTCTATTGCGATGCAGGTAATCATAATTTGTGTTTTATGTTTTGTGTTTTATGTTTTTACGCGGCACCGGAAGCGCTGCGCACCCGGGTTATCTAAATTATGACAGAAGCGCTGCGCATCCGGGAGAAAGAATTCTCAATTATCAATTATCAATTTAAGTGTGACTGAGTAGGTGTCGGGATCTTGGTCTTTGATTGTCAGCGTGTGGTTGTCGCCATATATAAGTTGAAGGCGTTTCTTGGCGTTTGCCAGTCCCACTCCGCCTGGTTTATTGTTCTTCTCGTTGTCTGTGAAGCGGCTGTTGCGACATGTGAAAAGCAGCTCGTTGTCGGCGATGGATATGGTGATGTCTATGAATGATTTGTTCTGGTAGCTCACGCCGTGTTTGAAAGCGTTTTCTATGAATGTCACCAACAGCAAAGGCGGAAGTTTCTTATTCTCCTCCACATTGTCAGGCATATTGATGTTGATGTTCACCTTGTCAGTGTATCGCAGTCTCATTAGTGTGACATAGTGATTGATGAACCGTATCTCATGTTGTATGGGTACCATTTTCTCAGAACCCTCATACAGCACGTAGCGCATCATCTTTGACAGTTCCAGAATGCTTGTCTGTGCCTTCTTGGGGTCTATGTCCACCAATGCGTGGATATTGTTGAGGGTGTTCATGAAGAAATGGGGATTAATCTGATATTTCAGATACTCCAACTGTTGTTCTAAGTTTTTGCGCTCCAACTCCTCTAAGCGTTTACGGTCGCCTTGGTTTTTGAAATAGTACTTCAAACCGATGTTCATGCCAATCATCATGATCAGTATGAAGAAATTGATGACATCATTCTGACCGAGGATAACCGGTGGCATATCATTATGATGCTTTGGTGGGCGAGGGGGGCGGTTGCCATCACCGGCGGGCATTCTGGCGTCCTTATCCCCTTCTGGCGGACCGCCTGGCGCTCTGCCTTCCTTATCCCAGTCGGGCAAACCTCCTGGCACCCTGTCAATCTGTTCTGTCTGTTGCGGACCATGGGGGCCGTCAGGGCCGTGGTGTGGGAATTTAGGTTTCTTCGCACATTGATAAACTGTGAATACAGTTACCAGGATGGCAACAATGATTAGATACAGCCGTTTTTTTCCTTTGTGTACCAATAACGGCGCTATGAAAGCATTATGGATGATGAACACCCCAAGAAAAATGCTGTACACCTTCCACACATTGAATATCTCATGCCAGTTGAATGACATATCGGTATTGATTGTCGTTCTCACCGACATACTTATTATGGGTGATACGAACAATATAGTCCATATCACCCCATAAATGATGTTTTCCTTATTTCGAAGTAGAAAATGTTTCATATTTGCCAATCAGTCTGCTGTAATACTATTTACCTTGAAATACCTTGCGAAGGTAGTACTATTATGCAGACATGACAAAAATATTCAATTAATATGCAGAATTATTCAGTGAACGCCGCTTTTATTTACGTATTGTCTTTTTGGTTTGTATAGTACCGTCGGCACGTCTTTCGCGAATGATGACTATTCCCTTGGCGTCTGCCGACGCTGGTGTGCCGTCGGGCAGGTAAGCATTTATGTCACTGTTATTACCGTCAGGTATCACGTCTGGCGTTGTTATGCCGGTAGCTGTACTTGCGACAATGGATATCTGCCCTTTCGTAAACAGCTCACTAAGGTCCCATGCCAGTCCTTCTGCCGGTTGTGCCGGACTGATGGCGGTGAAACAGCCTTTGTATGTTTTTGCCGACATGATGGTTATCACATCTCCAATGGCAAATGTGCCGTCGGTGAGTTGTATATGCAACTCGCCATTGGTGGTTAGTGTGCCCTCGCATGCTAACTTGTCTTGTGTCTGCTTGCTGCGGTCAACCTCAATGAGAAGGATGCTTCCGTTGTCAAGGGTTACGTTATTCTTTATGGTCAGTGTGCCGATGCCGAAGTCGCCGGGTGCCAGCGTGCCACCATTCTTCACCACCACAGGAGCCATCGTTGAGCCCTTGCCTGCCAGTGTGGCGCCATCCTCCACCGTATATTGTCCCGGTGTGAAGTATGTGTTGTTATAATCCTTGTCCTGTGAGTGTGTGCCGTTCTGTATCAGCGTGCCGCCGGTAATCTGTGTGGTGCCACGGTATTTCTGGGCGCCCGTCAGTCGCCAGTAGCCCTCACCCTCTTTTACGATGTTTGTCAGTCCGATGCGGCTGTTATGTTCTATGCCGTTGGTGATTTGTCCCACAAATGTCTCATCTGTTCCGAGAGACCCGATACGCCATGTCACGTTGCCACCGTCTTTCTTGACAAAGCAGCATGCCAGTGTGGTGGATGTGTCATCAGACGAGAGGGCACCAATCTGGTATGTCTTGCTGTTGGAGCCGGCTCTCATCTCAAGTTTACCCTGTAAGACGAGTCGTGCGTTAGGCATACCGCCGTAGGTGGCGTTGTCAACATAGAACTGGTTACCCTCTGTACCCACCTGTTTTGCTGTTACAGTGCCGAAGAAATTAGTCCAGTCACCCTGATAGAACTCACGCAGGTACTCCACCTCAAGTGTCAGGTTTCCTGTTCCGCTGAACGGGTTTTTGATATATGCCCTACGGTTATAGTGGAAATAGCTCTCCTTGTCGCCTCTCACCTCTATGGGGAATCCCTGTAATATGCCTTCAGCGCTGTTGTCGCCACCCGCGACACGCAGTCTGCCACCCTCAAGGATTGCCTTGCCGAGGATAAGACGCATGGTGCCGAGCTGGTCCTTGCCCTTTAGCTCGTATGTTCCGCCGCGTATGATGGTGTTGCCGGTGTATGAGTGGAGCCCTATAGCCTGTGACAGTGTGCCCGGGCCATCCTTTATCAGGTCGCCCTCACCGCTTATCTCGCCTGTCAGTGTCAGAGTGGATGTAGCGTTCTGCACATTGATAGTCGTTGCCTCTTGCAGTGCTGTCTCGCGGTTGGTGGATGTGCTGCCACCGGTGTATAATACAGTACCTCCATTCCATATCCAGTTGGGTCCGGTACCAATGCTGCTCGCTGCTCCGATATTGCTGAGTCGGCCAACCTCTAAGACACCGTCCCAAACAACAGTGGTGCCGGAATATGTGTTGTTGTCAGCCAGTTTGAGTGTGCCGGTACCAGCCATGTTGACAGAGCCGGTACCGCCTATAACGCCATTGAGCTGGAAGTCCTTGTTGCCTTTCACCATCACTGCCGCTGGTGTCACTTCTTCAGGTATGCTTACTGTTGTCTGTATGGCATCATTGTTGAACAGTACCTTCGCACCATTCTGATAATTGCCTTCTTTCCAGTTGGCGGTGTTGGTATCCCACGCGTCGGAGTTGTTGCCTGTCCATGTGAAGTCTGGAGCGTATGTGTCAGGGTCTATGGCCTCAGCCTTCTGTGCTCGTGTCTTTGCTGTCAGTGTATTGCTGTATTCGGAGAAAGACGTTCCGGCGTAAGCCTTTACCCTGAATGTGTATTCTGTGAGTGGCGTCAGGCCGCTTATGGTGTAATGGTTGATGTTTTTCGCTGTTCTGCCGATCTCGCTGAAAGCGCCGTCTTTCATCTGCTCTACGATATACCCCTCTTCCTTGTCGGTCATATCGCGCCATCTGATGGTTATCTCGTCCTGAGTATTGGATGCCAACTTAAGGGCCATGGGCGCCTTGAGGCGGTATTGAGACTGTTCGGCTGTTATGCTGTTGATATAATGCTCTATATTAGTATATCCGTCAGCCTGTATTGTCATGGCGTCGTTAGTAGAAGGGTTAGTGCCGTTGGCTGTCTCCCACCAGTCTGGCATGCCGTCGCCATCGCTGTCTGTACGTGCCTCTCCAGCCCACAGGTTCCATGTTGTGGGGGCACCGATGTCGTTGGATGCCTCATCGCTGATAATATCGCCCTCAGTACCTAATGAGTTGACATCGTCGATAAGCATGCGGTCCAACGGGTCGCGGTAGGGTAGTGATGCTCCCACTTCTGGCAATACATTGCCATACACGTCTTGTGCTGCCACCATAGGCAGTACGGGATAGTCGTATGGCTGCTGCTGGAATGTCGGTCCTCCACCGAACTCGCTCTCTTCTACGGTACGTGGATTGTATTGCCCGTCCTGATTATCGTCAATCATATTGTCGCGGGCGTAGATGTTATACCTTGAGTTGGCTCCGCTGAAAGCGTTTTTCTTACCTGTCGGTCCTGTGATAAACAGGTTGCCCTCAGCGTTGGCGTAACTGGTTCCCTCGCTGTCTCCGCCCATGATGTAGGCTGCTGTCTTCCAGTTATATACGATGTTGTTTACATACTGGTGGCGTCCCTTGAATTTCGGATTACGTGTATCGTTGTGTATGTACAGGGTGCGGTAGATGGTTATATGGTTATCGCTCTGCATCAGTCCTCCTGCTGAATGTCCCATCAGTCCCTGTGAAATGATACAGTTCTGCACGGTTATGTTGCTTGGGTTCTGGCCGGAGATAGAGAATACCTCATCCCTTCCCCAGGCGAATGAGCAGTGGTCGAAGATCATGTTGCTACCGCTACTTATGCCGCAGGCGTCTGTGCCACTGGAACCTACCACACCCTCTCTGACCCTGAGATAGCGGCAGATGGTGTTGTTGGCATCGCTGAATGATATGCCGTTGCCATAGATGGTGATTCCCTCTCCCGGTGCCGTCTGTCCGGCAATGGTGATGTTTGCCTTCACAGACAGTCGGCTGGAGATGCGTATCACTCCCGCCACATCAAAGACCACGATGCGGTTGGGTTGGCTCACGGCATCCCGGAAAGAACCAGTGCCGCTGTCGTTGAGGTTTGTCACGTGATATACTGTGCCGTTACGCCCGCCGGTGGCATACCGTCCGAATCCCTCCGCTCCCGGGAAGGCGAGCTGTTGTGCCATGACAGCCATGGCAGCATTCAGCATGATGCTAAGAAAGGCAATTCTCTTACTCATAACTCAAGACTTAAAATTGTAAACGGCGATACTTCGCCGTCACCTGAAAAAACTGTAAACGGTGATACTTCGCCGTCTTCTCAAAACTCAAAACATATAAGACTGGCATCCTCCAACATCTCCTGATGGTCGAAGGCTAATGCCGGCAGTTTGTCTAATGGGAACCATTGTGCATTGGCGGCATCGTCTAATCCTGTCACCTCTACCGGATGGTCTATCCTTGTGAGATAGGCGATACCCACTGTCCTGCCTCGCGGGTCGCGGTCCACAGTGGTGTAAGCCCCTACTTGTATCACGTCATTAATATCCACATCCAGTCCAGTCTCCTCTTTCAGTTCCCTGACGGCACATTGTTCTGCTGTCTCGTCCATATCCATAAACCCTCCGGGCAGCGCCCAGCATCCTTTGTAGGGTTCTGCTCCTCTTTGTATCAATAGCACCTGTGGAGACTTTTCTCTTGTTATCACTATGCAGTCGCACGTTACAGACGGCCGCGGGTATTTGTAAGTGTATGACATGTTACTATTTACTATTTGACTATTTACTGTTTTACTATTTGTATATTTAGACGCAAAGGTAAGATGATTTTTACAATAATACAAAAAAACCGCAAAAAAAACATTTTTTATTAAAAACTTTGTAATTTTGCGACATAAAACAAAGTTCTGTAAACGGCGATACGTCACCGTCACCGAAACACAAAACACAAAACATAAAACACAAAACATAAATATGAGAGTTATAGTATCTGATGAGATAA
>JAGDAU010000176.1 GCA_017959365.1 Prevotella sp.
GCTTCAGGTTCATTGCTTTCTCTTTCATGTTGCTTGTATTTTTTTAATTTATAGTTTTTCTTTAGGCTATCTTAGGTTTTCCTAGGCTATCTTAGGTTATTCTAGGTATTCCTAAGTTTTCCTAGGTTGTCTTAGGTTATCCTATGTTTTCCTATCTGAAGCTGTCGGTTAGGAGCTTTATCTCTATCTGCGGTGATATACGCTCATAGAGGATGTTATAGACAGCATCAAGGATGGTCATGTTGACATGCATGTGGCGGTTTATTTCTTTCATGCACTTAGTGCCGAAGTATCCTTCTGCTATCATTTCCATCTCCATCTGCGCACTCTTAACACTGTAGCCCTTTCCGATCATCGTTCCGAAGGTGCGGTTTCGGGAGAAATTGCTGTAGCCCGTCACGAGCAGGTCGCCTAAGTACACTGAGTCCTCTATGCTGCGGTTTATCTGATGCACAGAGTTAAGAAAGCGTGACATCTCCTGTAGGGCGTTAGCCATCAGCACTGCTTGGAAATTGTCACCGTATTTCAGTCCGCTGCATATACCGGCAGCAATGGCGTAAACATTCTTCAGCACCGATGAGTATTCAATGCCTATGACGTCACTGCTCACTTTCGTTTTTATCACGTTGCTGGCAAGTACTTTAGTGAATGCCTCCGCCTTGTCAAGGTCTGAGCAGCCTATGGTGAGGTAAGAGAGACGCTCAAGGGCTACTTCCTCAGCATGTGATGGTCCGCCGATACAAGCCAGGTTGTCGTGTGGCACGTCATACACCTGATGGAAATACTCTGAGCATATCAGGTTCTCGTCAGGAACGATACCCTTAATTGCCGTCACGATGAATTTGTCTCTGATGCGTGTCTTAAGCTTCTTAAGATGGCTTTTCAGATATGGTGACGGCGTGACGAAAACCAGAGTGTCATAGGCGTTTGCCACTTTGTTGATATCGCTGAAGAACTCTATCTCATTGATGTCAAACCTCACACTTGTGAGATATGCGGGGTTATGTCCCAGTCTGCGGAAGTCCTCGATGCGGTCATCGCGGCGCATATACCATCCAATGTGGTGTGTGTGCGCCACGATAATCTTGGCGATGGCCGTTGCCCACGACCCACCTCCAATGACAGCTATCTTTCCGCAGTTATACATCAGCCTTCTCTGTATTCTTCTGAGTTGCCTTATCTATCCATGCCTGAAACTCGTCAACCTTTGGGTTGTCGTATCCCAGTTTGTATTTCTTGTTCACTCCACACACCTCCATCTGCACTTTCTGGGCTTTCTGCTCCCTGAGGTCGCTGACGAGGTTGTAGCCCGCCTTATTAAATACCGGCACCCACTCTTCGGGAACACCAATCTCTGCCCATTCAGCCACGCTGCTCTTGGGGATTTTCTTCTCCGGTCTCATCTGTGGGAAGAAGAGGACCTCCTGTATGAATGTCTTGCCTGTCATAAGCATCACGAGACGGTCGATGCCTATGCCTATGCCGCTTGTGGGTGGCATGCCATACTGCAGTGCTCTGAGGAAGTCGCGGTCTATGATCATTGCCTCGTCATCACCCTTGTCAGCAAGTCGCATTTGTTCTATGAAGCTTTCCTCCTGGTCTATCGTGTCGTTAAGCTCGCTATAAGCATTAGCCAGCTCCTTGCCGTTTACCATTAGCTCAAAACGCTCTGTCAGACCTGGCTTGCTACGGTGCATCTTTGTCAGCGGTGACATCTCAACAGGGTAGTCAGTGATGAATGTGGGCTGTATGAATGTGCCCTCACAGAACTCACCAAACAGCTCATCAATGAGTTTTCCCTTACCCATTGTCTCATCTACCTCCATTCCCTTAGAAATGCAGAACTGGCGTATCTCGTCCTCTGTCTTTCCATCGCAGTCAAAGCCAGTCTTCTCCTTGATGGCGTCGAGTATAGGTAGTCGGCGGTATGGAGCCTTAAAGGATATTATCTGACCGTCGATCTCACGTTCGGGCTTGCCGTTGACAGCTGTGCAAACCGTCTCAAGCAAATTCTCGGTGAAGGTCATCATCCAGTTGTAGTCCTTGTATTGTACGTATAGTTCCATACAGGTGAACTCCGGATTGTGGTTGCGGTCCATGCCTTCGTTGCGGAAATTCTTTCCAATCTCGTAAACGCCTTCAAAACCGCCGACGATGAGCCTCTTGAGGTACAATTCTGTGGCTATACGCATATACATCTCAATATTAAGCGCATTGAAATGGGTCGTAAACGGCCTTGCCGAGGCACCTCCGGCTATTGCTTGCAGGGTAGGGGTCTCCACTTCTGTATATCCCGCCTCATCAAGTATCCGGCGTATGGTACGTATCACGGTTGCGCGTTGCAGGAAAGTGTCTTTCACGCCGTCGTTAACCACCAGGTCAACATATCTCTGTCGGTAACGCAGTTCGGGGTCATCAAACTTGTCGTATGCCACCCCGTCTTTGTATTTCACTATGGGCAGTGGCTTTAGACTCTTAGAAAGCAGTGTCAGCTCCTGGGCATGTACACTTATCTCTCCCATCTGGGTCCGGAATACATAACCCTTGACGCCTATGAAGTCACCGATGTCAAGAAGTCTTTTAAACACCTTATTATATAAGTCCTTGTCTTCCCCTGGGCATAGGTCATCACGTGATACATAAACCTGTACCCTTCCTTTGGAGTCTTGCAGTTCTGCAAAACTTGCCTTACCCATAACCCTTTTGCTCATAAGTCTTCCGGCTATGCTCACCTGTCGTGGCTCGGCATCATCTTGGAAATTGTCCTTGATGTCGGTACTGAAGGCATTTGTGGTAAACTCTGCGGCAGGGTAAGGGTCTATACCCATTTCGCGTAATTCGTCTAACGCCTGGCGGCGCACTATCTCTTGTTCACTAAGTTCTAATACGTTATACTTCATTGAATATTGCAATTTTGGTGCAAAGTTAATAATAAAAGAGTGAAACGCAAAAATAATAGGATTTTTTTAATAAAAAAATGCCGGAATACGCCGGCACTCTTACAATTATGGGGAAGGGGTTGGGGTGGGTAGTGGGACTCGAACCCACGACATTCAGAACCACAATCTGACGCTCTAACCAACTGAACTATACCCACCATGTATCGCTTCTTTTACAAAGCGGTTGCAAAGGTACTGCATTTTTGTCAAATCGCCAAATTTTTTGCTATTTTTTTTAAAAATAATCATCTTTTTTGTTTTTTTTCTTGGTAATTTAAAAAATAATGAATAATTTTGCATTTTATAGGATTATTGTACAAAATTTATAAACAACACAATATGAGTTATTTAAGTCTTTTTTCAAATCGCAAACGGTCATGGAAGCCGCTTCTGGCGCTTCTGATGCTGTTGCTTGTATGCCCTTTGTCGGCATTGGCGGATGAATTTGTTGATGTGGCTAAGAACTATACCGTGATGTCATACGGACAGAGTACGGTAAGGATAAAGATGCCAATGTACAACAAGGATGGCCGCGATACTTGGGTTATGGATGGTCATTTGTACATCAGGGAGGTGGCCACAGACAAAAACAAGAATCCTGACACTTCACAAAAAGAGGTGGTATATTGGGGTATTAAGAATAATACCGATATCTCTGATGGTGCTAAGACGGTGGATGTTAAATTCTCGTCACAGGTACTCGGTCAGGTTGAGTATCTTGGACCTTCTGGAAATATTGCATTGGCGCCAACGTTGAAATACTCCACTGCATCTTTTGATGGAACAGACCAGGCCTCTGTGGAGTTTGAGTGGACATTGCCTCTGGCGTATCGCGGAAAGAAACTTGAGTTTACATGGTCCGTGAAACGCCGCCGTACCAGCACGCCTGGTACAGATGAGCAAAATGTGTCTATTCCATCCACCCAATTGGAGATAGCGGATGCCTCTGACCTTATGACACCAATCATCACGCAGGCTATTCTCACGCCGGAGGAGAAATATGCCGGTGAGCTGATAGTGCCTTGGATTATCGCTGTGGAAGATAATCAGGTGGTTGAGGCTAAATACACCTACAAGGATGGTGACGGCAACATACAGACCCGTGCCCTTGACAAGAAGGCATCAGGACAGTTGCGCCTTAACGCCACAGATGTGTATGACTCTATTGTGGTATTGGTAAACTATAAATACCAGATTAAGGAGAATGTGTATGATTATACAGGATTCCGGGCAAGTGAGCCGTATAATGCTCCTATGCTTCATAAGCCCCAGAACCTGAAGATTGAGCCTATTGATGACCAAAAGGGTACAGTCAAGTTGAGTTGGGAGATTAATCAAAACGGACGTGAGGATTTCCTTACCTCCGACAATTTCCAGATTCAGCGCTCTCTGTCAGGCAGGGAGGAGGATTTCATGGATATCGGCGCAGAGATCTTTGACAATGACCAGAAAGAATATACTTTTGAGGATAATTCGCTTTTGGAGAACCTGAAACGTGAAGACATAGACGAATTAGGCTATATCTATCCTGTGTATCGTCTTCGTCGTGTCGTATCAACCGGTTGGGGTTGGCTTTCCAATAACCTCGCTGTAAATGATACTACGAAGCTCAGTTATACTCTCTTAACCGTCAGCGACGCCAAGGGCGTATGGGAGGATCAGGAAATGCACACCGTCAAGGTTACCTGGGACTACAAGCAGAAGGAAGGTGAGCTGTATGTGTGGGACACCCGGGCAGAGATGAAATTGTATGTCAAGATCTCACGTTCTGACGGTACAGTAGTTGACTCCTTAGTTCATGTGCTTACCCCGGAGGAGGTGATGGCAAAGTCAAAAGTCATTACATTGCCCCGCTCCTGTTCGAATTATGAGTTTTATATCATAACTTCTGACAAGACATCTCCTGTTAGCATCAATAAGACATACAAGAGGATGGAGATAGCGTCAGTAGAGGACTGGCTGAAACTGGGTGCGTTAGTAGAGCAGGATATTCCGATTTATGCTGTTTTGACGAATGATATCACTTTGGAGCATGAGGCTAATAGGTTTAACACTAATGAGTTCCCTGGTTATTATAGCGAGCATCCTTTCAGTGGTGTCTTTGACGGTAACGGCCATACCATAACACTCCAAGGCGTTGGCTTCTCTCTTTTCCCAAACGCAAAAGATCTTATTGTAAGAAACTTAATCTTGGGTGGTGAGTTTTCTTTCAGACCCAAATGTGGTGGTATAATAGGAAAGGGTGATAATATCCTTTTTGAGAATGTTGTGACGCGTTACAAATATAATTCCGGCACCTCAAGTGGTGTTGAGCATGCCAGTTTCATCCACAGTGGACAAAGCGTGAGGTTCACTAATTGTGTGGACGCTGCAGAATTGCTTGGCAGAATGTCAAAATATGGTTTCTTTTTCAATACTGTAGCGCCAGGAACGCCTTTAAATGTGGTCTATCAGAACTGTGTTTACGCTCCTACTAATGTGTTCATCGAAGGAATCCCGTTTGGAGGCTTGTATACTGACGCTGCCCGTAATGTGGACTATACTAAGGCATGTTATATCGCCACCAAGGAAGGTGACGATTATTATGACTGGCTGTGGAAATGGTTTAAGCAGATACCGGATTCCTTGTCCATAGAGGAGAAACTGGCTATACTTGGTGACAAATGGGAGGCAGCGCCTCAATGGCCGCATTTCTTACCCAAGATGAACGCTTCTTCTGTTTCATCCTCTTATGAGGTTCTTGTCAAGACCGACAATCTTTATTTCAATCCTAACGGCCGTGTGGCAAAGAACTCGCTTGTGGCGGATACCCGTCAGAGCAGTGTTATGCTGACATGGGAGATAGAGACTGGAACCGTAGATTATTTCGATGTGATGCGCCGTCCGAAGGGACAGGAAAAATGGGATGTCGTTATATCAGGTCTGCAGGATCTGGGTTATGAGGACACCTCGGTGTCACCTGTTGTTACATACGAATATAAAGTACTCTCCGCCACCTCATGTGACGGAGTGGAGTATAACGAAACAAATGTTGTTGAGGGTCGCTGTAAAGACACAGGTATGCTTGAGGGTTATGTACGTTATCCCGACGGTACCGGCGTACCTGGCGTGATTGTCAAAATCTCTTACGGAAAAACGGACATTGCTGATGTGACAACCGATGAGAACGGACACTATGAGGCAGACCTGTTGTCGTATTTCGGCAATCCGACAGCTGTCTATGATGTTGTTCCCGCTGCTGGCGCAGCTGGCATAACTCTTGAGACTAAGAGCTTCAGCGCTGAGTTTAATGGTGATGTGGGTGGTAACTATTATTTAGTGCCAGACTTCATTGTTACATCTGGTTATAAGTTCACCGGCAAGGTGCTTTACAACGGTACTACTATACCTGTTCCGGGTGTACACTTCACCGTCAACGGTTATGAGGTGCGCGGTCCGAGTGGTAATGCTTACGAGACCGATGCCGACGGTAAGTTCTACTTCTATGTCAATGGTGGCAATAACAAGATCCAGGCCCACCTCGAAGGTCATAAGTTCTATCAGGGCGGTTGGTTTAAGGGTGAGAATGGACGCGTCAACGGTTACAATATCCATGGCGATGTGTCGAGTACCATTTTCTATGATGACACCAAGGTGAAGCTCATCGGACGTATCACAGGCGGTATGAGACAGGCAACCCTGCCTTTGGACAACAGCCTTTCACACAACAACCTTGGCGATACCATTGTCATGGTGATGGCCCTTGAGGGCGACAATAAGTCACGTCTCGTGTATGACGTGCTCGACCCGCTGAGGGAGACCCACGACACCATTTACATGCATAAGGCATACGATACAAAATATGATTATCACACCACGGTGCATACCACCCGCAGGACTATTAAGATCTGGCCAGACCCGCGTACTGGTGAGTACACCGTCATGTTGCCTCCGACGAAATGGAAGATTCAGCAGGTTTACGCCACTGGTTATGCCACACTGTTCCATGAGGGTGAGGCAAGCGATGTCATCGACCTTACCGACTCTCTCACCTTGCATAAGATGGTTTGTGAAGGCAACTGGGTGACATACGATGGTAAGGACGTTACAGACCCGCTGGTTGAGTATAACGCTATTTATAACCGTATATGGCATGCACCAGTGGAACTGAGATACGAGCAGTTGGGATTTGATAACTTCGGATATTTCGGAGACCTCAACTACAATGCTGCCAATATCGATGGCTCTAAGGCTACCGTGCCATTGGCATACGAGATTGCTTTGGATAACAAGCCACTGAAAGAAAGCAAACACAAGGAGGTGTGCTATACCTTTGGACACCCGGTGTTCAGCGTTGAGCGTCAGTATCCATTCAAACTGCGTGCCGTTGAGCGTTACTTCTGGAACAACAACAGCCAGAGCGATACCGTCGACGTTGTTAAGATGCAAGGTGGTATGGTGAAAATACATAATGGTATGGTAAGCTCCTCACATTCCGAGGAGGTGGAGCTTGATGACAACGGTGAGGCCTTGGTGGCTATCAAGGCAGCGCAGCTGCCATACTTGCTCAACGGTGATGACGCGTTGCGTACCGTTACCATGACTCTCTCTCTTGATGGTTCCTCTTACGAGGCAGACCCACTTGACGCATATGTACTCAATATCTATGAGAAGCCGGGCGCACAAGACATCCTTAGTGTAGATCAGCCTATACTCGTTGATATTCTTCGTGACCCGCCAGGCGGCGGCAGTTCCGCAAAGCTGAGCAAGGGTACACAGCTTAAATACAGCTATTCAGTGGGCATGGAGTGGAAGCTTGGTACCGGAATATCGTTGAAGAGCGGTTCGTCGCTCGCCAATTTCACTGGTGCTGTGGCAGCCCCGATGGGCGCTGGTGTTGTGGGAGGTGTAAACAACTCCGCAGAGAACTCCTGGGAGACAAGTCTGGACCTCATTGCCAATGGTAATGGAAAGAGAGCTTTCTCTTACAGCATTTCGGCAAGCAGTGACATCTCTACCAGCAGCGATTCTAAGTTAGTGGGTGCTTTGGCTGATGTATTCATCGGCATACAACAGAGCATTGTTATGAAGCCGGCGTACACGATACGTGCCATACCAGATGCCTTCTTCAAGCAGATGGGAGGCGAGATTACCAGTGGCCGAGTGCTTGAGATTGCCAAAGGTATGGATTCTAATAATAAATTATTCCATTTGGTGCGTGACGAGTCGGTTACCCTGGGTCCGAAATTCAAGTCCACTTTCATGCACTCACAGCAGTATATCATCAATAATATCCTGCCTGACATCATGACACAGTGTAAGTCGCTGATGTTCACTGGTTCAAAGGAGGAGGCAGAGGCTGTGGCAGTTAAGACCAACAAACCGGTGTATCTGTCTTTAGTGCCGGAGGATGATGACAATTTTGCCATTGCCAACTCCAAGGACGGAGAATACTACAGCTACACTAACAAGATGCCGGATGAGCCGGGTATGAACTATCGCATCATCCTGCCTCCTGACTATTCGGGTGGCATAACTGACGAGGTGTATAACTGGAACCAGACAATGGTTACCTGGGTGAAAATGCTTGCCCAGAATGAGAAGGAGAAACTCACCGCCACAGAACTTGTCAGGAACTTTGATGTTGACGGTGCCGTAGGCGCAAGCTATGAGGAGGAGTTCTCAAGCGAATACGAGAGTGGATATGGTATGCACATACCGTTCTATACTGATATCCACGACCCGTTCTTTGGAGATGACGGAGCGTCAGCCGGCAGTACAATAATGGGTATAGCCGGTGAGATAGCCCCGATGCTGCTTAAATATCTCTCATCGTTAGGTGCCTTTGAGAAGAGTTTCGGCTCAATAGGCAAAGAGATGGGTGCTGGTGAGAACACCTTCGAGATAAATTTCTTCGGAACATGTATCAAACTGGAGTTTGACCCGGCTCTGGAGTTCAACCAGACACCGGAGCATAGCACTGGTAAGTCGTGGAGTCGTAAGGAGAGTTTTGATATCTCTATGGATAAGAAGAGCCACCTCAGCTTTGATGTGTACCGTGTCAATACCGTTAAGGCCAGTCAAGTGGCTCAAGACGCTATGGATGTGTTCACTTCAGAGAGTTTCGACAACTTGGTTGACTATAACAACAATTTCCTGAAGCGTGACTTCTCTACCAATGACTTCCAGTATGCGCGTAGCTTCGTTTACCGCACTCGCGCCGGCGCTACCTGCCGTCCGTGGGAGGATCAGCGCGTCACCAATTTCTATAAGGCAGGTGAGGTGCTTGACGTGCGTACCCAGAAGATAGAGAATCCTAAGATACGTATGGACAAGCAGAGCGTCAGCGGTGTGCCTTACGGTGAGCCGGCACGCTTTACCCTCTATCTCGCCAATGAGAGTGAGGAGCCTCAGAGCGCTTATCCTAACCTTAACCTCTATTTCGATGATACCAGTAATCCTAACGGTGCCACACTGAAGGTGGAGGGCTATCCATTGACATGGGATGGATTCTCCGTGGGAGTGGAGCCGGGAGAGGTGACACAGAAATCGTTAGAGGTATATGCTGGCAAGGGCTTCGACTTTGAGAATCTTAAGATTGGTCTCATGTCGCCTGAGGACAATACGGTGTTTGATGAGGTAACCTTCGACGTACACTACCTCCATACCGCAGGTAAAATTAATATTTCCACACCTTCTGACAAGTGGATTATGAACACTGATGCGGCACACGACAAGAATGGCTATCATATTCCGGTTGTCATCGATGGTTTCGACAAGAACCAGCCTAATTTCGACCACATTGAGTTCCAGTATAAGGAAACCGCCCGCGGTGATGACTTCTGGACCAACAAGTGTTCTTTCTATGCCACTGATTCGCTTTACAAGCTTGCGAGTGGCACAAAGGAGATGATACCAGCCAATGCATATATAAACACCGATTTCTACGGTGAGGGTGAAGAGATAGAGAAGGCATACGACCTCAGGGCTGTGCTCTTCTGCCGCAGCGGCAATGACTTTATCACATCCTCGTCCAAGATTCTTAGCGGTATCAAGGATACACGTCGCCCGAGGCTCTTTGGCACGCCAGAGCCAAAAGACGGCATACTTGATGTGGGTGATGATATTATATTCAATTTCACTGAGAACATTGAGGCTAATTACCTTGATGATGAGGTAAACTTTGAGGTTAAGGGAGAAATTAACAATTCCGACATCACCAATCAGGTTTGTCTGCTCTTCAGCGGCGATGGCACGGCACAGTCAGAGGCCAGTCGCAATTTCTCTGGTAAGGACATCACCATTGATATGCTTATCAAACCAGAGCCGACAGGCAAGCAGATGACTCTCTTCACCCATGGAGCTTCCAACAACCGTCTTCAGTTTGTACTCACCAAAGAGAACAAGCTCAAGGCTTACGTTGGCAAGGCTATAGAGGTATTTGAGTCCACACAGGCTATTGATGTGAGCGACTTCCGTCATGTGGCTCTCGTTATACGTCATCCTGACGAGACGAGCACAACAGACAAGTGTAAACTGTTGTTCTATAATGATGAGATATGTATCGGTGAGTATGAGATGAAATATCCATACACCGGTGTTGGCAAACTCTATTTCGGTTCATCTAATGAACCTTCGCTGAGTGACCGCAACTACTATAAAGGACGTATGCTTGAGGCACGCGTATGGTATCGTGCACTTACCGGTGCCCAAATTGGTACGGTTTATGGTAATCGTCTTAACGGCTATGAGATGGGTCTTGTAGATTATTATCCTATGAACGAGGGTGTTGGTAGCTATGCCGCCGACAAGGCGCAGGGTGCAACTCTTACTTTCGGCAACGGTGTTACGTGGTCACAGCCAAATGGTATGTCACTCCATCTTGCTCTTGATGACAAGGGTATGCCGCTGAGCAGCGATTACATCAACCGTGGTTCTGAATACGACTATTCACTGATGTTCTGGTTTAAGACAAACCAGGATGGTCGCGGAGTACTGATTAGCAACGGCTCAGGCGATGCTGATGAGAACAGTGCCCAAAACAAGTTCTATATAGGATTTGAGTCTCACAGGCTATTCTTCCGCAGCAACGGACGGGATATAGAAGTGCCGGGCTATTTCAGTGACGACAAGTGGCATCATTATGCCATGACCATCGACCGTCCGCATAACACAGGATGTATCTATGTAGATCAGGTTTTGCGCAATACATTCTCAGTGGATACCCTCGGTGGTATCGCCGGTGGTCATCCGATGCTCGGAGCCGCCATGAAGGAACATTACATTGATGGCAATGTAGTGGTTGAGGACACCCGCAACTGGTTTGAGGGTAATATTGATGAGATAGTGTTCTTTGAGCAGGCTCTGCCGCTCTCGCTTATCAAGAATTACAGTGTACAAGGTCTCTCTGGCGAAGAGGCAGGTCTGCTGTTCTATTTGAGCTTCAGTCACCAGGAGCGTCAGAAGGATTACGACATAACGCTTGTTCCTTACCCCTGGAGCCTGAAGGTGTATAAAGATCATGGTAAGATAGTATATGAGAAGGATCCGGAGACGGACAAGGATACCACACGGCCGAAGCGTGACTTCATCTTCGCAAAGGATGTCACTCCGGCTATGGTGACCGATCATATAGACCAGAATATGGGTGCTCCCGTTAAACCATATCAGGAGTTGCATAATTTGGACTTCAGCTTTGTGGGCCGTGACAACCAGCTATATATAAATATCAACGAGACCGACGAGAAGATCAACAAGCGTAACGTCTTTGTCACCGTGCGCAACATTCCGGACCTCAATGGTAATGAGATGGCTTCGCCGGTAACAACAACGTTCTTCGTTGACCGTAACCCGTTACGATGGAGTGAAAAGAGTATGGCTGTAACCTCATGGACTGATTACGCAAGAGAGTTTGACGTGACAATCATCAACACAGGTCCTGTGAAGCATACCTATACAGTAACCAATTATCCGTCATGGCTTACTGTCACTCCGTTTACTAACACTATAAATGCTCGCAGCGAGGAGGTGATATCATTTAAGGTTAGCAAAGACCTCAATCCGGGCATCTACGATGAGATTATCTATCTTGTGGATGAGGATGGCATGGCAGAGCCCCTGAGCCTTGTAGTCACTGTCGAGGGTGATGAGCCATACTGGTCTGTAGAGACCAGTATGCGACAGTACACCATGAGCATTGTCGGTACGGTATATATAGGCGATGAGATTGACTCTGACGTACGTGATATCGTTGGCGTGTTTGACTCTTATGGCGTATGCCACGGTGTATCTAATATTGATTATAACAACCAGACCGGAGAGGCTCATATCTATCTCACAGTGTTTAATAACACCAAGGATGCCACAGCGTTTAACTTTGTACTCTGGCGTTACTCAACAGGTAAGATGATGCAGCTTATTACTGACGGGTTGCAGAAGATTACATTTGAGAACCAGGCTGTGTTAGGTAAGGACACCCCGGTGAGATTTGTGGCTGACAACAGGTATGTCCAGACACTTAACCTCAAGCAAGACTGGAACTGGGTTTCCGTAAGTGTCTATAACAGCGACTTTGCCACCAGACTGCCGGAGTTGCTCGCCGTATATCCATGGCAGGAGGGTGATGTCATCACTGACAACACCAACAACAAGACCATGGCATACACCGGTGGACGATGGGTACTCTCAGAGTCGATAAAGAATTTCAACTTCGTACCTCAGCACTTCTATTGCATCAAGGTGAAGGACGATATTGTGGTACAGCTGATGGGTAATATCATCATGCAGGAGAATGAGCGTACTATTCAGTTGAAGAACGGCTGGAACAGCATCGGCTATACACCGATGGTAGCCCTGCCTGTGGCAACAGCGCTCACCGACTATCGTGACAAGGCTATGAGTGGTGATGTCGTCAAGAGTCATGATGAGTTTGCCGTGCTGACCATTACGTCTAATGGCAACCATATCTGGAGCGGTAACCTGAAGTATATGAAACCTGGAGAGGGATATATGCTCTATCATAATAGTGAGACCCCATGTTCATTTACCTATCCGTTCTATGATCCGGAGAACTCATTCGTACATGAGCTGTATAAGGCTCCTGAGTTCCGCTCTGACAAGTATGCTACGATGTCGCTCACTGCCACCACAACGGTTGTTGAGTTGCTGCCGGGTGATAAGCTATTAGCTTACTCTGACGCCGAGTTGAGAGGCGTGACAGTGATAGAACATCCAGACAGCGTGATCTATATGAGCATTGGAGGTGACCAGAAGGCATCCCTGTGGTTTGCTGTAGAGCGTGACGACGATGTTATCGCTACTACTACAGACATCATGTCCTTCGATGCCAATGCCATCATTGGCAGCCAGGAGGCTCCAGAGCGTATTGACTTCACTCATCGTGACAGTGCGAGATTCGGATGGTACACCTTAGATGGTATTAAACTTGACAAGCGTCCCGTCAAGCGTGGTGTATATATTTACAATGGTAAGAAATATGTAATAGAGTAAACTGTTATGAAAAAGTTTTTTTCAAGCATAATTATGATAATTGTAGCCCTCACCATGACAACCATGGTGACGGGCTGCAGTTCGTCGCACGACGATAGTTCGGAAATTGTTAATCCTACTACCCGCCAGTGGTTAGAGTCTGCCACCGCCCCGGCATGGGCTGTCAACTGGTATGGCAATACCGCCAAGCCGACGTGGAATGAGCCTAACACAGAGGATTATGAGAACTGGATGATTATTATGGTTCAGATTCCAGACGAGCTGAAGCCTTTTGCCTCGGCTGATGACCAGATGTCTGTATTTATTGATGATGTGTGTCGTGTTGTTTCCTCACCTGCCGTTGACAGTTATCTGCCAGAGGAAAATCAGGACAACGACAAATTCCTGCTTAAGATACATGGTAATGAGGCTGCTGATGAGGATAAGGATATTACCCTCCAGTATTATAATGCCAAGCTCAGTCAGCTCTTTGTGCTGACAAAACCGCAGACGACTTATACACAGGATATTCATTTCGTGTCAGAACTTGTATATGGCGTATCTGAGCTATTCTGTCCGGACATCCTTGGCGGTTGCGTATCTTATCCGGTTAAATCCGATGTATATGTCAAGATACCTGAGGATGTGAATCCCAAAGCAGGAGATTTTGTTGCCGCATTTGTTGGTGACGAGTGCCGTGGCGTCTCTTTGGTGGCGGAAAACAGCGCTAATATCCGTGTGTATGGCAGACAGGAGGGTGAGACTGTAACGTTTAAATATTACAGCCAGACGCAAGGTATCTGCTCATTCTCAAATACCGTTACCCTGACAAAAGAAATCAATATCATTAATGTACAACTTCAATAATTATTAAAACAAGAATGAAATTTAAATTTTTAGCGCTTTCATTGCCGTTGGCATTGCTGTTCTCATGTAGCTCACATGACGACCTTGTTAACGATGTGGTGAATGAAGACCCATTGGATGCCACAGAGATATCCACTGGTAGTGATGCCGTAACAAATCCTATCGTCTTTAAGGTTAGCATGAGACCCCTGACATCTCCGGATGGCACGCGTGCACCTATTATTTATAAGGAGACCTTTGAAGGGTTCTATTTTACCGGTTATTGGGGCAGCTCTTTTAGCGAAAGACGAAGCAATCCATATATCGTTGTGAAAGAAAAGGTGGATGGCACAACTCCTGTCGGTGAGCCTGGCAAATGGGTGTCCAATCAGCAATGGCCTTCAGGTATAGATACTTCCACGCCAATCCATTTCTATGCTTTTGCTGATGGCAAGGCTGTGGCTACAGACTATGATGCTACGCAGACTAATTTCCAGTTTTTTTACAAGGGTGGTCTATCGGAAGATAATGAAGCCATAGCCAATGAAAACTCTGATGCGTTTAATGAAGCGCCAGAAAATCCTCATTGTATCTTTACTGTTGACGAGACTTCATACGCCCAGAATGATATCCTTGTGGCAAAGCAGGTAGCGTGTCAGAATGACGGAAGTGTCTTTTTCCAGTTTGATCATGCATGTGCTGCGTTACAGTTTGCTATATGCAAAAATGCGTCATTGCACGATTATGCGATAGAGGTGAAAAATGTAAAGGTTTGTAACCTTGCCAAGAAAGGTTATTATTTCTTTGAGAAAGAAGCGGAGTCTGAAGGTGACGTGAATTTCAACTGGGATTGTCCTCCTGCTAAAACAGTCAATCCGTTTGACACAGATGATGTTAAATATAATGTGACA
>JAGDAU010000177.1 GCA_017959365.1 Prevotella sp.
ACTTTCAACTATCAACATTAAACTAAAAAATTGAGCGAAAGCGATATTTGAATAACATAAAACATAAAACACAACACACACACCAATGATCCGTGCCTTTTTCAGATGGATATTCTCGTTCCTGCGATGGTATAGAGACCTATACCGAGGTAGGTCATGGGTGACCAAGAGCCTGATTGCCTTTACGTCACTCGTAGTCTCCCTGTTGCTCTATTTCGGGGCGGTTGACATCAATTTCCTTTGGCTCTTCGGTAAGAGTCCGGGGTTCTACCAGATTATGCACCCACAGACGAGCAGCGCATCTGAGATTTACAGCTCTGACGGTAAGATGATCGGTAAGTTCTACAATGAGAACCGCACACCAGTCAAATACTCCGACATTAACCCCACCTTCTGGAAAGCGCTTATCGATACTGAGGACGAGCGTTATTACTCCCACCACGGCATCGACTTTGCCGGGCTGCCGGGAGCAATAAAAGACGCACTCCTGAGAAATGGCGCCAGAGGAGCGTCAACCATCACCCAGCAGTTGGCGAAGAATATGTTCCGCATGAGAACACAATACTCCACCGGACTGCTTGGCAAGATACCAGGACTGCGTATCATCATAGTAAAGACAAAAGAGTGGATAACGGCTATCAAACTGGAGATGTGTTATGACAAGCATACTATCCTTGAGATGTATGCCAACACCGTGGACTTCGGTTCCAACTCCTTCGGTATCAACACAGCAGCAAGAACATATTTCAACACTACACCCGGACAGCTCACCGTCAACCAGTCTGCCACACTGGTGGGTATGCTGAAAGCAACAACTTACTATAACCCTATCAGCCACCCCGACAACTGCCTGCACCGTCGTAATGTAGTGCTTCAGAACATGGTGCGCTTAGGCGACCTCGGCCAGGGCGAGATGGAGAGCATGAAGACACAGCCGCTACAACTGAGCATCAACAAGGAGAGCTATACGCGTGGCGAGGCTCTTTATTTCCGTGACGCCATAGCCCGACACCTGCGAGAGTGGTGTGATGACAACGGCTATGACCTATACAGTAGCGGACTGAAGATCTATACCACTATAGACTCACGTATGCAGAAATATGCAGAACAGGCTGTCAGGGGGCAGATGAGCCAGATACAAAGCTCTTTCAACAGCCATTGGGGCGGACAGGAACCATGGCGTGACGAAAAAGGGCGCGTGGTAAGGAACTTCATTCAGAAGATTGCCGAGAGACTGCCATACTATAAGACCCTCTACGCACAGTTTAACGGCAATAAAGACTCCATCAATTACTACCTCAACAAGCCTCACAGGGTAAAACTCTTCGACTATCATGGCGGCACGACTTACCGCACCATGTCAACAATGGACTCCATACGATACATGGTGAGGTTCATGCACTGCGGTTTCCTCGCCATGGAGCCACAAACAGGCGAGATACGGGCGTGGGTAGGCGATATTGACTATAACACTTGGCAATACGATAAGGTGACGGCACAACGACAGCCAGGTTCCACATTCAAACTGTTTGTATATACAGAAGCCATGAACCAGGGACTAACCCCCTGCGACCAGCGTAAGGATGAGAAGGTTGTCATCAACAGCTATAATGAGCGCATAAGGGCGTCCGTAAGATGGGAGCCCCATAATGCCGGAGGCAGTTTCTCCGGACAGTCGATGCAGCTGAGACAGGCCTTTGCGCGTAGTGTCAACTCCATAGCAGCACAGTTAGGGCAGGATATGGGCATACGAAATATCATACGCACGGCAGAGGACATGGGCATACGCAGCAAACTGTGGGACGAACCGTCGTTGGCATTAGGATCTAATGATGTCAACCTGCTTGAGATGGTTAACGCTTATTGCACCATAGCCAATGACGGCAAACACTGCGACCCTGTTTTGGTGACAAAGATTATCGACCGCAACGGCAGTGAGGTGTACACCGGATATAATAAGGCACGGCAGGTGCTCTCTTATCGTACCGCATTCCTTATGCAGCGTATGCTCATGGGTGGCGTGACGGAACCCGGTGGCACAAGCCGGTCGTTGGCATCATACGTAGGACGCCACTCCGACACCTCTTTCGGTGGTAAGACGGGTACAACCAACAATAATTCTGACGCATGGTTTATGGGAGTAAGCCCCGGACTGGTATGCGGAGCATGGGTGGGAGGCGAATACCGCAGCATTCACTTCCGCACCGGAGCACTCGGACAGGGAGCGCGCACCGCACTGCCTATTTGCGGCAGGTTCCTGCAGTCTGTGTTCTCCGACCCTCATTACAATAAGTACCACCGCACTTTCGGTCCGAGTAAGGAGCCTGACATCAGCGAGGCGATGTATCTGTGCAATGGCAAATATCGGGATGATGACTATTATGACAATGACAGCACGGGGGAAAGACGTTACCATGATGACGAATACATACCCGAGGGTGGCGATGGCAACTACCCTATTAATGACGACCCGTATCCATACAACAATAATGACGGAGGCGGTCAGGCGTCCCCGTCACAAGAGGTGGAGATAGAGGTTATCGATAACGATTGAGCAGTTGCTCGTATGTGCAGTCCTTATGCGTCTGCATATATTTGTCCACCTTGTCGATGAATTCAGACTTGTATGCCTTGCGCCCCACAGCATGGTTGGCAATCCACATAACACACGCTATGTGCATGTCGAAATCCAACTGTGAGCGATTCTCCCAGTCCTTCATCTGGTACTGGCTCATAAGGTATGAGCTGATACAGTCTGGCACAATCATCTCACGTGTCATTTCTTTACGCTGCTCCTCACTATAGTATTTAGCATATATGGGATAATCCTCACCCAAATACTTGTCTAAAGAGAAGCCTATCGACTGATTACCCACTACGACACTCTGGTCGAGCGTTGTTATCTGAGCGTAAATGTTCGGCACATGGAGGTTAGGGAACCACTGTCGGAGTCTGGCGAACGCCTGAGTAAACTCCCTGTTCAGATCGGACATATCAGCGTAAGCAAACTCAGCGTCCGCGATAATGGTCTGTGGTATGCTATCCTGATAAAGGTTCAGGAATTTACTGTTTATCTTAGGGTCGTTCACCTGACCCAGTTTCAATATCTCTTCTATCAGAGTACGTGTCTCAAGTGGATAGCTGATATTCATCTGCTGCAGGGCAGAAAAGTCGCCCGTGGTAAGGTAGCGGCTCTCCAACCTGTCGTATCTCAGCACCTCAATATCCTGCCCTTCCTCCTCTTCGTCATTGGGTTTGAGCTTCATCTCACATGAGGTGATAAGCATTGCTGCCAACAGTATGTAAAAAACATCTTTTAAACCCACAATATTAACACTTTATATAGTTTGTGGGTGCAAAATTACTAAAAAATTTTTAAAAAACAAATTTATTTGCAAAAAAAAGTTATTTTTTAGAAAGAATATGAGAATCCTAACGACATAAACTCATTCAACTGCCAGTAACTGTGGTCATCCACACGCTTTGCGCTGTCGTCGAAACGGGGATAAACAAACAGGTTGGCAGAGATAAATTTATTGAATTTAAATGAGAATGTGTTCTCCCACTCATATTCCACACGCTTGTAGGAAGTGAAGCCATACATACGGGTCTTCCATTTGATATTGTCGGAGAAAGCCCATGTGAGGTCTATGGTAAACTGCGAGCCATAGTCATGCTTAGAGTGCTTGCCCTCATCAATACCATTGCGGGTTGCCAGCTCCATGCGCTTGACATACTTATAGTTATATGCAACAGGGGCAAGATGGATCGTTCCGGTGAGTCGTTTCTTAAACCACTCCACGTTATAGTCCATACCAAGAGAAATATTCAGTACGTATGGTGTGCCGAATTCTGAATAAATCTTGGGATCATTGCTCTTGTAGCCACGCGCAAACTGGGTATGGGTGAGCACCTGTAGCGTGTAGTACCATTTCTTTGAGGCTTGCAGTCCCAACTTGCCGGTATATCGTATCAAGTCTTCCGTCGTCTTGATAGAATGTAGGGAGTCTGATTTTGATGTCTGGAAACCGAGTTTAAGCTCCAGTTTGTTATCCCATTTCACCTTCTGCTTGTTATTGTAGTTTGCCTCCATGACCACACTTCCCATCATCGAGTAATTACTCTCACCACCTTTGTGCCAGTTGGAGGAGACGTAGTTCTGCAGTAGCTGCAGGTTGTAGTCGCCTTTGATAGTCCAGAAATTGGGTTTCTCAACCACTATTGTCACCACAGTGTCTTTTGTCTCTGTAATGTCGGGCTTTATCTTGTCCGTCAGACTGAGGTCGGTAGATATTGGCATGTTGATTGCCTCATTGTTCTTACCCTTCTCATCAAGTCGGCGCTCACTGTTGACCACAAGGTCCGGATGGGAGATATATGCCGCCAGAAGAGCCTTGTTGATCATCCGCTCCAATGGGTCGGCGATAGTGTCCAACGAGAGGTAGTTATGTGCCTCGCTGTGATAGAATGTCATAGGCATAAAAAGCCGGGGTACAGAAGGGTTGGATGTCACCAGTCCCCCGTCACCTTCTTTTGAAGCCTTGTATATACTGTCACACTTTGCCATCAGTATCGTCAAAGAGTCGCCATATTGTTCTGCAAGCGATTTCTTTGTCACTACAGGGGTGATACGGTAATTATTTCTTTTCATACTGCGCCATAGCCACGACTGGGCACTGACGTCAAGGACAGCAAACAGCAATATGGCGGCAAACAACAATCTTTTCATATCTCCAAACTTAATTTTCAATACCTAATACCCAACCA
>JAGDAU010000178.1 GCA_017959365.1 Prevotella sp.
AAAAAAAGCATATAAAAAATGGAGAGCATATGAAGCAGAGAAAGAACAAGCTGCCCAAAAAGAAAAAGCTGCTAAACAGGCAGAGATAGAAGAGTTGCGTGCGTATGTTATGGGTAGGTCACCCTCTCCGCCAACTAAACCAGAAAGTGAAAAAGTTAGGGGAGGTTATTATGTATATGGAGGAGATTATCCAACCTATCAGGCACAAAACGGTCAGTCACAAGATCCGTGGTCCAATTTGACTAATGGTTATGATCCAACAAGCACCGAAGGTGTTAACTATGCTCTTTTCCATAGTGAAATGTTTGCAGATAATCCGTTAGCGTGGGCTAATGGAGTTTATGCCGAAAAAATTATTGAGCCAGCAGGAGATTTTACCTATAAATATTCTCAGACTATGGGTAAGGGGCCTGATTATGTTGTTAATACTGTAGCTGGTTGGCTTGGCTACTAGTAATTAAATTGAAAGGCTATGAAACGAAAAACATTATATACATTAGTATTTTTGTTTGCAACATTGCAAACATTTGGACAGACCTATACCTACGATTCAAACAATCGTTTGACGAAGGTGGTCTATAGTAACGGCACAACCATCACCTATACCTTCGATGCCTTGGGCAATCGTCTGACGAAAAAGGTGACGGGTGCCTCGTCAACAACCTATAAGGTCACGGTTTCTGCCACGCCATCGGGTAGTGGAACGGTGACGGGTGGTGGCACATACGCCAGCGGTTCCACAGTGGAGCTATATGCCAATGCCAGTGCAGGCTACGAGTTCCAGAGATGGACCGACGGCATCACCGACAATCCCCGCACCGTGACAGTAAATAGCAGCGTGAGCTTCACAGCGCAGTTTAAGGAGAGCACTGTCAATCCGACTTTGCTCGGCGATATTATTGCTGATGGCCAGATAAATCAACAGGATCTCGATGCTCTTGTGGAAGCCTATCTTAATAATACTCCTGTAACTAAGGTAACAGACCTCGACAGTGATGGCTCACTTACCATAGCGGACATCACAAAGCTGATATCTCTACTTCCGCATGATGCTACAGATGATATTACTGACGGTCTCGTTGCGTATTATCCGTTCAATGGCAATGCCAATGATGAAAGTGGTAATGGCAATGATGGTACTGTCGTGGGACATGTTGAACTTACTGCTGATAGACATGGAAATACCAATGGTGCTTATCGTTTTTTCGGTGAACCCATGAATTATATCTCTGTGCCGGACAATGAAATTCTTCATCTTAATAGCTTTACCCTTAGTGCATGGGTATATACTGATGCAGAGGACTATGGTTCTGGCTATATTATAAATAAGGGTAGAGATATTACTAATGGCTCTTATCGCTTGTGTGTAAGAAATGTTGGTGCAGCAAATATGTATGGAGGAGTCAATGACGCGTTTATAGATGAGGATCCTTCAGTTAAAACATGGCACATGGTGTCGGGAACTGTAGAGGGCGATAAGGCAAAGTTCTATCTTGACGGTGTGCTTATGGATGAGAGAACATTGTCAAGTTCATTTTCATACAGCAACTCAGAACCCTTAGTATTAGGCATGCACTACTATTCAGGAGTTCCGTCTAATTGGGCTTATCCGCTGTTGGGAGTATTGGATGATGTTAGATTATATAACAGAGTCTTGACGTCTGCAGAAATTCGAACATTATATGAAGGTGAGAAAGGATCTACTTCTCCATCCGATGACACCAACGGTCATGAATACGTTGACCTCGGTCTGCCTAGTGGGACGTTGTGGGCCACGTGCAATGTGGGAGCCTCATCCCCCGAGGAATATGGCGACTACTTTGCATGGGGAGAAACGGAAACAAAGAGTACCTATAATTGGAGTTCATACAAATGGTGCAGTGGTACAACATGCAACAGTAGTAATAAGAACTTAACCAAATATTGTGCAGAAGACGGCTATGGAACAGTCGATAATGTCACTGTTTTGAAGAAAGAAGACGATGTTGCTAATGTTGTCTGGGGTGGTAATTGGCGCATGCCTACAGATACTGAATTCCAAGAACTTATTGATAACTGTACTTGGAATAAGGTTACCGTTACAGGTGCCAGCAAGTTGTTAGGTTATACAGTAACAGGAAACAATGGTAACAGCATATACCTGCCTGCTGCAGGCAATGAGGAAGATGCAGGCGAATACGGTTATTATTGGTCCGCCTCACTTCGCAGTAATGGTCACAGCACTAATGCCAACACTCTTGAGTTTGGCGATAAGGTAGAAGTGACTGGAGATATTCGCTATCATGGCCAGAGTATTCGCCCTGTTTTGAGTAAACAATAATCCCTACAATTAAAAATCGTCGTATGTTGTTTTAAAGACAATTTATCTAAAAGAGAAAATTATGAAAGCATATAAATTAATCATTCTTGTTGTAATGTTGTTTATGATTCAGACAGCGTCAGCTCAGACTATGAGCGTAGCAGATGTGGACGTTTCCCCAGGATATCCGTCAACAATCATCATTAAGTTGGATGGTGCAGAGAAATGCATAGGAGCCGGCTTCTCTGTAGCGCTTCCCGAAGGAGCGTTCAAGGAGAATAGCAGGACATCGGGCTATAACGCGCAACTAAATGGTGTTGTTGGGACAAAACATGTTGTAAGGTCTAATATGACTGACGACAATACCGTAAAGTTTGCCATCTACTCATTAGGCAATTCTACATTCGCCAACAATTCAAAAGGTTATTTCCTTAATGTTGACTTTAATGCATATGGAATGTCTCCCGGCACTTATCAGGGCCGCATCAAGGATATAGAATTGGCACTGCCGAACAATCGTCTGCAATATCTGCCAGACGTTACCTTCAATCTCATAGTTGATGCGACAGGACTTCCTGAGATTGATGCCGCTTCTGTAGAAGATGGTGAATGGTATGACGTGAGTGGCCGCAGGCTCCCTGCTGCTCCTGTGCTTCCTGGCGTTTATATCCTCAACGGCAAGAAGGTGGTTGTAAAGTAGAGCTGAGAACATCTTGGATGATTCTCAATTTAACACTGGCAACTATGCCCCATATTATTAGACATACAGAAGAGATAGAGGAGCACGGATTCTGCCAGCAGAGACCGTCGTTGCAGACGGGGGATAAGTACC
>JAGDAU010000018.1 GCA_017959365.1 Prevotella sp.
GACCCGATGTTGCGTGGTCAGAAGATAGCTGACCTTGTGACCACTGGCGCCGCTATAGACTTTGTGATACCGGATATAGACAGATAATTTCAACGGGAACGTTAACGGGAACGGGAACGGGTTTCCAACGGGAACGTTAACGGGAACGGGAACGGATAATAACGGGAACGGCTGATGAATTAAAAGTTAAAACTTAAGACTTAATAGTTGTCGCTGCGCGATTAAGAATTAGAAGTTCTCTTTCAACTTTCAACATTAAACCAATAAGTTGACCGAAAGCGAAACTTAAATAAAATAGTAAATAGTCAAATAATAAATAATATGTTTGATTTCTCAATAGTAACACAATGGTTCGACCAGTTGCTGCGTGTCACCTTGGGACTGGGCGACTTCTGGACGATTCTTATTGAGTGCGTTGTGGTGGGGTTGCTCATCCTTGTGGGTTATGCCCTTATCGCCATTGTGCTTATTTTCATGGAGCGCAAGGTGTGTGCCTATTTCCAGTGCCGCTTAGGTCCCATGCGTGTGGGGCCCTGGGGTGTACTTCAGGTCTTTGCAGATGTCCTCAAGATGCTTATCAAGGAGATCTTCTTCGTTGATAAGGCTGACAAGTTCCTGTATGCCCTCGCTCCGCTGTTGGTGCTTATAGCCTCTGTGGGTACATTCTCGTTCCTTCCCTGGAACAAGGGTGCCGGCGTACTGGATTTCAATGTCGGTTTATTCCTGATTACCGCCATTTCCTCAATAGGAGTAGTAGGTATCTTCCTTGCCGGATGGGGTTCTAACAACAAGTACTCTGTGGTGTCTGCCATGCGTGCCGCAGTACAGATGATCTCTTACGAGATGTCACTCTGCCTGTGTCTTATAACAGCTGTTATCCTGACGGGTACCATGCAGGTGAGCGGTATCGTGGAGGCTCAGACGGGACCATGGAAGTGGCTTATCTTCCAGGGACATATCCCTGCACTGATAGCATTCATCGTATTCCTTATAGCCGGTAATGCGGAGGCAAACCGTGGTCCGTTTGACATGGCAGAGGCAGAGAGTGAGCTGACAGCCGGTCATCATACAGAGTATTCCGGTATGGGCTTTGGTTTCTTCTATCTGGCTGAGTACCTGAACCTGTTTGTTATCTCAGGCATTGCCACAGCAGTGTTTCTTGGCGGTTGGGCTCCTGTGAACATCGGTATTGAGTCTTTCGACAGCATAATGAATTACATCCCCGGTGCGGTATGGTTCTTTGCCAAGACCTTTGGCGTTGTATGGCTGCTGATGTGGGTTAAGTGGACATTCCCCCGCCTGCGTATTGACCAGATATTAAAGTTGGAGTGGAAATATCTTATGCCTCTGTCATTGATCAATGTTATCCTGATGACAATTATCGTGGCATTAGGAGCATATATCAAGTAGGTTAACATAATTGTTTACTCAACTTTCGCATGCTTCAGTTGAGCGAATGCGAAACTTGAATTATTTTATTGAAATGGAAGATAATAAATCATATTTCGGTGAGATAGCCCAAGGCGTTAAGACTCTGGCAACGGGCCTTAAGGTTACCATGAAGGAATATTTCACCAAGAAATCAACGGAGCAGTATCCCGAAAACCGGAAGACCACGCTGCATATTGCCAAGCGTCATCGTGGCCGTCTCGTTTTCAAACGGGATGAGAATGGTGCTCATAAGTGCGTTGCCTGCACTATGTGTGAGAAGGCTTGTCCCAATGGCACCATCAAGATTGTGTCAGAGATGCGAGTTGACGAGGAGACGGGTAAGAAGAAACGTTTCTTGCTTGACTATCAGTATGACCTTGGTGACTGCATGTTCTGCCAGTTATGTACTAATGCCTGCAATTTCGATGCCATTGAGTTTACCAATGACTTCGAGAACAGTGTCTTCAGCCGCGACTCCCTTGTCCTGCATCTTGACAAGGAGGTTTATGCCGGTGGCTCTCTTCCCAACCTTATCGATGGTGGCGCTGAGATGGAGATAGGTAAGTTTAATACGAAAACAAAATAGGAGAACTGACGATTATGGCTAATTTAGTAATGTTTTGCATCTTAGCGGTAGTGATTATCGGTTCCGCTATTATGTGTGTCACAACCAAGCGGATAATGCGTGCGGTAACATTCCTGCTCTTTGTCTTGTTTGGTGTGGCTGGTATTTATTTCCTGCTTGACTACACTTATCTTGGCGCTGCCCAGGTGTCAGTGTATGCCGGCGGCCTTACCATGCTTTATATCTTTGCCATCCAACTCGTCTCCAAACAGACCCTTCAGGGCTTGCAGGAGCGTTTGAAAGGCAGTAGGGTAGTGGTAGGCGCTTTGGCTGCCTTGGTAGGTTGTGCCACGGTAGGTCTTGTGTTACTTAAGAATGAGTTTATTGACATGTCCGCCAAATTAGCAGACAAGGAGGTTCCCATGGATGAGATAGGTAATGCCATGCTCGGTTCTGAGAAGTATCAGTATGTGCTTCCTTTCGAGTTCATCTCCGTATTCCTGTTGGCATGTATTATTGGTGGTGTAATGGTAGCGAGAAAGGAGGGTAAGAAGTAATATGGTACCAGTAGAGTTTTATTTAGTGCTTAGTACACTATTGTTTTTTATCGGTTTCTTCGGTTTCGTAACCCGTCGCAACCTTATTGCCATGCTGATCAGCGTTGAGTTGGTACTCAATTCTGTTGACATCAATTTTGCGGTCTTTAATCGCATTCTCTTCCCTGGTGAGATGGAGGGTATGTTCTTTACGCTTTTCTCTATCGGTGTGAGTGCTGCTGAGTCGGCAGTGGCTATTGCTATTATATTGAATGTTTACCGCCAGTTCCACAGCGACCAGGTGAACAGTATTAAAAACATGAAATGGTGATAAGACATGGATTATAGTTATTCAATTTTTATTCTCATCCTGCCCGCTTTGTCATTCCTGATATTAGGTTTGGCAGGTATGAAGATGTCGCATAAGACAGCCGGACTGATTGGCACTACCTCGTTAGGTATTGTCACCGCATTGTCATATCTTACCGCTTTCGAGTATTTCACGTCTGCACGCAACGCTGCGGGTGCATGGCAGACATTTGTGCCATATAACTTCACGTGGCTGCCTATGGGTAATCTGCATTTCGACCTTGGTGTCCTGCTTGACCCCATATCGGTTATGATGCTTATTGTCATCTCCACGGTGAGCCTTATGGTGCATATCTATTCATTCGGTTATATGCATGGTGAGAAGGGTTTCCAGCGCTACTACGCTTTCCTCTCACTGTTTTCTATGTCCATGCTCGGACTGGTGCTTGCCACCAACATTTTCCAGATGTATCTTTTCTGGGAGTTGGTGGGTGTGAGCTCTTATCTGCTCATCGGCTTCTATTATCCTCTTAAGGCAGCTGTGGCAGCGTCTAAGAAAGCGTTTATCGTAACACGTTTCGCTGACCTGTTCTTCCTTATCGGTATATTGATTTTCGGTTACTATACACAGTCCTTCAGTTTCTCGTTCGCCGGCGACATAGTGGCTGGTGATGGTATAGCACCACTTATAACAGCTGATGCCACAAAGGCAATGGCTGCAGGAGCGTTTATCTTGCCTACGGCACTTGTGCTGATGTTTGTGGGTGGTGCCGGTAAGAGTGCTATGTTCCCGTTGCATATCTGGCTTCCTGATGCCATGGAAGGTCCGACCCCTGTGTCTGCTCTTATCCATGCTGCTACAATGGTTGTGGCAGGTGTGTTCCAGATAGCCCGCATGTTCCCGCTGTGGATAGAGTATGCTCAACCACAGTTGTCTATTGTGGTGTGGATAGGTGTCTTCACTGCTTTTTATGCCGCTGCTGTGGCATGTGCCCAAAGCGACATCAAGAGGGTGCTGGCGTTCTCCACGATATCCCAGATAGCCTTTATGATGGTTGCCCTTGGCGTATGTCTGCCTGGTGAGCATGGGGTGTTTGACAATCACAGCCAGTTGGGTTATATGGCATCAATGTTCCATCTGTTTACCCATGCTATGTTTAAGGCATGCCTCTTCCTTGGCGCCGGTTGCATCATTCATGCTGTCCACTCCAATGAGATGGCGTTTATGGGTGGTTTGAGGAAATATATGCCAATCACTCATATCACATTCCTTGTCTCATGCCTTGCTATTGCCGGAATACCGTTTTTCTCCGGCTTCAGCTCAAAGGATGAGATTATCACCGCCTGCTTCGCCTACAGTCCTGTGGTGGGTTGGATAATGACAGCCATTGCCGCTATGACGGCATTCTATATGTTCCGTCTGTATTACGGTATCTTCTGGGGTACAGAGAATAAGGAGGCACACGCTCATCACACACCTCATGAGGCACCTCTCTCAATGACTATTCCATTGATAGTGTTAACAGTTATAACAGTTGGTGTCGGTGTTTACACCACTCTTGGCGGTTTCCTTGGCTGGGGCGGTAGTTTCGGTCATTTTGTCACTGCCAGTGGTACCGATTACACCATCCATTTCAATACTCAGATTGCCATCACCTCAACGGTAATAGCCATTCTGAGCATCTGTCTTGCCACATTTATCTATAAGGGTGAGCGTCAGCCTGTTGCCGACAAGCTCTACAAGACTTTCCCCCGTCTGCATCGTGCCGCTTACAAGCGTTTCTATCAGGATGAGATATGGTAGTTTGTAACCCACAAGATTATCTTTGCTCTTATCTCCACTCCCATAGCATGGTTTGACCGTCACGTTATAGACGGAACATTCAATTTCATTGCCTGGGGTAGTAATGAGGCGGGTGAGAGCATCCGTACCTGGCAGAGTGGTGATGTCCGTCACTATGCCGTGTGGTTCCTTACTGGCGCTGTAGCTATAACATTAATCTTATTATGCATCTAAGAATATGAGTATATTAACATTATTCGTCGTAATACCTGTACTGATGCTTGGCGGTCTGTGGATAGCCAGGAATGTTAATCAGGTACGTGCCGTGATGGTTTCAGGAGCGTCTTTGCTTCTTGCCCTTTCAATATGGTTGACGGTATATTTTATTCAGCAGCGTCAGGCTGGTAACACTGATGTTATGCTTCTCACATATAGCATAGACTGGTTCAAACCACTTAACATAGCATACGCTGTGGGTGTTGACGGTATATCTGTTGTCATGCTGCTGTTGTCGAGTATAATAGTATTCACAGGTACTTTTGCGTCGTGGCAGTTAAAACCGCTCACCAAGGAGTATTTCCTATGGTTCACACTGCTCAGCACAGGTGTGTATGGTTTCTTTATCTCCATAGACATGTTTACCATGTTTATGTTCTATGAGGTTGCCCTTATCCCGATGTACCTGCTCATAGGAGTGTGGGGCAGTGGTCATAAGGAGTACTCAGCCATGAAACTGACGCTTATGCTGATGGGTGGCTCTGCATTGCTCATAATCGGCATTCTCGGAATATACTATTTCAGTGGTGCTACAACAATGAATGTGGTTGAGATAGCCAAGTTGCACGCTATAGCCCCGGGTGTGCAGAAGGTGTTCTTCCCGTTCATCTTCATCGGTTTTGGTGTGCTTGGCGCCTTGTTCCCTTTCCACACATGGTCACCTGATGGTCATGCCTCAGCACCAACAGCAGTATCGATGCTGCATGCCGGTGTGCTGATGAAGTTAGGAGGCTACGGTTGTTTCCGTGTCGCTATGTATCTATTGCCGGAGGCAGCCCAGGAGTTGTCTTGGATATTCCTTATTCTTACTACCATCTCCGTTGTCTATGGCGCTTTCTCCGCCTGCGTTCAGACCGACCTGAAATATATCAATGCGTACTCATCTGTCAGTCACTGTGGACTCGTGCTCTTCGCTTTGCTGATGATGACCCGCACCGCATGCACAGGAGCCATCCTTCAGATGCTCTCCCACGGTCTGATGACAGCCCTCTTCTTTGCTCTCATTGGTATGATTTATGGTCGTACCCACACGCGTGACATCCGTCGCTTGGGTGGACTGATGAAGATAATGCCTTTCCTGAGTGTTGGTTATGTCATCGCTGGTCTTGCCAACCTTGGATTGCCTGGTTTCTCAGGCTTTATCGCCGAGATGAGTATTTTCGTCGGCTCGTTTGAGAACAATGACGTGTTCCACCGCACTGCTACCATCATTGCTTGTACGTCTATTGTAGTGACGGCAGTCTATATCCTTCGTGTTGTAGGTAAGATACTCTTCCAGGATGTGGCTGACAAGCATTACCTTGAGCTCACCGACGCCACTTGGGATGAGCGCGTAGCAGTTATATGTCTTATCTTCTGTGTTGCCGGTCTCGGTCTTGTGCCCCTGTGGGCTCAGAATGTCATCAGCGATGCTGTAGGTCCAATATTGGAAGTGATTAAATAAGGGAGGAAAAAATTATGAATTACGGTCAATTTATTAATATGTTACCAGAGGTGATCTTAGTGGTCATGCTGGTAGTCGTGTTTATCATTGATTTTGCCACATCACGTGGCTCACAGGGTAATGAGACGCGTAAGTGGTTCAATCCCCTTGTCTGTGTCATGATGCTGTGCCATATCGTTGCTACTGCATGTCCGCAGGAAGCGATGTCTGTCTTTGGTGGTATGTATCAGTCATCACCTGCCATTGGCGTTATAAAGACAATCCTTGCTGTTGGCACACTTATCGTAATGATACAGTCAAAGGAGTGGCTCATGCGTCCGGAGAATGCTCATAAGGAGGGCGAGGCGTATATGCTCATCATCTCAACCCTGCTGGGTATGAATATGATGGTCAGTGCCGGTCACTTCCTGCTTTTCTTCCTGGGTCTTGAGATGGCGTCAGTGCCAATGGCATGTCTTGTGGCGTTCGACAAATACCGCAAAGACTCTGCTGAGGCTGGCGCAAAGTATATCCTTACCGCTACATTCTCCAGTGGTGTGATGCTCTATGGCATGTCTTTCCTCTATGGAGCCGTAGGTACACTGTATTTTGATGACTTCGCCAACTCGTTGACAGCCACACCGATGACTATCATGGGACTGGTGTTCTTCTTCAGTGGCCTTGGCTTTAAGATTTCTCTTGTACCCTTCCATTTCTGGACAGCCGACACCTATCAGGGTGCTCCGACCACCATTACCGGTTATCTGAGCGTTGTATCTAAGGGTGCGGCAGCCTTTACGCTGTGTGCTATCCTGATGAAGGTCTTTGCCCCTATGGTTGAGTATTGGGAGTATCTGCTATATATCGTCATGGTGCTGAGTATCACCATCGCCAACCTTTTTGCCATGCGTCAGAAGGAGTTGAAGCGTTTCATGGCGTTCAGCTCTATATCCCAGGCAGGATACATCATGCTTGCCGTGGTTGGTAACAGCCAGTATGGCGTGGCAGCCCTCTCTTATTATGTA
>JAGDAU010000001.1 GCA_017959365.1 Prevotella sp.
AGGCGGATGCCCTGCAGGGTGTAGAGGGCGTCATCCTCAGTGGCGGTGACCGTTGTCTGGGTGATAGCAGTAGGAACAGGACTCGGATAGATGTCGTTGATACCCTCCATGGCGTAGGTGCCGAAGACGGTGAGGTTTTTGCGGTCAACGATGGTCATGGTGCCCTTGGTACCATTCTGATTGCGGCTGTTGATGTCCCAGGTCATAGGCACCATGCCTCCAAACTCCTTACACAGGCGGTGCATCTCGCGGTAATGCGCTCTTATGGAGGCATTGTGCTTCTCCTGACTCTCATTGGATAGTGATGATAGGTCACGCCAGTTGGCCCCAAACTCACCGATCACCACGGGGTAGCCCTGGTCGATGAATTTGGTCTTCATCTTCTGCAGCTGATCCTTCATATATTTCTCCTCACCCCATGTGGCGTTGTGAGTGGAACCGTTGAGGTGGTTGTCGCTGCCCCAGTAGTAGAACACCTTACCCCATGACTCATCGTTCTCCATGCCCCAGAACTGCCAGGGATCGTAGTAGTGCACCTCTACGGCGAGGCGGTCGGCGGTGACATCGGTAGGCATCTTATTAGCCATATAGCTGCAGGTATAATCAATGTTGGTCGATGGACCCTGCACCACGAGTAGCCTGTTGAGGTTGTTGCCTCCCGTGGCCCTAACGGCATCCACAAACGTCTGGTTATACTGTATGAGGTTGTTGGTGGCAGCCTGATTATCAGCAACTGGCTCGTTCAGGCCGGCAAAGAGCAGATGGTGGTCGTAGTCCTTGAACTCATTGGCTATCTGTGTCCATAGGGCAGTCAGTATTTTCTTGTTATTCTCTATTACCGTAGCGTTAGAGTCTTTTATGTGTTCTTCTAACCAGCCACCGTCCCAGTGGTCGTTAAGCAACACGTATAGACCATCGTTGATACAGTAGTCCACCACCTCCTTGACCCTTGCCATCCATGCGGCGTTAATCTCGTATGTCGAGGCGTTGCTGATATGTCCGAAAGCCCAGGCGCATGGTATCCTGACGCTCTTAAAACCAAGGTCCCTGACATAGTCAATGATCTCCTGTGTCGTCTTGGTGTCCTGCCACCCCGTCTCAGAGCCGAGGCCACCTTTGTTATTCCACAGTGCGGCACCCGTCCACGACGTTGTCGCCTCAAGGGTATTACCGAGGTTCCATCCCGGAGCCATATCTTCGATGATATCAAACGATGTTAACTCTTTAGCGTCCTGTGCGCTTGCTCCCTGTGCGGCAATCATCATGCAAGCCGCAAACAATAAAATCCTAATAATTCTCATCTCTCTTAACATTATTGTCGGCAAAGGTAATCAAAATTTCTCAAATCACCATTTTTTAAACAGTATTTTTATTTAAATGTTAATCTCATCTTTGTTTTAGAACTTTGATAAAGGCATAACAGCTATGGTGAAACCATCTTTCTCTATGGTACGCTCGTCATCGTTCGTCACGATGGTGAGATTGCTGCACTTCAGCTCTCTCGCACATTCCGTGATGCTGTCAACTTCGCGCCTCTCTGTCTTGAGGCTACTCATGTCATAACATACTTGCACCAGACGTTCGATGTGCGCTCCTTTCCGTAACACGAAATCTACCTCCTTATCGTTATGTGACCGGTAATAGAACATGGATTTTTCTGTATCATACCCACGGCGTATGAGTTCTATAAACACATGATTCTCAAGTAAACGTCCGAGATTCTCGCTCACTGCGAATGCCTTGGCAGCCACAAAACCATTGTCAACCACATAGACCTTTCTTGGCGCCTTCTTCATCAACCTCAACTTGTTGTTGTAGCGCGAAAGATAGTAGAACAGGTATGGCTCATGCAGATAATCCATGTATTTCTTGGCAGTGTTGACACTTGCAAATCCCAGTTCCTCTGACAGCTCATTAGCACTTAACGGATTGCAGAAATTAGACACCAGGTAAAGTGCAAGGTTGTTCAGGTCTGTGGTGTTGCGCACATTATGTCGTTTTGCCACATCTTTCCATACAATCGAGTCAAACAACATATTAAGATAGCTGCGAACCAGTTGGCGCGAAGCCACCACTTCCGGATATCCGCCATTCCTCATATAGTCATCCGTCAGTACCTTACATTCAGCCATCTGTTCTGGTTTTAGTGCATGGAGGTCAAGCTTATTCCAATCGAAAAACTCCTCCAGGCTAAAAGGCAACATCTCTATCTGAAGATACTTTCCTGTTAACACTGTCGCCATCTCACTTGACAGCATCTTTGCGTTACTACCTGTTATTACCAGATTCTTCCCCCTTCTGTAGAGCTCGCTGACCCACAAGTCCCAGGCATCAAGATTCTGAACTTCGTCCAGCAACAGATAATCATATCCGGGATATACATCATCCAACATTCGCATGACCAGATTGGCATCCCAAGCGTCCAAAAGTGGCTGACTGTCGAAATTGAGATAGGCAAAGTTCTTGTCTCTCAACATCAACAAAGCCTGAGTAGATTTACCTACACGACGTGGACCCGTAATCAATTTTATCAGATGACTATTCAGTAGCGATTCTGCCTCTTTATTATTCCTACGTGTCAGATAAGGACGCGACAGTAACTCGTCACGCTCCTTTCGTTGGTTTAGAACAATTGTCTTCATAATCTCATGTTTGTTTCGCGTGCAAATTTACAACTTTTTTTCAATTTTGCAAACTTATTGCATAAAATATATGCTTTTTTATGCAATACGATGTATAAAATGCACAAAAAGAGACAATATTTCAACGGGAACGGTTGATGAATTAATAGTTAAAACTTAAGACTTAATAGTTGTCGCTGCGCGATTAAGAATTAGAAATTCACTGTCAACACTCAACAATAATAATTATCAGATGTAACAAAAACCTCAAAAACACTTTTCGATGTTTGTAGCTCCTTCAGAGCTTATGTGCTAAGTGCTATGCCTTGGTCTTTAAGATACTCTTAAGACCAAGTCACAACACTCATCACACCACTTCGTCATTTCAAACCTCGAAAAGCAAAAACATCGCTCCGCTCAACAAAAAGTTGACAAGTATATAAGTTGACAAGTTGACAAGTCGTTAGTTGATTGTTTACGCCGCATGGTATTCCCCTCCCTTCAGAGGGTAGGGGTGGGGTGTGAGGAACCG
>JAGDAU010000179.1 GCA_017959365.1 Prevotella sp.
CTGAAGAAACTCGCATACGACGGTGCAAAGACACTATATGGTGACCCGCTAAGCAAGGAAGTGGACGACAGAATACGATTCGAGTTACACATCATGAAGACTATGGGTTTCCCAGGATACTTCCTTATCGTGCAAGACTTTATCAATTCTGCACGCGATGAACTGGGCGTTATGGTCGGGCCCGGGCGTGGTTCTGCCGCTGGCAGCGTGGTTGCATATTGCTTAGGTATCACAAAGATAGACCCAATGAAATACGATCTGCTGTTTGAGAGATTTCTAAACCCAGATCGTATATCACTACCTGATATTGACACCGATTTCGATGATGATGGCAGAGGCAAAGTACTTGAGTGGGTGGAAAACAAATATGGCAAGGATAAAGTTGCTCATATCATCACGTACGGTACTATGGCTACAAAGAACGCTATAAAGGATGTGGCAAGAGTGGAGAAACTGCCTTTGGATGTTTCAAACAGGTTATGTAAGGAAATTCCCGACAGACTGCCAGACGGACTGAAAATGAATCTGACAAACGCCATAAAGGCGGTACCGGCGCTACGCGAGGCGGAACTCTCTGACAATCCACAACTTAGCAACACCATCAAATATGCTAAGATGCTGGAAGGAACGGTAAGAAACACCGGGGTCCATGCCTGCGGAACAATTATATGCCGTGACCCCATCAGCGACTGGGTGCCTGTGTCAACGGCTGACGACAAGACCATGCCGGGACATAAACTGCTCTGCACTCAGTATGACGGACACGTAATCGAGGAGACGGGACTTATCAAAATGGACTTCCTCGGTCTGCGTACACTGTCAGAGTTGAAGGAAGCTGTTGAAAACGTACGCCTGAACACAGGTATTGAGATTGACCTCGACAACATACCCATAGACGACCCGCTCACATATAAACTATATTGCGAGGGAAAGACTGTGGGAACATTCCAGTTTGAGTCACCTGGTATGCGCAAATACCTACGTGAGCTACAACCGACCGTGTTTGAGGACCTTATAGCCATGAATGCCCTCTACAGACCTGGACCAATGGACTACATCCCTGACTTCATATCCCGTAAGAAAGACCCTTCTAAGATTTCATACGACATACCGTGTATGGAAAAATATTTGAGCGATACATACGGTATCACGGTTTATCAGGAGCAGGTGATGTTATTATCACGCCAACTGGCAGACTTCACTCGTGGACAAAGCGACTCACTGCGCAAGGCGATGGGAAAGAAGAAAATCGACCAGATGAATGCCCTTGAGACTCTTTTCTATGAGGGTGGAGAGAAAAACGGCCACGACAAGAAAGTACTCAACAAGATTTGGGAGGATTGGAAGAAATTCGCATCATACGCCTTCAATAAGAGCCACGCCACATGCTACTCATGGGTGGCTTTCCAGACGGCTTACCTGAAGGCTCACTATCCGGCGGAGTATATGGCTGCCGTTATGAGCCGGAGACGTGACAATATCACTGAAATAACAAAGATGATGGACGAGTGCCGGGCAATGGGGATTGCCACCAAGGGACCGGATGTCAATATGAGCCGACACAAATTCAGTGCGAGCAAAGACGGAGTGATACGCTTCGGACTGGCTGCCATCAAGGGTATGGGAGAGGCAGCCGCAGAGGCCATCATCTCTGAGCGTGAGAAGAACGGTGAATACAAAGACATCTATGACTTTGCACAAAGAATAAACTTCAGTGCTGTCAACAAGAAAGCCTTTGAGAGTCTTGCTCTTAGTGGCGGTTTCGACAACTTTGGCATCGCAAGGGAGAGATATTTCCAACCCGACGGACGCAATAGTTCATTCCTTGAGACATTGGTGAGATACGGACAAGACTACCAAGCAGCCAAAGCACAGGCACAAAACTCTCTCTTCGGCGACATGGAGGAAATAGAGATAGCAAAACCAAAAATACCAGAAGCACAGCAATGGAGTGACATAGAGAAACTGAATAAAGAGCGTGACCTGGTGGGAATATACCTCTCCGCCCACCCTTTGGACGCATATAGCATGATACTCAATAAGATGTGCAACACTAAGTGTCAGGAGATAGGACGTGAGGCTGACAAACAGGCACTGGCAAAGAAGGAGGAGATACGATTCGGAGGCATTGTCACCAATGTACGGTCATCATTCACCAAAACGGGCAAGCCATGCGGATTTGTTACCATTGAGGACTTTGAGGGAGGTGGCGAGTTGGCACTCTTTGATGAGGACTGGGGTAAGTGGCAAGGCATGTTCACCAAAGACTGCTCTGTTATGGTAAAGGCCAAATGCGAGGCACGCTTCGGCAATTCCAACTATATTGATTTCAAAGTTACTGATGTGCAGTACATGCAAACGGTTAAAGATAATGATGTGAGGAAAATAACCGTTTTGGTAAGGGCTCAAGACCTTAACGATGAGATGGTCAACGATCTTACTACAATTATCCAGGCCAACCCCGGCAAGGTGGAGCTGTACTTCAATATCCACGACGATAAGTCAAATACTAATATTGCCGTGAGGAGTGTCAGCACCACTCTTGACGTCGGTCGCGACATCCTGGCATTCATAGAGTCTAACGACTTGTTAGACTATACTATCAATTAGCCTGGGTGCACGGCGCTTCTGGCGCCGGGATAATCAGCCAGGGTGCACGGCGCTTTGCCCGCCGGGGAAAAAAGTGAGCGTTACTTAGTAGTAACGCTCACTTTTGTATCTCCAGGCCGGAATATATATCCCGTACATTCCTTTGCGTCTGCCTTATATGGGGTTAAGGTCATTTTATCCCATTCTATGAGGTTGGTGGATTGAGCCACTGGTACATGTGGTATGAGCGAACCGTCCCTGACAAGGATGACACAGGGAATATCGCCCGCCTCTATCTCTTGATAACCTGACGAATAAACCTTGCCGCTTTGGTAATCTATCCATTTACCTTGTGGAAGATAGACAGTGCGCTTGGTGACGCTCTCCATGAGAGGAGCCACGAGAATCTGACTACCATACATATACTCATCCTCACACAGCCATGCTCCGGCATCATGAGGAAACTCAACAAAGAGTGCCCTGACCATAGGCAGACCCTGCTCGGTACTCAATTTGGCTTGTGCATAGACGTATGGCATAAGCTTATATTTCATCTCTGCTGAGGCGCGGAAGGCATCTGTGAACGACTCGCTGATAAGCCAAGGCTCTGTAGGCGGAGCACCATGGGCACGAGTATGAGAAGACAGGAAACCGAATGGCAGCCAACGACGATAGATATCCTCGGGTGAAGCTGTTACGAAACCGCCAATATCATGACTCCAGAACGAGAAGCCGGAAAGGCCAAATGACAGTCCACCGCGCAAGTCGCCAAGCATACCTATATTATTTGTTGCGGCATCACCACCCCAATGCAATGGATAGCGCTGTGATCCCGCCCAGGCGGAACGTGCCCATATAACACCCGAAGGCTCACCGGCTGCCACATTGTCACGCTCACGCGTAACCCTGTCAACAACCTCAAATAACGCCTTGTTATACCTCAGAGGATACAGGTTGTGCTCATACATACCCGTCTTGCCAGAGGCATAGAGACCATTAAACGGCGCTGCCTCACCAAAGTCACACTTAATAGCTGAAACGCCCTGTCGGACTAATCCCTCTATCTTATCCTGATACCAACTGACGGTCTGGGGATTGGAGAGATCAAGCACGGCATCCTCGTATGGCATACCACCATTACCGTTTCTCACATGCAATCCCCTATCCACCAACTCTTGGAAGAAGCGGTTCTTGGGAGTAAAATAAGGCAATTGCCACAGGCAGACACGGAAACCGTCGTTCTTCATACTGCGCAACATACCTACAGGATCAGGGAAACGGTCGCCCGCAAACTGATAATCACACTGCCAGTCAACACCAAACCATCCGGTATCAAAATGTATCACATCAGAGGGAATCTTATAACGCCTTAGATTAGCGGCTATCTCAAGGCCCTCTTTCTGAGAGAAATATGTAATACGGCTCATCCAAGTGCCGAAGGTCCATAGCGGCAGCATAGGACTCTTACCAGTCACATTTGTGTAATTATCGAGTATCTCCTTGGGCTCACCCAGAAAGATGAAGAAGTCCATCGTCTCGTCACCCATAAAGAGACGCTGAGCACCTATATACGAGGCACCGAAGTCACAAGTGACAGGAGCACTGGTATGCATAAAGATTCCATAGCCTCTGTTGCTGAAATAAAACGGCACGGGCTTATACATACCATCGGTCTCAGGACCCTGAGGGTCTGTAACGGTGAGATGCACTTTCTGACCAACCTTGTTAAGGCTGGTGAATGACTCACCACAGCCATAGATACGCTCACCAGGTGAAAGCAGGAATACGGGGTTTACACTACGGGAATTGTCACTGCCGCGCTTTATGAAACAGAAAGGTAACAGCTTGACCTGAGTAGAGTCGTTGTCAATGATGGCACGGCTCTGGGTCAGTATGCGGCCGTTGGTGTCCCTGATAATCAGTCGCCACGGATATTTCTGTATCTCTATCATTCCATAAGGACCGATATATCTTATGGCATCGGCGGTCTCTGTGGCCTTCCATGCTGAGGAGGTGGGATTGGCAGCGATAAACTCTGGAGCGAACATCGGGTCTTGCGAGTCATTGTCCTTTGGCTCTATAGGAGAAGTGAGCATGGTAACTCTCACGGTACGGTCATTCACAAACCTCAACCGTATACGCAGATTGGGGTCATTGTCATATTGTGTGTCCGGGAAATCAAGCATCCGCATCCTCACTGGCCAGTAGCCATTGAGGTTGAACGCCTGACGCGGCGACAAGCGATAGCGTTTCCAGTTGACCATACCTTCTGCTTTTGCCACATCAAACGACGACAGGCTGTCCGCTAAGAAATAAGTATTGGCAAGGTCGCTGAAGTCTGTTGACATATCCTTCTGAATATTCTGCAAATATTCAACTCCGGCATTGGTCTGCAACTGTGCACTGACTGTCAGTCCAGCCATAAACACTAACAATAGGATAAAAAATCTTCTCATATTTTTTGTTTTGAAATTTCTAAGTAAAAAAATAAGCGATGACCTTCTCAGGCGACCGCTCCAATTTATCTTCAATAGGTATTAGCTTTTCTTTAAGGTAAAAAGATTGTTTTCAGGATAACGATGCAAAGGTAAGGATTTTTTTATATTGCAGCAAACGTTTGCAAAGATAATTTAGCATTATTCAAACTGTTTGCCCACACATAACGTTTGTTAACACTCTTTCTCTTAATATTAACACAAAAAATCGGAACCGGATGTACCACCGGTCCCGATTTTGTTATAATAACATAAAATATGTGTATCTCTTATACTATGCCCTGAGCCATCATGGCTTTGGCTACCTTAAGGAAGCCGGCAACATTTGCGCCCTTAACATAGTTAACATATCCATCTGACTCTGTGCCATACTTAAGACAGTTAGCGTGAATGTCATTCATGATGTCATGAAGCTTGCTGTCAACCTCCTCACGGCTCCAGTGCAGACGCTCTGAGTTCTGACTCATCTCAAGACCGGATACTGCCACACCACCTGCATTGGCTGCCTTACCGGGAGCATATAATATCTTTGCATCCTGGAATACCTTGATAGCCTCAGGAGTAGAAGGCATATTGGCACCCTCACTCACTGCAAACACACCGTTGGCAATAAGGGCCTTAGCTGCCTCCTCGTTAATCTCATTCTGGGTAGCGGAAGGAAGAGCGATGTCTGCCTTCTCAAACCAAGGCTTTGCACCTGCTACATACTTGACGCCATATTTCTCGGCATACTCCTTGATACGTCCGCGCTCTACGTTCTTAAGCTCCATGATATAGTCAAGCTTCTCACGGTCGATACCATCCGGATCATAGATATAACCATCTGAGTCTGACATTGTAACAGGCTTTGCACCAAGCTGGATAAGTTTCTCCACTGTGTACTGTGCTACATTACCAGCACCGCTCACGAGTACAGTCTTGCCCTTAATGTCTATATCTTTGGTCTTGAGCATATTGCAAAGGAAATAAACATTACCGTAACCTGTTGCTTCCGGACGGATGAGAGAACCGCCAAACTCCTGACCCTTACCGGTAAGGATACCACTGAAGGTATGGGTGAGCTTCTTATACTGGCCAAAGAGGTAACCAACCTCACGACCACCTACACCGATGTCACCAGCAGGAACATCCTCATCAGGACCGATGTGACGATACAACTCATTCATAAATGCCTGGCAGAAACGCATTACCTCAGCGTTGCTCTTGCCACGGGGACTGAAGTCTGAACCACCCTTGGCACCACCCATAGGCAGTGTAGTGAGGGAGTTCTTAAATGTCTGCTCGAAAGCAAGGAACTTCAGTATTGAAAGGTTTACAGAAGCATGATAACGCAAACCACCCTTATACGGACCTATCACGTTGTTGTGCTGAATTCTGTAACCCATGTTTGTCTGGACATTACCCTTGTCGTCAACCCATGTCACACGGAACTCAACCACTCTGTCGGGAATGCAAAGACGCTCGATGAGGTTTGCACGCTCAAACTCAGGGTGCTTGTTGTACTCTTCTTCAATTGTTCCAAGTACCTGACTAACAGCCTGGATATACTCAGGCTCATTGGGGAAACGCTGCTTTAGCTGTTCTACAACTTGTGTTGCTTTCATAATCTTTTTTTGTTTAGTTATATTTAAAACCTATTGATAAATTCTAAATTCGGTTGCAAAGTTACACCTTTTTCATGAAAAAACAAACATTTTGCAACTTTTTTTGCAAAAAAAGTAGAAAAAAGTCAGATTTTAAAGTTTTTTTACACTAAAACGTCAATCTTATTATATATATAAATAATGTGTATGCTGTAAGTTTCTATAATAAAAGTTGTGTAAAAGAGAAATAATTACTAACTTTGCACCCCGAAAGTGACAGAATCATATATATAATCACCCTATTTTAAGGTAAAAACATGATAACAGTAACCAATCTTGCAATTCAATTCGGAAAACGTGTCCTGTATAAAGATGTAAATATAAAGTTTACACCAGGCAACATCTATGGTATTATCGGAGCTAACGGAGCGGGAAAATCTACCCTACTGAAGGCTATAAGCGGAGAGCTGGAGCCTAACAAGGGAAGCATTGAACTCGGACCGGGAGAGAGACTGTCTGTACTTGAGCAGGACCACTTCAAATATGATGAGTTTACGGTGATGGATACCGTCTTTATGGGACATCAGCCGCTATGGAAAAACATGAAAGACCGTGAGGCTTTATACTCTAAACCAGAGATGACGGAAGAGGATGGCAACATTGCAGCGGAACTTGAACTGAAATTCGCTGAGATGAACGGATGGGAGGCAGAGAGCGATGCCGCACAACTTCTGCAGCACCTCGGAGTAAAGGAGGAGATGCACTATAAAATGATGTCGGAACTCTCTAATAACGAGAAGGTGCGCGTCATGCTGGCAAAAGCACTCTTCGGACATCCCGACAACCTGCTCCTCGACGAGCCTACCAACGACCTTGACCTCGATACCGTACAGTGGCTGGAGGAATATCTCAGCAATGTGGAACAGACGGTACTCGTAGTAAGCCACGACAGACACTTCCTTGACGCCGTGAGTACACAGACCGTGGATATCGACTTCGGCAAGGTTACCGTATTCTCCGGAAACTATTCCTTCTGGTATGAGAGCTCACAGCTCGCACTGAGACAACAGCAGAACCAACGCATGAAGGCTGAGGAGAAACGCAAACAATTAGAGGAATTCATACGCCGTTTCTCTGCCAATGTGGCTAAGAGCAAGCAGACAACATCAAGAAAGAAGATGCTTGAGAAACTCAATATTGAGGAAATACGCCCGTCAAGCCGCAAATATCCAGGTATCATCTTCACCATGGAACGTGAGCCGGGCAACCAGATACTTGAGGTGGAGGGACTCAAAGCAGTGGACACCGACGGTACCGTACTCTTCGACAATGTCAACTTCAATATCGAAAAGGGTGAGAAAGTGGTGTTCCTAAGCCACAATCCTAAAGCCATGACAGCGCTGTTTGAGATTATTAACGGCAACCGTGAGCCGGAGGCTGGAACATATAAATGGGGCGTAACCATTACAACAGCTTATCTGCCTCTCGACAATACGGAGTTCTTCAATAGTGACATGAACCTTGTGGAATGGCTCGGACAGTATGGCGTGGGCAATGAGGTGGCTATGAAGGGTTATCTCGGCAGAATGCTCTTCTCTGGCGAGGAAGTGCTCAAAAAGGTTAACGTACTCTCTGGAGGTGAGAAGATGCGCTGTATGATTGCGCGTATGCAACTACGCAATGCCAACTGCCTTATCCTCGACACACCAACCAATCATCTTGACCTTGAAAGCATACAGGCATTCAATAACAACCTTGTAGGTTTCAAGGGCAATATACTGTTTGCCAGTCATGACCATGAGTTTATACAGACTGTGGCCAACCGTATCATCGAGCTCACCCCCAATGGCACAATAGACAAACTCATGCAATACGATGACTATATCTATGATGATAAGATAAAAGAGCAGAAAGAGAAGATGTATCACTGATTTCGGCACGCTTTTTGCTCTCATATCATCAAACATTAATTATTTGCATTATGGACAAAAAAGAAAAAAAGAATATCAAAGCACAAGAAAACGAACAGAACGTTACCCCGGAGGAGTTGAATCCTGATGAGAATGTAGAGACTCAGGAAAATGCCGAGGATACCGAGGGGAAAGAGGAAACAGAAGATACTGACGCACCTAAGGATCCAGAGGACGCATTAGCTGATGCAGAGATACAGATCGCACAGCTTAAGGACCAGCTGCTACGCTCTATTGCGGATTTCGACAACTACCGCAAACGTACACTAAAAGAGAAGACAGAACTTATTCTCAACGGATCGGAGAAAGCCGTTACGGCAATTCTCCCTATCCTTGATGATATGGAGCGGGCCATCGCTAATGAGGATAAGGTGGAGGATGTAAAAACTCTCAACGAGGGATGGGAACTGATATACAACAAGTTTATGAAAGTCCTTGAGGGAATGGGAGTAAAAAAGATAGACACCACCGACAGCGATTTTGATGTCGACTATCATGAGGCGATTGCCATGGTGCCTGGCATGGGCGACGACAAGAAAGGTAAGGTTATTGACTGTGTACAAACCGGTTATACACTAAACGACAAAGTGATACGACATGCCAAGGTGGCTGTAGGACAATAAGTTCTAAGTTTTAAGTTTTGAGTTGGTAAAAAGAATGGCTAAAAGAGATTACTATGAGGTGCTGGGCGTCGCCAAAGACGCATCGGAAGAGGATATAAAAAGAGCCTACAGGAAACTGGCTATACAGTACCATCCTGACCGAAACCCGGGAGATGCTAAGGCTGAAGAGAAATTCAAGGAGGCAGCAGAGGCATACGATGTGCTACACGACCCGCAGAAGAGGCAGCAATACGACCAGTTCGGTTTCGACGGACCCAACATGGGTGGATTCGGAGGATTTGGAGCCGGAGGTTTCAGCATGGATGATATATTCAGCATGTTTGGAGATGTATTCGGAGGTAGAGGCGGTTTTAGTGGATTCGGAGGAGGAGGCGGACGCCGGCAGGCTCCTCGCTATCGCGGCTCCGACCTGCGACTGAAAGTGCGTCTTAACCTGCAGGAGATACAGACCGGTACAACAAAGAAATTCAAACTGCGTAAGGATGTCGCCTGTCCTCACTGTCATGGTAGCGGAGCACAGGATGGCAGCGCTAAGGAGACATGCCCCACTTGTCATGGCTCTGGCGTTGAAACACGCACCCAGCAGACCATGTTCGGCATCATGCAGAGTCAGACAACTTGTCACACATGCGGAGGCGAGGGGTCTATCATCAAGAATAAATGTACCCACTGTAATGGTGATGGTATAGTGAAAGGAGATGAGGTGATAGAGGTCAACATTCCCGCAGGAGTACAAGAGGGTATGGTGCTCAACCTCAGTGGTAAGGGTAATGCCGGAAAACATAACGGCATCAACGGAGATATACAGGTGATGATAGAGGAGCAGGATGACGACACGTTTGTACGCGACGGTAACAACGTCATCTACAATCTCTTACTCGACATTCCGACAGCTATACTCGGAGGTGAGGTAGAAGTGCCGTCTATTGACGGTAAAAAGAAACGCATACGTATCGAGCCGGGCACACAACCGGGCAAGACCCTTCGTCTGAGAGGTATGGGATTGCCGGCTGTACAAGGATATGGACACGGAACAGGCGACCTTGTGGTCAATATCAGCGTCTATATCCCCAAGACACTAAGCCGTGAGGAGAAGAAGATGGTTGAGAGTATGCGCGACAGCGACAATTTCAAGGGAGACAATGAAACACGTCAGACCATCTTCCAGAAATTCAAGAATTACTTCAGTTAATGAACTACAAGGAAACAGTAGAATATCTCTTCAATAGCACTCCGGTGTTTGAGAAGACCGGAGCCTCGGCATATAAGCCGGGGCTCGGACGTATAGTAGACCTATGCGACCACCTTAAGCAACCACAAGACAGATACCTGACGATTCATATCGCAGGTACTAACGGTAAGGGATCATGCTCTCATTCCCTGGCAGCCATACTCCAGCACGCCGGGTTAAAAGTGGGACTATTCACTTCACCACACCTCGTGGACTTCCGGGAGCGGATACGTGTCAATGGCGAGTGCGTGACAGAAGACTTTGTAATACAATTCGTTGAGCGTCACCGTAGTTTTTTTGAACCGCTACATCCCTCTTTCTTTGAGCTTACGACAGCTATGGCGTTTGAGTATTTCGCCACACAACAGGTGGACATCGCAGTGATAGAGACAGGCTTGGGAGGACGCCTCGACAGCACAAACGTCGTCACGCCACTGCTGTCAGTGATAACAAATATCAGCTTTGACCACACCAATCTGCTCGGAGCCACTTTAGAGGAGATAGCTCATGAGAAAGCTGGCATTATCAAGCCCGGAGTACCTGTTGTCATCGGAGAGACAAGCCAAGAGACGCGTGATGTATTTATCAGTAAAAGCCAAGAGTGCCACTCCCCTATCCTCTTTGCAGATGACTTACCTGTTATCACATCGTATGACATTATTCCGGATGGCGGTATGAGATACCAGACCACGGCATTCGGTGTTATAGAGAGTGACCTGGGCGGATTCTACCAGATTAAAAACATGAATACTGTGCTCCACGCTGCAGAACAACTCCTTAAGATGGGCATAATTACCGACAGAGATATAGTAAGCGGACTTGCCAAGGTGTGTGACAAGACGGGACTGATGGGACGCTGGCAAACCATTCACTATGAGCCGCGTGTCATCATCGACACCGGCCACAATGTGGCAGGATGGCAATATATCAGCAAACAGCTGAGCCAACAGCAATACGACACGCTGCATATCGTATTTGGTATGGTTGATGACAAAGACCTCGCAACCGTAATGGACATGCTCCCTAAAGATGCCGTTTATTATTTCACACAGGCATCCACCCACCGTGCCATTCCTGTTGACAAGGTTCTGCAGGAGGGTATTAAAAGAGGTCTGAACGCAACAGCATACACCAGCGTCAGGGAGGCATACACCAGTGCCATTCAAAAAGCCACTTCCCACGATCTGGTATTTGTCGGAGGAAGCAGCTATGTTGTAGCGGATCTGCTTAGCGAATAATCAGATTATTACACTGAGAAAAACAATCAGCCGCCCTCGAGGGCGGCTGATTGTTTTATTATCCAAGTATTGATTTCATAACCCAGTAGCATCCGATACCAAGCAGATATCCTATAAGGACGATCCATGAAATCTTCTTCATATACCATCCGAAGGTAATCTTCTCCAGACCCATGACAACAACACCGGCAGCAGAACCTATGATAAGGATGGAACCACCAACACAGGCACAGTTTGCCAACAGCTGCCAGAAGACACCGTCAACAGCCATAGCACCTGTCTCTGCTACAGGATACATACCCATACAGCCTGCCACAAGAGGCACATTGTCAACAATACTTGACAACACACCGATTATGCCGTTGATAACATAATAGTTACCGGAGAAGGCATCATTAAGACCCTGGCCGAGAGCTGTCAGGACACCAACCTCTTGCAGTACTGCTACTGCCATCAGAATACCGAGGAAGAACATTATGGTTGATAGGTCTATCCTTGAGAGGATATCACTCACACGCTTTGCCATCGTATCATCCTCTGAGGTGTTGTAATGGAAGATCTCCGTTGTGGTCCAAAGGACACCAAGCACGAGCAGGATACCCATAAACGGTGGCAGATGAGTGATGGTCTTGAAGACTGGAACAAATACCAGACCGCCAACACCAAGCCAGAAGATTATGTTACGCTGGGTCTTTGTAAACTGACTCACATGGGCTGCCGCTAAGTTCTGGGCTTTGTCAAACTTACCCTTCAGCGACAGACTGATGATTGCCACAGGAACCAGCATTGACACCAGAGACGGAACAAAGATCTCCGTAAGCACACCCTGGGTGGTAATAACACCCTTTATCCAAAGCATGATGGTTGTCACATCACCGATAGGTGAGAAAGCACCACCGGAATTGGCTGATACAATGATTGAGGCTGCGTAAAGCAGACGTTCCTCACGACTCTGAACGAGTTTGCGAAGAACCATAATCATCACGATGGATGTTGTAAGGTTATCAAGAATGGCAGAGAGGAAGAATGTCATAAATGCCATCCTCCACAGCAGTTTGCGTTTGCTGCGGGTCTTCAGGGCATCACGGACGAAGTTGAAACCACCGTTGCTATCTACTATCTCCACAATGGTCATTGCGCCCATCAGGAAGAATAGCGTACCGGCAGCATCACCCAGATGATGCTCTATCACCTCAGCAACCTTGTGAACCACATTACCACCAGCGCTCAATACGTCTGGATAAAAACTACCAGGATTGAGCATCAGAAGGGTCCAGCAAAACACACACATAAGCAAGGCAATGGCTGCCTTGTTGACTTTTGTCAGTGCCTCAAGGGCTATGCAGGCATAACCGATGACAAACACTACGACAATAGCAATTGTTAAAGTAGACATGTTGTGTAATTTAATTATGTGTTATTAATATAGATTTATGGGTGCAAAGGTAGTCAAAGATAATCGGCTAACAAAAAAAACTACCGATTTTTAGATTTTTTATTACTACCATAAGCCTTTATTTGAATTATTATGACTAAATTTGCAAACTAAACTAACTATACAACCAAACAAACGACTTCATGAAAAACTATTTTGCGGTGGACTTGGGAGCCACAAGTGGAAGAACGATAATAGGAACGCTCAACGACGGACGGTTAGAGCAACAGGAACTCACACGGTTTACGACACCGCTCGTACAGGCGTGCGGACATTTCTATTGGGATATCTTCACACTGTATGAAGAAATAATCAAAGGACTCAGAACAGCCAAAGAGAAGAATATCGAGATAACGAGCATTGGCATAGACACATGGGGCGTTGACTTCGTCTTTATAGGAAAAGACGGACAGCCGCTGCGCAACCCAGTGGCATACCGCGACCCACACACTATGGGGGTCATGGAAGACTATTTTGAGGAGCAGATAAGCAGGGAGGATGTCTATGATATCACCGGCATACAGTTTATGAATTTCAATTCTCTGTTCCAGTTGTACGCTATGAGAAAAGCGGGAAACAGCGCATTGGAGGTTGCCGACAAGATACTGTTCATGCCTGACGCACTGTCGTATATGCTCACTGCGGAGGCGGTATGTGAATATACCATAGCGTCAACATCGCAGATCCTCGACCCTCGCACACGCGAAATGAGCGAGGCACTGCTCGTAAGCATTGGAGTAAAGAGAAGCCAGTTTGGGCGAATGGTACAACCAGGCACCATAATAGGAACACTGACACCTGAAGTACAGCGGATCACTGGACTCGGACCCGTTCCGGTGGTAGCCGTGGCGGGGCATGACACCGCAAGCGCTGTGGCTGCCGTTCCGGCAAGAGACAGTCATTTCGCATACCTCAGCAGTGGCACGTGGAGCCTCATGGGTATTGAAACACAACAGCCGGTCATCAATTCAGAGAGCAGCCGGCTTAACTTCACCAACGAGGGTGGCATAGAGGGTACGACACGCTTCCTGAAGAATATATGCGGCATGTGGATATATGAGCGGTGCAGAGCTGAATACGAGGGAGGCAAGCCTTCTCATGCTGTACTGCTGCAAGAGGCATTACAATGTGAGGAGGGGGTGAGCATCATCAACCCCGACGACCCCTCATTCACCAACCCGCCAAAGATGACAGAGGCTATAGCTGAATACTGCAGGAAGACAGGACAGCCGGTACCACAGACACGCGGACAGTTCACACGTTGCATCTTCGATTCTCTCGTGGCACGCTATCGTGAGGTATTCGGATGGCTAAAGGACTTTGCTGACTTTGATATCAAGACGCTGCATATCATCGGAGGAGGATCTGTCAACGAGTACCTGAACCAATCTACTGCCAACGCACTCGGCATAGAGGTCGTTGCAGGTCCGCAGGAGTGTACAGCTATCGGAAATATCATGATGCAGGCCAAGGCCGCCGGTGATGTCGATGATATCTGGCAGATGCGCGCCATCATCTCCAACAGTGTGACAGCAAAGACTTATCTACCTCAGTAATAACTCACCACATCCACTACTATGCTCAGCAAAAACAGGCAGAAGACAATCCGGCAGATGGCAATGAGGAAATACCGTAAAGAATACGGCATGTTTCTGGCTGAGGGACCCAAACTCGTGGGAGAGCTGCTGAAGTGTATGAAACCCATATATATTGCTGCCACAAGGGAATGGACGGACAGCAATCGTGATGCCGCAACACTCGTGGATGACATTGTCACACAGGATGAGTTGTCAAGAGCCAGCCTCCAACAGACACCACAAGGGGTACTCGCACTATTTCCACTGCCACATCATGAGACAGACACCTCTTCCATTGGCACCCGTGACATCTGTCTGATGCTTGACGGAATACAAGACCCGGGCAACATTGGCACCATCGTAAGATTAGCCGACTGGTTTGGTATAAGGCAGATTATATGCTCCAACGACACAGCTGACATATACAGCCCAAAAGCCATACAGGCCACTATGGGCAGTATCTGCCGTGTAGAGATAATATACACCGACTTGCCGGAGCTGCTGAAAAACATCAGCCCCGACGTCCCCGTCTATGGAACACTGCTCGACGGAGACGATGTTTACGATACCAACCTGTCATCCAATGGCATTATCATTATGGGTAATGAGGGTAACGGCATAAGCACGGAGGTGAGAAAATATCTCACCCACGGTTTGCTCATACCCCCCTATCCTATCTCTGCCATAACAGCGGAGAGTCTCAACGTAGGTGTTGCCACAGCAATCATCTGTGCTGAGTTCCGCCGCAGGATAAGACAAAACAGCACACCCCCTGCATCGAAATAATCAGCCAGGGTGCCCGGCGCTTCCGGCGTCGGGATAAAAAGATAAAAACCATAAAAATATAAAGACATGAAAACAGAACTTATTGAAAGAGCATACGCCATAGCGAAAGAGCGTTATGCGGCAATTGGAGTAGACACCGACAAGGCCATCGAGACATTAGAAAACACCCCCATCTCACTGCACTGCTGGCAGGCTGATGACGTTGTGGGCTTTGAGCGTAACGATGCACTCTCCGGAGGTATTCAGACCACAGGCAACTACCCGGGCAGGGCACGCAACATCGATGAGGTGCGTCAGGATGTGGCTTACGTTAAGACCCTCCTCGCCGGCAACCACCGCCTTAACCTGCATGAGATATATGGCGAGTTCGGTGGCAAGTTTGTTGACCGTGACGAAGTGGGAATAGAACACTTCCAGGGATGGATTGAATGGGCTAAGGAACAGGGATTGAAATTAGACTTCAACTCCACATCGTTCTCACATCCCAAGAGTGGTGAGTTATCACTGAGCAATCCGGACCCCGCTATACGCAACTTTTGGATTGAGCATACCAAGAGGTGCCGCCGTATCGCTGATGCCATGGGTAAGGCGCAGGGCGACCCCTGTATCATGAATATTTGGGTACATGACGGCAGCAAGGACCAGACGGTGGAGCGCAAGCGGTACCGTGAGATCTTCGCACAGTCATTGGACGAGATAATGAAAGAAGAACTGCCCGACATGAAAGCTTGTCTTGAGGCCAAGCTCTTCGGCATAGGCCTTGAGAGCTATACCGTTGGTTCCCACGACTTTGTGGCAGGATATTGCGCTACACGTAAGATGATGTACACCCTTGACACCGGTCATTATGAGATGACAGAGAATGTTGCCGATATGGTAGCATCACTGCTCCTCTTCGTGCCTGAGCTGATGCTTCACGTCAGTCGTCCGATACGCTGGGACAGTGACCATGTGACAATTATGAACGACCAGACCCTCGACCTCTTCAAGGAGCTGGTGCGTGCTGACGCTCTAAACCGCGCACACATTGGTCTTGACTATTTCGATGCCAGCATCAACCGCATAGGAGCATATATTGTTGGTACAAGGGCAACACAGAAGTGTCTGCTCTCAGCACTCCTTGAGCCTCTTGCCAAACTGCGTGAGTATGAGGACAACGGTCAGGGATTTGAGCGTCTCGCCTTGCTTGAGGAGGCAAAGAGCCTGCCCATGGGCGCCGTATTCGACTATTTCAATATGAAGAACAACGTACCCGTGGGTGAGGAGTATATCGCTGCCATTCAGGAGTATGAGAAGAATGTGACATCTAAACGCTAACATCATTCATCATGGCTAAGAATAACGGAAGTCTGAGGAGCACAATTGCTGTCTCCCTAACCAATTATCTCGATGCTGGTGCTATTGTAGCGGGAGCCAGCGGTCTGACGCTGTGGAAGAACTACCTTTCTCTGTCAGAGGTCCATCTCGGATGGCTTAACTTCATAAGTGCCAACTGCCTTGGAGCTGCCATAGGAGCCATCATCGGAGGGTTCCTTGCCGATAAATACGGGCGTAAGTTTATCTTCACTTACAACCTGCTGGTCTATATGCTTGGCGTGCTGATGGTGATGTTAAGTGTCAATTTCCCGATGCTCCTCGCCGGTTTCCTTATCACGGGTATCTCGGTGGGTGTCGGTGTTCCCGCGTCATGGACGTATATCTCTGAGTCATCCGAGATCAACAACCGCGGACGTAACATCTGCATTTCCCAGATGTCATGGGGCATAGGACCTATGTGCATACTGCTGCTCGGTATGTTCTTCGCACCTGGAGGCTATCTGTTCAGTTGGGTAGAGGCATTAGGACATGCCATAGGAGGTGAGAGCCTCTCTGGCGACGCCCTCAACGTGTTCAGTTCCAGAGTGGTGTTCTTCTCTCTCTTTGTGGTGGCATTCATAGCCTGGAATCTCCAGCGCAAGCTACAGGAGAGTGAGGAGTTCACGTCTCAAAAAGCGGCGGAGGAGAAAAAAGGACTGATAGACAATATCAAGGTCCTGTTCCAGAATAATGTTGCGGTAAAGACAGTATGCTTCCTTGCTGGTATATACCTCACATGGAACCTCGTGGCGTCTGTGATGGGTTTCTTCCAGCCGCATATCTACGAGACAGCGGGCGGGGTGAGCAATGAGCAGGCAAACTGGATGAATTGCATTCAGTGGGCTATCATCGTAGGCGTAACATTCATCGTATCTAAACTTATCGACCGCACAAGCCATAAACTAATCTATGTCTTCGGACTACTTGTGGCTATCAGTGCATGGCTCATTATTGTCACCATTGGTGTCAACGGTAAGGTAGGACTATGGGCTTTTGCTGTCCTGTGGGGTATCCAGGGAGGTACATCGGTACAGATTTTCTATGCCTTATGGGGCACGGAGCTCTTCCCCGCCAAGTTCCGTGCCGGAGCGCAGGGACTGATGTTCTTCATCGTGCGCGGACTATCTGCTGTATGGGGACTCATCTTCACATATATATACGGTGAGAATGGTGAGGGCTTCACCATAGCAGCATACTGCATGATTGCCCTGTTGCTTGTATCGCTCATTGTGGGCTTTATCGGAGCACCTAAGACACGCGGTAAGTCGCTCAGCCAAATCACCAGCGAGCGCTACGGCAATATATAGTATCTATTACACTATTAACACTATTAACACTATTAACACTATTAACACTATTAGCACTATTAACACTATTAGCACTATTAGCACTATTGCACTATTAAAAAAATGACTATGATTAATAAACGCTTATGCGGAATTATTCCGCCCCTCGTTACGCCATTGAAGGATAACGAGACACTTGACATAGAGAGTTTGGAGAGACTGATTGAGCACCTCATCGCAGGTGGTGTACACGGACTGTTTGTCTTAGGCACCACAGGAGAGGAGCAGAGCCTCAGCTACAAGGTGCGTCAGGAGATGATACGTGAGTCATGTCGCATCAACAACGGACGACTGCCGCTCCTGGCTTGTGTCACCGATACGTCTATCACAGAGAGTATCAATATGTCACGTATCGCCGCCGACTGCGGAGCGGCTGCCGTAGTGAGCGCACCACCGTATTACTTCGCAACAGGACAGCCTGAGCTGGCGCAGTTCTATGAGGAGCTGGTGCCACAGCTCGCACTGCCGGTGTATCTCTACAACATGCCCAGTCATGTCAAGGTGAGCTTTGCTCCTGATACCGTGGCACGCATAGCACGCGATCCGAGGGTCAGGGGATTTAAGGACAGCAGTGCCAACGCCGTCTATTTCCAGTCTGTTATGTGGGCAATGCGGTTCCGTGATGATTTCTCCATGCTGGTGGGCCCGGAAGAGATTACGGGTGAGTGTGTCCTGCTCGGAGCACATGGTGGCATCAATGGTGGAGCCAACATGTTCCCGGAGCTTTATGTGGCAATGTACAATGCCGCTGTGGCTGGCAACCTCTCTGAGGTATGTCGCCTGCAGCATTTCATCATGCAAATAAGCAACAGCATCTACAGTATAGGCAAGCATGGCAGCAGCTATCTCAAGGGACTGAAATGCGCCTTAAGCCTCTTAGGGGTCATCAATGACGATTTCGTGGCATCACCGTTCTATAAGTTCGATGAACCGGAGCGCAAGAGGGTACGTCAGGCTCTCGCCGAGCTTCCCGTCAATAACGGCAAGCTGATAATTTAGCCACAGTGCGCGACATTTCCGGTGCCGCGAAAAAAAAGAGTGCGCGGCACTTCCGGTGCCGCGAATAAATTTTTACCTTATGCACTTAATAGATTTCATCATCTTCCTTGTATTCACCTTCGGTGTGGTCGTCTTCGGCTGTTCCTTTTTTAAGAAAGGCAGCAGTGCCGACGACTTCACCTCTGCGGGCCACTCCATACCTGGATGGGTGGTGGGAATGAGTATCTTCGCCACATACGTCAGCAGTATCAGCTACATCGGATATCCCGGCAAGGCGTTTGCCGGCAACTGGAATGCCTTCGTGTTCTCACTGTCCATACCTATAGCGTCGTATTTTGCGGCTAAGTATTTCGTTCCGTTCTACAGACATAGCGGTTCTGTGTCTGCATACACCTTCCTTGAGGAGAAGTTCGGACGATGGGCGCGTCTGTATGCCTCTGCCTGTTACCTGCTCACTCAGATAGCGCGTATGGGCAGCATACTCTATCTGCTTGCTGTGCCTATGTACATCCTTATGGGGTGGAATATCCACGCCGTCATCATACTCACATCTATTGCCATTATCATCTATTCCATGTTAGGTGGTCTGAAGGCGGTGATATGGGCGGATGCCATACAGGGTATCATCCTTATCGGAGGAGCGGTGTTATGTCTCGGCATACTGATGTTCTCCATGCCAGAGGGACCGATGCAGACCTTTGAGCTGGCTATCAACTCTCCTGAGGGTAATAAATTCTCTCTCGGGGCATTCACCTCCGACCTTACCACAAGCACTTTCTGGGTATGCCTGATTTATGGTATTTTTATCAATCTGCAGAATTACGGCATTGACCAGAACTACGTACAACGATACCATGCGGCAAAGACAGATAAGGACGCACGATTCTCGGCACTCTTCGGAGGCTATCTCTTCATACCCGTCAGCGCACTGTTCTTCCTCATCGGTTCGGCTCTCTACAGCTATTACACTGCCGGTGTGGCGCCACTGCCGGAGGATATAGCGGCGAAACCGGATTATGTGTTCCCGTATTTCATTGTCAACGGGCTGCCTGTCGGGTTGCGGGGATTGCTTATTGCCAGCATCTTCGCTGCAGGCATGAGTACGGTGTCAACGAGTGTGACGAGCGCAGCCACCATCATACTCACCGACTATTACAAGCCTTTTAGGAAGAATGCTGTAAACATAGCAAATGACCAGAATAGCGGAACAAAGGCGGGTGACCGCCGTGAGGTATTCGTCCTGAGGCTTTCGTCGGTCATTGTCGGCGTCTTAGGTATCATCGTGGCGATAGCCATGCTGAGTGTGGAGAGCATCATCGATGCGTGGTGGAAATTGTCAAGTATATTCTCCGGAGGCATGCTTGGTCTCTTCCTCCTGGGATGCATCTCTAAGAGGATCAGCCGTACAGGGGCACTCATAGGCTGTATCTTGGGAGTGATTGTAATAGCGTGGATATCCCTTGCCGGAATATGGGATCTGCCTGGCATACACCTGCATGAATACCTCGCCATCGTACTCGGCACATGCACCATCTTCATCACCGGCTTCCTCATCACCCTCTTTATAAAAACAAAACCACAACACCCCCATAATCAGCCAGAATGAGAAGTGAGAAAAAAATATGATCCACCAGGGTGCCCGGCGCTTCCGGTGCCGGGATAATCGGCCAGGGTGCCCGCCGGGTCTATACATAGCAAAACAACAAATAAAAACCATAAATATGAAAAATAATTATCCAAAAATCGGTATCCGCCCAACTATTGACGGTCGTCAGGGTGGTATACGTGAGAGCCTTGAGGAGAAGACAATGAATCTTGCCAAGGCAGTGAAAGACCTTATTGAGAGCAATCTGCGCAATGGCGACGGCTCGCCGGTGGAGTGTGTCATCAGCGACACTACAATAGGACGCGTAGCGGAGAGTGCCGCCTGTGCTGAGAAATTTGAGCGTGAGGGAGTGGGAAGCACCATCACTGTTACATCATGCTGGTGCTACGGCTCAGAGACGATGGACATGAACCCCACATACCCAAAGGCTGTATGGGGCTTCAACGGCACAGAACGCCCGGGAGCCGTATATCTCGCTGCCGTACTCGCCGCACACGCACAGAAGGGACTGCCGGCATACGGCATCTACGGACATGACGTGCAGGACTTAGACGATAACACCATCCCCGCTGACGCGGCGGAGAAAATACTGCGCTTCGCACGTGCTGCACAAGCTGTTGCAACAATGCGCGGCAAGAGTTATCTAAGCATCGGAAACACATGTATGGGTATCGCTGGAAGTATCGTCAACGCCGACTTCCTGCAGCAATATCTCGGCATGCGCACTGAATATGTCTCACTTGTGGAAATCCTGCGCCGCGTGGACTTCGGCATCTACGATAAAGAGGAGTTTGAGCGCGCCATGCAATGGATAGAGAAATACTGCAAACCACAGGAGGGTCATGACTATAACGAGGACCGCCCACTCTTCCCCGGTGTACCAATGACCACCTTCAACGGCAAGGGAAAAGGCAAGAACCGTCAGGAGAAGGATGAGGATTGGGAGTTTACTGTTAAGAACATGATGATTATCCGCGACCTGATGCACGGCTCTGAGAAACTCCTTGAGATGGGATATAAGGAGGAGGCAATAGGTCATAACGCCATCGCTGCAGGCGTGCAGGGACAGAGGCAGTGGACTGACTACAAACCCAACTTCGACTTCCCCGAAGCAATGATGTGCACTTCCTTCGACTGGAACGGTCCCCGTGAGGCGAACATCCTTGCAACAGAGAACGACTTCCTCAATGGCATGTCGATGCTCTTCGGTCATCTGCTGACCAATAAGGGCGTGATGTTCTCTGACATACGTACTTACTGGAGTCCCGACGCTGTCGAGCGTGTGGCAGGCAAAAGACCAGAGGGAGCAGCGGCTGGAGGATTCATACACCTCATCAACAGCGGTGCCACAACCCTCGATGCCACAGGAGCCATGAGCGATGCCGACGGCAAACCGACAATGAAGAGCCACTGGGAGATGAACGACAACGATATGGAGGCGTGTCTGAAGGCAACAAGCTGGATGCCCGCTGACCGTGACTACTTCCGTGGCGGAGGATACTCATCACACTTCCTCACAAGAGGCGGTATGCCGATGACGATGCTGCGCATCAACCTCATAGCAGGCCTCGGACCAGTATTGCAGCTGGCTGAGGGATGGACGGTAGATCTCGACCCGGAGGTTAACGACATCCTTGACAAGCGCACCGACCCCACCTGGCCTACCACTTGGTTCGCACCACGCCTTGACCCCACAAAGGATGCCTTTAAGGATGTTTACAGCGTTATGAACAACTGGGGAGCCAACCACGGAGCAATATGCTATGGCCACGTGGGAGCTGACCTTATTACATTATGCGCTATGTTACGCATACCGGTATGCATGCACAACATCGCCGACAAAGACATCTTCCGTCCAGCAGCATGGAACGCCTTCGGCATGGATAAGGAAGGCGCCGACTATCGCGCATGCAAGAATTTCGGTCCGTTGTATAAATAATCCTTTGTTAATTTTGCATAATATAACATGCGTTTGACAAGATTTTTATACTTTTACACGTTATACAACAAAACAGTAAGAGATGAGAAAACTATTTATCACTATCATGCTTGCCATGCCTCTCTTCGGCATGGCTCAGAATGACGGCGGATGGGTAAACCCCAATGTGACGGTCACGACAGAGGAGCCGGAGGCTAAGCCAGCTAAAGAGACGAAGAAAAAGGACAAGAAGTCCAATGAGCCGACAGCTCCAAAGAAGAAGAAAAAGAAAGAGCCGAAGGTAGTCGTCTCGGAGTTGACACCTGATAATCCAGACTATAAATACTTAGTGGAGGATGCTGTACAGGTGGTTGACGGTTACGTCACATGGGTTCTCGACTTCGACGCACCGGGCAAGGATGCCAAACAGCTGTACGACGAGATGTTGGCATATCTGCAGGCAATGACAAAGGGAGAGAATCAGTTAGAGGGCAGCAACGTGTCGTTGGTGAACCCAAGCCAACATAAGATTGTCGCACACATCTGCGAGTGGCTCACCTTCAAGTCTTCGTTCTTCATGATGGATCGTGCGGAAATGGACTACCACTTGTTTGTTGACTGCACCGACGGTCATGTCAAGGTAACCATGGCCCGCATCAACTATAAGTATCACGAGGGTAAGGACCGAGAGTTGCTGAAGGCTGAGGAGCAGATAACCGACAAGGCTGCCGTCAACAAAAAACGCACACGCCTGTATCCTATCACTGGCAAATTCCGCAGAAAGACCATCGACCGCAAGGACGAGCTCTTCGAGGATATCAGAAAGCAGATACTGATAGGAAAAATCGAATAACGAAACAGTTGTGTTGTGTGTTTAAGGTGAATAGAAATTGTTTCTCAATGGGGCTTGTATGTCGTTGGACGGTGGTACTGCTGTTGATTACCGCTGGTAGTGACAGCGCTGTGGCGCAAGTGAGAGGCGTGATAGCCGACATGGAGACAGGCACCCCCGTGAGAGGTGTCAAGATCTACACCAATACCAAGTATATCGCACAGACAGACTGGGCGGGCAGATTCAGGTTAGACCGCCCATACAGCAGTGTCACCATAGTGCATGGCAAATATGTCAGCCTGACACTGTCAAAAGAGGAGATGCGCGACACCATCCGCCTGTTGCCACGACTCAACCAACTACAGGAGGTCGTGGTGTGGGGAAAAAGGCCAAAGCCACACCCACAAGCCATTGACAAGGCTAAGTTGCAGGAGATTATGCGGGACTACACACCCCACCCCTCCGGCTTCAGTTTCAATTTCTTTTCTCTCTTCTCACGTAAGCGAAGCAAGATTGACGACCCCAAGAACAGGGAAATACTTGACAACTATTAAAACCAAAAGTGGCGGATTTTAAATCCGCCACTTTTGGTTAATACTCGAATGACTATTCACTCTAAACTTTAAACTCTAAACTTTAAACTCCAAGAGTTACTTCTTCTTCAGCAGGTCACGTATCTCAGTGAGCAGCTTCTCCTCTGCACTGGGCTCTGCAGGTGCCTCCGGCTCCTCTTCCTTCTTCTTGCGTGTCAGCTTATTCATAGCCTTGACCATAAAGAAGATACACAGTGCCACGATAAGGAAGTCAACGATGTTCTGGATGAAATTACCATACGCGAAGACGCTGGCTCCAGCCTCCTGGGCTTCTTTCAGTGTCTTATACACCTTACCATCTCCAGAGAGGTTCACAAAGAGATTCGTGAAGTCTATTCCGCCTGTCAGCTTACTGATGAGCGGCATAATGACATCATTCACTAAAGAAGTGATGATTTTACCAAACGCACCGCCGATGATTACACCGACAGCCATGTCCATTACGTTACCTTTAACGGCAAATTCTTTGAATTCTTTAATAAATCCCATAGTACAAACTTATTTTATATCATTTATTTGGATAATTTTTATTAATAATGTCGTTTTTAGTGTGCAAATATAAAAAAAATATTGTAACTTTGCACTCGAAAAAGAAAAAAATTATTTTTTTCTACCCTAATGATGATTTTTATCATTAAAAATTGGGGCAAAATAAACAAAAAGCATATTTTTACAGACAACAATAAACCTTTTAAGTAAAATTTTTGGTAAAATGA
>JAGDAU010000180.1 GCA_017959365.1 Prevotella sp.
GGGAGCCGAGATAGGTATCTCCACCCAGAAGCTTGGCCCTCGCGGTCCGATGGCATTGGATGAGATGACCACTTACAAATGGATTATCCGCGGCAATGGCCAGACAAGAAAATAAAAATATAGGAAAATCTAGGATAATCTAGGAAAACCTAGGAGATCCTAGATAATCCTAGATAATCCTAGGAATAAAAAAAACAGGCACACCATCTGCTATGGTGTGCCTGTTTTCTTCCCATTGCGAAAAGAATATCTTAACCCAGCTTATTGATGTGCTGAGAAAGACTTGACTTGATGTTAGCCGCCTTGTTCTTATGGATAATATTGGTCTTGGCCAACTTATCCAACATCTTCTGTACAACAGGATAAAGCTTCACAGCCTCCTCCTTGTCTGTAATGGCACGCAGCTTGCGTACTGCGTTACGCATCGTCTTTGCATAATATCTGTTGTGCAGAGTTCTCTTCTTGTCCTGACGGAATCTCTTGATTGCTGATTTGTGGTTTGCCATCTTTGTTTAGTATTTTTATTATTTTTCTGATTTTCCTTAACTCGCAACAGCCTTTTTGCAGTCCCTAGGAGAGTCGAACTCCTCTTTAGAGAATGAAAATCTCTCGTCCTAACCGATAGACGAAGGGACCATAGACTTGAAATGCGGTGCAAAATTACTGCAATTATTTCATCCTGCCAAATTTTAATAAAAAAAAATCGTTTTTTAGCGTCTTTTTTCATTTTTTTTGCTAACTTCGCATCGATGTTAGTAAAAACAAAGGCTATTATTATCAAAATAACGCGTTACGGCGACAACACCATTATCGCCGATATGATGACGCGAGAGGCGGGAAGGGTATCTGTGGCGGTACGCATGTCTGGCAGCAGGCGCAAGCGTGTCATGTCGCTATTCAGACCTATGAATATCCTTATGACAGAGATAGACATCAGAGAGAGCAGAGACCTGCAGGTGATACGCAATTATACCATCGACTATGCCTACTCTTCGATTCCGTCAGATGTGATCAAGTCGTCTATTCTACTATTCGTATCAGAATTTGTGTACTATACGGTGAGGTTTGAGCCACATAACGCACCACTCTTCGACTTTATAGAAAACGCACTGATATGGCTCGACAACAGCGACGGACGCGGAACAGCGAATTTCCACCTCGTCTTCACAATGCGCATGGCTCGTTTCCTTGGTTTCCTGCCTGACATCACGGTATATAACGAAGGTGACTTCTTTGACCTCCGCAGTGGCTCTTTCTGTCATTCGTGTCCCGGACACGAGGACTTCATCGAACCCACAGAGGCAAAGACTATTAGTACGCTTATGCGCGTCAACTTCATGACGATGTGGGTATTACGCATGACACGTGAGCAGCGCAACCGCTGTCTCCAACTGATTATCTCCTATTACCGCCTCCACGTCGCTGGTTTCCATGAACTGAAATCACCCGATATCCTCAGCGATATCTTCAACTGAAAACCGTGAACCATTATACCATATCTGTTTTTTGAATGATTATTCCGGGAATGTAAAGTCTGTTTTCTCAACTCCTATGCCATAGATGGTTTTGAAGTCGTTTTTCATAGAGATAACGTGATAGCCCTCATCACTCCATTTGGTAAATAGCGGGAGGGTTTTCTCGAGGTTAGCGTGGTCGCGCACATCATCATCAGCCACAAGCATGAAGGCCTCACTGCGATACTTGTTGTTCAAGCAGTAGTTGTGCATTGAGCAGTCACCGCTACTGTTGCCGAACGACAGCACGGGCACTTTGCCTATCTCCTGAGAAATCTGAAGCACCTTGTTGGTCTTTAAGTTTTTGATGATAAGCTCATCAGTGCGGACTAAGTACTCCTCTTTTCCCATTGTATAGTTAACACCTGGCACATCGCCCTGGTTGTTGGAAGATAGTTTCACATCCATGCCGATTACCCTGTTAGGAGCTATGCCGATAGCATCAACCAAAGCTCTGCATATAAAACGGTCGGAACCGGAAACGACATAAACAGTGAAACCGTTGTCTTTCAAATATTCGAACACCTCCAGCATGGGACGATAAAAACTTTGACCATAGGTCATTCCAGAGAAGCCGTTAGCAGGCTTGGAGGCATATTCTTTCACATAAGCATCAAACTCAGCGAGTGTCATTCCCGAATAAGCCTTAGCAGCAGCATTTGCGTGTATCATGTCGAAATGGTCTGGAAGGGCCGTTCCGTTACGTACATAATCCCTGATGGCTTGTGCCGCCTCGCGTACATCATCCGGAGCCTGATCACGGTATGATTCATCATCTAATACCCTGTATTCCAACAGGTTGTATTCAAAATATGTTGGGTAGAGCTCACCAACGAAAGTACCATCCATGTCAAAAGTGGCAATACGGTCTTCCACACTGATAAAGTTTTTTGACTTAACGTTCGTGACATCCTCCACATACTCCTTCAAGGCTTTCAGTGCCGCACATTCATTCCACGACTTAAAATACTCTTTCTTTACAGGAACATTGACATCATCATTATCATCATGACTGCATGATGTCATTACAGGTCCGCATGTCAGGATGGCGACCAGCATCCAAAGTAAACTTTTTTTCATGTTCTTGTCTGATTTATAAGTAATAATAATTTAATTGTTGTTTCAATCATTGTCCTTTCTGCGACTGAACGGGATGATGTCCTGATTCATGGCACGCATCACATCAGCAGCTGTAAATGGCAGGCGGTCACGACCAAGTTCCGGGGCGTTAAATGACTTCATGGTTTCATCATAATAACAAGGTGACTCCTGAGGCAAGGCGAATGGCTTATGAGCACGACCCTCTTTGTCTATGTAACAGAAATATGGTTTGCCGAAGAGGCCGTCATCACGTTTTGAGGCAAACACAAACCAGCGGCTGTTGCTTGACCAGCTGTGATAAGTGTCACTGCGGTTGCTGTTGACAATGGCAAGACTGTCTATCTCGCCGGTCTTCAGGTTGAGCATCTGAAGGTCTGCCTCAGGATGCCATATCGGGAAGGTACCGTAATCGGCTACAGTATATAATATGTATTTGCCGTCAGGACTGACACGGGGATGACATACGGAACCCTTTATCTCCAATGTATCTACTGTAGTACCTATGGAACCTGTCTTCTCATCAAAATCAATGCTGCAAAGCTTGTATTTCACCGAACGCAAGTCAGCGGTCTGCAGTGGTGAGCCATCAGCGGTACAATAATAGATATGCTTTCCGTCAGCAGAGAAAGTGGGAAAGGTTTCAAGCCAAGTGCTATCGGTTAGCAGTGGAGATGATATGATTGTTTTTGTTTCTAAATCAGCCACGTAAACATCTGACTTTGAGTCAAACACCTCCATGCGTTTCTTGGCGTCACCATGAAAAGCCGGTATGATTATATTCGTTGAAAAGGTGATATATCTGCCAGAAGGGCTGAAACCGAAATACACACTGCCAGACACCATGTCATCGGTCTTAATACCCAGCTTAGAGAGTGATCCACCCTCATTGAGAATGGCTCCCCCACCCTCGCCTCTGACATACATCATAGACTTCTCCGGGCTTTGACTGCTGTAGGTATGACAGTTCATACAACGGTTGTCCACAAGGTCATAATGACAGATGGCGCGTGTATCAAAGTTCTCAACACACCGTTCTTGTATGGTCAGATGGTTCCACACCTCGTAGTCGGGTTCTATAAGGCGATAGGTAAGATAAGGATCGATACTATCGTTGACTACTGTCCACTTGAAATCCTTGTGTTTTTTCCATTTACCAGCTTCACGTACTGTGACGCTGACAACAACATCCTTACCCTCACACTGTGTCATGAAGTCTTTCCAGTCGCCAAGGTCAAAGCACACGCTGTTGTCACCGCTGTTAACCTTTAGAGCCTCATCGCCACAGACAGCCACTGCCTCAACAGCATCCACATCACCTCTTACAAGGAAATTAAGTGGAGCGATGTTGACAGGTATTGTAACATCTGTATAGTCCGGATATATAGCAGGCTTGGAAGACACCTGCTCCACATTCTCCGGGGTGGGTGTGCATGCCACCAAAACGGTCAGCAGAACGGCATAAAGGAATAGAATAATAAAGCGATGCCTCATTTGTTTAGTTTCATTTTGTCGTAATAATACCAATAGGTGTCGCTGAACGCAGGGTCGCCACGATGACTGTTATACATCATGAAACGCTGCAACTCATGCTCGTCCTTTATATACTCGCTCCACTGCTCCACAGGAGTTTCAGAGGCGGCAAGGTATATCATCAGAGCCTGCTGGTATAGTTTCTTCAATCGTGGCTTATTGCCACAGAAATGGTCGTAGTCGCGCTTAAAGGTCTTCAGGTCCTTCAACAACAGATCGCTGCAGAGCAGGTAATCAAGGGCAATGGTATTGTTTGGGTTAGACTCTAACAGCTCACACAGAATGGGATATGCGTTGTCGCCTGTCTTGATTGAGTCCTTGGTATTTATCATCTTTGCCTTATCAGCATATTTGCCGGACACATCCATCCTTGTCCTCTCGGCCCATTTACCATATATCAATGTATTGTCAAGCAGGCGAAGGAATTTCTCCGCTGCCTTGTCATTACCGCTCACCTTACTGGTCTCTGCCAAGCATTTTATCATCTTCACATTACGGTTGGATGGCGAGAAAACGTTGGCAAGCATGGCGGCACGCTCTGTATAAGTCATATCTCCTATGAGCCAATAGAGCTCATGCATACGTTTAGTAGTCAGGATATGCGTGTCTGGTCCTATTTTCTCAAATGTGCCCAACTCATTAGGTCTGTATTTCATCAGACGGTCTGGAAGCATGTCTTTCTGCGCTGACACAAGGTTATAGAAGAACAGTTCATGTAATGACGGCTTATCGTTCGACTCTACCAGACGCTCAACTTCTTCATAGTTTCCAAAATAATACTCATCCTCAACAGCAAGCTGACGCTCAAGTTCCAGATTCGGCATTGTCAACTTACCGACACCGGGATAGAGAATGCTGTCTGAGGGTTTGAGAGTATAGTAATTGACTGTGAGTAATGATATGATTATCGGTACAAAAGGTAAAGCCAAAGAGCACCACCGCCACGGCTCACGCCTGACCAAGGCACGTATCACTGCAAGTATCGCATACACCATGGCTCCCACCCCGGCTACCCAATGAGCAAACGCCACAGCAATAACGTCAACAATGATACACCAGGGCTGCTTATGTATCTGGAAAAACGATACACAAAGAAAAAGTGCACCCCCAATAATCACAGCCATAATGGAAGACAGACGGAACTCCGTCTTCAAGGACATTACCGCAAGAATGGTCATCACCACTATGGCCACAAAGAAACATCCATGTCTTATGCCCGCCTTTTGTAATGATCGGCGCAATACGTCGCCGGCAACAAGGAGCATTGCTGTCAGTATTGCCGGTCCGGCAAAGAGATAATAGTATAACGATGTAAGGAAATCACCTGCCAGACAGGCTAACCATGCCGGTTTGTTGAAATATGTGGCAACATAGTCTGAAGTTAGCAGAAACAGTTGGTTCTGCTCTTCATAAAACAGGTGATGACGATAGGCAAAATGAAAAAACGTGAAACACGCTACACCCCACAGAGCAATAATGGCATAAATGCCATACTTACTTATCTTACTATTCATCTTAATCCGACTTCTCTGCCACACACTCCATCTCTATAAGCCACTCAGGACGACACACCTTACCCTGTACAATAACATGGGGCACATCGGGATAAGCGGCGGTAAGGAATTTCTCCACAACATCATAGTCGGAGATGTCACGCAAATAGACAATAAAATACTTCACGTCTGCCATTGTGGCGCCACCGTCTTTTAGCAGGGCTCCGATATTCTCAAGCAGACGAGCTTCCTGACGCAACACATCTCCAAGATAGATAACATGACCATGCTTGTCGATGCTTGCCGTACCACTGATATAAAACTTCTGACAGTCAGGCAAAGACAGGCGGGTGCCACGCTCAAAAGCTACACCATACTCATGAGTGGGGTTTAGATGGTCAAGAGCTTTCAGGTAGGTTTTATCACTCTCCTCTATACCGGGATAGGTGAGAAAATCGATTGCCACACATGCGGAACGCGTCTCACAATAGCCGCCGATACCCGTACTGGCAATAAAATGGGTGTCAGGAGACAGTCCATAACGCTTGAAAATATCATTACGCGCCCTTACCATACCGGCATAGTTGACATCAATGTCTGCCACATAGATCCACGTCCTGACCAAATGAGTATCCATCTTCAGCCCATGCTCCTCCATCCACTTGATGTACTTTTCAAAAAGCATCATCGTCTGAATATAGGAATTGGCTCCGTTGGTCTCATTGTCTGCCAAACGCATACTATGAAGAACCATACCGTTGTCTGTCTCATCAGTATTAAGCAAGAGACTTATCTTGCTACCGTCAACGGGCGGCTGCTCTACGATCGTCACACCCGCATTGGCAAATGACTCCTGAAACAACTCTGACTCAACGAGTTGCTGATACTGATTCTGGGCATCACTGAGAAAAACCTTCACATAAATCAGTTTGCGATTGTGGGCACGTTCCTCACATAGCCACTCACCAACGGTTGCACACAACTCATTGAGGCGCTCTGAAAAACTCCCCCTACCCTTTGCGGAAATAATCTTATAAATTCCCATTGTTCTTAATTTGGGTGCAAAGGTAACAAAAATTTCATCGATAAAACCTATTTAACCAATAAATTTGTATCTTTTCGCCTCTTTATTTAAAAAATTACCTGTTTTTAACCCCAAACGGTCATTAGGTTTTACGTCAGTCACAGCCCTATTATGTTCCTCAGGACCCACCATGTCAACGTCAGGACAACAAAGACAATCATAAAAACACTGGAGCTGCAAAAGGCATAGATAGCAGGAAAACGCTTGCGCCACAGGGGCGAGAGAAGCAAGGCTATCAGCAGGGGCGACAATAGCACGAGGAAGGCATTATAGCCCAATGCCGCTGATATATCAAGATGAAGAAGGCTGTGGAATGCCCTTTGCATTCCACAGCCAGAACATTTGTATCCTGTCAGCTTATAAAATACACATGGTGGGAAAAAATTCACCTTTGAGGGGTCGTAGATGAAATATACTGCCGACACAGCGGCAACAAACACCAATGATAAGATATAAGCCAGACGACGTCGCATCCAATTACATCATTTGCTCAAACATCTGCTTGTAAACATCAGCATTTATAAGCATACTGATAATACTGGTAATGACTCCCCAGATAACACCACCTATAACACCCCAAAGGAGGTATTTCTTGGCCTGAGCCGCCTGCTCCTGAGCGTATGCTGTATTACCAGACATCTGTGCGGGCTTAACCTTGTTGGAGGCAACCAAAGCCATAATGCTAAATATAAGCAACGGCAGGTTGCTGCAGCAACAGCAAATAACAGACACCACAAGCATCACGATAGACCATGTCTTATAATCCTCGATAGGCGCACCGGGAGCGCCACCAAACTGCTGTGGACCGCCATACTGCTGACCACCATATTGCTGCTGACCACCATACTGTGGCTGCTGATCAAATGACTGAGGTGGGCCATAAGGCTGTGAGTAAGGCTGCTCTGGAGCATTCTGGCCATACTGAGTCTGACCATATTGAGCCTGGCCATATTGAGTCTGACCATAGGATTGTTCAGCCTTAGGCTGCTCAAATGGTTGCTGAGGTGCTGGCTGCTCAAATGGCGGTTGTTCAAATGTCGGCTGTTGAGGTGCTGGCTGCTCAAACGGCGGTTGCTCAAACGCAGGCTGCTGTGGTGTAGGCTGCTCAAACGGTTGCTGAGGTGCTGACTGACCAAACGGTGGCTGCTCAAACGGCTGCTGAGGTGCTGACTGACCAAATGGTTGTTGCTCAAATGGCTGCTGAGGAGCACCGCCTGTTGGCGGAACACCAATAGATGTCAAAGCCATCAACTCAGGTACCTGACCTACTACTTGCCATATTGACGAACCCTCCGGCAACACCTGAGTGTCGGGAGTTAGACTGTGGAAACGCATCTCCTCAATCGTGAAAGGTCCTCTACGAAGACCATTTTCCAATAAATAGTATTTCATAATATTTGGGTTTTGTATCGTTTTATGCCGCAAAAATAACTATTTTCCAACAATTCAACAAATATTTTACTAAAAAATTCTTCATTTAAAAAAAAATATATACCTTTGCACCCGTCTTTCAGCAAAAAGCTAATAAAAATGCACTTTTTAGCGAAAAAGACCTTCGGGATGTAGCGCAGTTGGTAGCGCACTACGTTCGGGACGTAGGGGTCGGGCGTTCGAGTCGCCTCATCCCGACCTTGGGCGACAAACGGAGTAATTCGCTTGTCGCTTTTTCTTTTCCAATCTTGCAACTTGCAAAAAGCAAGTCTCGAAATTTTATGGTACGTAGGTTTCTGAGCCAAATGTCGACTCATCACAACCAACAATAAAAATAAAACTGCGTTTTATTTTGTATTGTCTTCGGTTTGCACTACCTTTGCAGACAGAATTGAATATATTACTATGATAGACAAAGAAACGCGCCAACGTATTATAGCACTTGTACACCGTGAAGTTGTACCGGCTATTGGTTGCACAGAGCCAATGGCAGTGGCTCTATGTACCGCACGGGCAACAGAGCAGTTAGGAAAGAAGCCGGAAAAGATTGATGTGCTTTTGAGTGCCAACATCCTGAAAAACGCCATGGGCGTAGGTATTCCCGGCACAGGAATGACCGGGCTACCGATAGCAGTGGCTATGGGAGCCATTGTCGGAAAGAGCGAGTATCAGTTAGAGGTGCTGAAGGATATGACACCAGAGACATTAGCTGAGGGACGCCGTTACATCGCAGAGAACCACATCAGCCTTAATCTTAAAGACACCAAAGAAAAATTATATATTGAGGTGACTTGTCATGCCGACAACAAATCCGCAACAGCTGTCATAGCCGGCAGTCATACCCACTTTGTTAATTTACCGGAGGCATCCGGAGAGCATTGTCTGGACCCAGATTTTTCCAATGATTACGACAATATGTCAGAAGACACAGAGGATATCGATCTTTGCATGCGCCTTGTCTATGACTTTGCCACTACGGCACCACTTGAGGAGATACGTTTCATAGAAGAGACCCGTAATTATAACATGAATGCCGCCCGCGAGGCCCTGAAGGGCAACTACGGCCACAACCTCGGAAAGACCATCGACCGTCCAATGTCGAAGGGTATCTTCGGCAACAGTATCTTCTGCCATATCATCTCAAGCACGGCATCTGCCTGCGACGCAAGGATGGGCGGAGCGATGATACCCGTGATGAGCAATTCCGGGTCTGGTAATCAGGGCATCTGCGCCACCAACCCCGTATGTGTCTATGCCAAGGAGAACGAGAACACTGAAGAAGAGCTGCTTCGCGCCCTTATGCTGTCACATCTGACTGCCATCTATATCAAACAGAGTCTTGGCAAGCTGTCGGCACTCTGCGGCTGTGTGGTGGCAAGCATCGGTAGCAGCTGTGGCATAACATATCTTATGGGTGGCGACTACGAACATATCTGCCACAGCGTAAAGAATATGATTGCCAATCTCACTGGTATGATCTGCGATGGTGCCAAACCGGCATGCTCACTGAAGATCACCTCCGGAGTATCCACCGCCATACTCTCCGCCCTGCTGTCTATGGAGGGCAAGTGTGTATCGTCTTCAGAGGGTATAGTAGATGACAGTGTGGACAAGAGCATCCACAACCTCACCAGCATCGGAGCTGACGGCATGGGTGTCACCGATGAGATGGTACTTCGGATGATGACAGAAAAATGTTAACTGTAACTGAAAAACAGGAAAAGATTACGAGCCTCCAAAACGTGGTTTTGGAGGCTCGTATCATAAAGATTTAATATCGTTCTAATCCTCATCCCATGTTGAGGTATTATTCTGCCTTGACAAGAGGTTGTCAAAGTCATCTTCAGTATCATCATCTTGCTCGTTGTACACGGGCATTGATGTTGGTTCGGAAAGACCCGCGAGTATAGTCTCAGCGGTCACTTGCCGACTTTTTATCTGTGGAGTTATATATTTTTTAACATTTATAACAATGAAGGCAACTCAAAAAGGCGAATACCGTTGCTTCCCTTTATAAGAATATACTCTCCCTCGGGGCAATGCTGTGACAACTCGCGTTTCACCTCTTCCACATCGGCGAATTTCCGGAAGTCACAACGGGTTTTACCAAACTCACTGCCCACAAGCCAGACATTAGTAATCCCATTATCTCTAAGGAAATCAACCACTTTCTGATGTTCCTCGTCTGAGATATCTCCCAACTCACGCATATCACCTAAGATAGCCATTTTGGGTGACACCTGCATATCACGGAAATTCCTCAGCGCTGCAGCCATGCTCGTTGGATTGGCATTATATGTGTCAACAATGAGTTTGTTCTTATCCGTAACTGTCAGTTGTGAGCGGTTGTTTGAGGGTATATAGTTCTCCAATGCCTCTGTGATATCCTGCTCACCTACTCCGAAGAAATTACCTATACATGCGGCAGCCAACATATTATATATATTATAACTGCCTATCAGGTGACTCCGTACCTCATGTTTAGCGCCATCCCTTACATTCCATTGGAAATTCAGGAACGGGTCACATACCGTCACCTCGCCAAAGACACTGTTGTCATCCTTTGGATCAGTACCATAGCCTATCAGGCGTAACCCCTGTGAAATGCCTTTCAGATACTCATTCTCATTATGTATGAACACCACACTGTCGGATTTGCCTCTCAAGTAGTCATACAACTCACCCTTGGTGCGTATGACACCCTCAAAGGAACCAAATCCCTCAATATGTGCCTTGCCCACATTGGTTATTATACCACAGTCAGGCTCCACGATATCGACAAGGGTCTTTATCTCGCCAGGATGGTTGGCCCCCATCTCAATCACCGCAATCTCATGCTCCGGACGTAGTTGCAGCAATGTCTTTGGTACTCCTATGTGGTTATTGAAATTACCCTGTGTGTATAACACGTTGTATTTCTTGCTTAGTACAGTGGCTATCAACTCTTTCGTCGTTGTCTTGCCATTGGTACCCGTTACACCCACAATCTTTGTGCCAAGGGTCATGCGATGATGGTGGGCTAAGTCTTGCAAGGTTTTCAGACAGTCATCGGTGAGGATATATCGTGGGTCATCCTTACAATATTCCGGTTCATCAACGATGACGTATGCACACCCCTGTTCAAGAGCTTTATCGGCAAAGGCATTACCGTTGAAAGAGGCTCCCTTGAGCGCAAAGAACAACGACCCCTCGGGACAGTCTCTGCTGTCTGTGGTTATCACTGGGTGTTTCTTGAAAATCTCGTATAATTCTTTTATTTCCATAATAATTGTTTATTTTAATTAGTCTGTTCCAGTTAACTCTTGGAGCTTAACTCGTATCAATCCGCTTGGCATGGGTAGCCAAGAGGAGTAGTCAGACTTCTTATAGTTGATGTCAACAATATTTATATCCTTCATCCTGCGCCATACGACGCCACGACGGTCCATGTCTGCTATGCGGTTGGCAGGCAGGTTGGTAACCTCTATGCGTATAGTGTTCAGACCTTTATGTATGGCATCATGACAGTCAAGTACGAAAGGTACTGCCCAGGCACAACCGATAAACCGGTCATTGATATACACCCGTGCCGACTCCCTCACATCACCCAAGTCAATACACCATCTGTGTGCCGCCTCCTCTGTGTTGAGTCTTACGGTAGTAGTATAGACACCCGTTCCCATCGTCACCCTGACACTATCATCATCAAGTCTCTCCCATGTCTGCAGGCTGTCAAGAGTAAAGGTCTTCTTCACCTGTGGTATCTCTTCAACGAAATGAAGAGTCCATTTATTGTGCGTGAGGTCTATTGTTCGTTTATCTATCGTCGGTTTATTAGGATAACGCGACCTGCCATCCATCAGAAAACACGACTCACCGCTACGCAAACATAGCCTCACCTTGCCATCGCGCATATCCACGCTGCAAGTATCACCTGTCATCGGGTCTATCATCATAGCATTAGTAAACTCTTTTCCCGTTCCCGTTATTATCCCCGTTAACTCATAATACTTGTCCACATCATCAGGTGTCAGATTAGAAATGAAATAGTAGCAACTGCCGCCGTCCCTGCGGCGTATGGCACGCAAGCCGTCACGCCTTATCTCCTCAGCCCTGGCATAGCGGCTCATGGCTGTTTCGTCCTCACCCATGATGACATATCCTGACAACGGGGCTATGAGTGACTGTAGCGCATCGGTCATTGTTGTACCGGTGGGTATGATAAGGGCTTTGTAATGAGTGCCGCCCTCTGTAACAAGGGTGCCTGTTGACGAGTCTATCCTGACATTCCTCAGTTGGCGGTCACTGATATAGTCGCAGTCGTAACCCAAACTGTCGATGGTCAGTATGCTATGTATAAACTCCGGTGCTATCTCACCCATCTTGTGTATGTCAAACTGCATGAGCAGTCCTTTCTCTCCCTCTTTGAGCCGTTTGTGCCACATATCCCTAATGGGCAGATAGACAAGGAAGTCATTATCGGGATCTCCACGTTGCAGAATACTCTGACATCGCTCTATATATCTCATCATAAACGGTGCGTCACGCCAGATACTGTTTGTGGGACTCATATCCACCGTGGCATAGAATTTCCAGCCTGGCCATGGGGCGTCAGCCGGAGAATAACAGGTGCCATGGAAGAAGATACGGTTGATGCCACACGTAAACATCAGGTCGATGTCGGGTTTCATCTGCGACAAAGATGTGCGGAAGTGTTCCGTCAGCCATGTCAGCGTCTCGCTGGATGTTAGCGGCTTACCCGTCACGTGCGCTGCCGACGAGGCGTATTTAAGCATTGACACATCGCTGTAGTTCTTGCGTGTCATACCCGGGTCAGTACGCAGTCCGCATATACCGAAGTCAGACAGTCCAAAACCCTCTATCTCTGGTATGTCAACAGCGGCATAGAGGTCAAGGAGATTGGCGGGGCTGCCATGGGCCTGGTTTCTGGTTTTCATACCATGACTATGCGCCCATTCCACCCACTGCAGGGTAAAATTCTCATAGAGCAAGTCGCTGAGTGTCTCACGATAGTCTGCCAATGTCTCATTGCCATCATCTTTCTCACCAAGCAGTTCAGGCAGGTGATCTTCCAATCTGTAACCGCGCCTTCTGGCAAACTCCTCAAGCAATGTGGGCGTCCAGTTGGCACCATACACCTCATAACTGTCGTTGAACACCGTGGCGGGGAATGGTGTGCCACTCTCTTTGAAGGCACGGTCAAACTTGTCAAGATAACGCCTCACCGCCTGTCGGTCGAAATGGTCTATCACGAGTCCCTCGCCACCGGGTGCAGCACGTTTCACCTTCTGATTGGTACGTCCTATCACGACACCGCTGTCTGTAAACACCGCCTTACACGCAGCCTCATCCGGCGACACCTCCGGCCCGCCGAAAGGCCATCCCGTGCCGCAGTTCATATCCACCTGTATGTCTTTCTCTGCAGCTATAGTCTCTACAGTCCGAAGCATCTCCATCCACTGTGGCGAAAGAAATGGTATTTCACGTCTCTCATTATCCATCACCCCATACAGCGGTGTTATCTCCACGGTGCCGATACCCGCCCGGGCATATTCCTCAAGGGAACGCCGCAGGTTACGCTCATCCACGGCGGAGCCGAGCCACCACCAGCGTGTGCCGGGGCGTGCCTCACGGGATGCCGTTCCGTCTGTCTGCTGCGCATTAATAGTTGTGCAGATGGCGATGAGCGCAAGAAAGACTATATGCCTGATTAGCGGATGCTTCATTTGAAATTGTTTAAAAAATATTGCGTTCGCATTTATTATAACCACAATAATTGCGCTTGCAATAATATCATGGTGCAAAGATACATTGTTTTCCAACAAATACAAAAAAATCCTATTAATATTTCGCATTATACCCCATCAAAAAGTCAAATAATCATTATTATCATTATCGGACCATTGTTTAAAAAAATTAAAAAAATGAACAAAACGAGCTGATTATAAGTTGTTTTGATTTATTTTGCATTGACAGTTCTTGGGGATTGTGGCAGAACAACATATTCAAAAGGAAAAAACCGTATGAGAAGTATATTTTTGATTATATCGGTAATGGCATGCGTAACGGGATACTCCCAAGACGACATACTGACATTGGCAAGAAAGACCAATGATTATTTCATGTCAAAATACGCTGACCCCACAGAACCAACGAATGTGAAACGCATACGACCCAGTAACCTATGGACACGAGCAGTCTATTATGAGGGGCTTATGGCACTCTGTGAGGCTGACAAGGTCAATGAGGCACGATACCTGAACTATACCCGCCGGTGGGCGGAATTCCATCAGTGGACACCACGCAACGGTGTGAAGACCGTACATGCCGATGATCAGTGCTGCCAGCAGACATACATTGACTATAACAGACTGACGGGCGATGGAACGCTCAACCATGTAAAGGAGAACCTCATGCTGCAGATGCAGACGGACAGGAACGACTATTGGACATGGATAGACGCCATACAGATGGCAATGCCTGTATATATAAAGATGTATGACGTGAGCAAGGACCAGAGGTATATAGACTATGCCATGCGCTGCTACCGGTGGACCCGCGACACCTGCGGCGGAGGATTGTTTAATGATGCGGAAGGACTTTGGTGGCGTGACAAGGACTATGTGCCACCATATAAAGAGGCCGACGGCAACAACTGCTATTGGAGCCGTGGCAACGGATGGGTGTATGCGGCACTTGTCAGATGTATGCAGCAAATGCCAAGGAAGAGCAAGGAATACAAACAATTAAAGAATGACTTTCTCAAGATGAGCAAAGCACTGCTCAGATGCCAGCGGTCAGACGGATTTTGGAATGTAAGCCTTATGTCGCCGGTGACCTACGGCGGACCGGAGATGACCGGTACTGCCCTGTTCCTATACGGCATGAGCTGGGGCATAGGAAATAAGATATTCTCTAAGAGTGAGACAAGGATATACCGTCAGGCATGCGACAAGGCATGGAAGGCTCTGCGCACATGCGTACATGATAACGGTTTCTTAGGCTACAACCAAGGCACAGGCAAAGACCCGTCGGCGGGTCAGCCTGTGACATTTGACAGCATGCCCGATTTTGAGGATTATGGCACCGGTTGTTTTCTCCTCGGTGCAATGGAATACAGAAAACTAAAAACAAAACTATCTACACAATGAAACAAGTATTTAAATTATTAAGTATCGTCTGCGTGTGGCTGCTCATGTACACCAACACCGCTTACGCACAGTTGTCGCCATACGACGAGAACGCACCCGTAGGATGGGCATCAATAGGACTATCAGGCGGTTGCACCGGCAGCAATGACCAAAACCCCGTTGTCGTTACCTCAGAAGATGAGCTTCGTGATGCCCTGAAAGTGGTAAAGGGAGGTAAAAGCTCAGTTACAATCTACATCAGCGGAAATATCGAGGTAAAGGAAAAACTGAGATACGACAAAACGGCAAACTGCACCATCTATGGCCTGCCAGGCTCATCTCTCTACAACCGCTATCATAACGAAAATCCCGACTCTGCCGGTTTTTTCTCCTGCTCGGGCTGGAAAAATGTTATCTTCAGAAACCTTACACTTCTTGGCGCTGGAGCATACGACATCAGTGCAATGGACAACATCCAACTGTCTGGATGCGAAAATATATGGATTGACCACTGCAACATACAGGATGGTGTTGACGGAAACCTTGACGCTAAGGACAAGTCTGACAAGATAACTGTCAGCTGGTGTAAGTTCTCGTATCTTAGAGCCCCATGGCCAAATGAAGGTGAGAGCGCAGACCACCGCTGCAGCAGTATGTGGGGGTCGAGTAACAATCGTGGTGATGATGAAGGGAAGCTGAACTCCACCTTTGTCAACTGCTGGTGGTATCATGGCTGCGGTCAGCGGTGTCCGCGTATCCGTTTTGGCAAGGTGCATATCGCCAACTGCCTGTGGGAGAACGGCACCGACGATGACCCGGCACAGTATTGCGTTGGAGTGGGACACAGTTCCAAACTATATATTGAGAATGGTGACTTCTCCAATACCGTCGTCTCGAAAAATCATCTGGAGTACTATCTTACTGAGCATAATGTGTATCATTTCACAGTAACAGGATGTATCGGTGAACCCGACCGTCAGGAGAAAGGCAAAGGATATACAGGGGATTTCTATAACCCATACAGCGATAATGAATACAAATGCCGCGTCTATGACAGCAGAATGGTGGCAAGCCTGCTGAAAGACCCGCAGACAGGAGCAGGAGCAACCCTTGACGAAGATCTGCTGACCACCCGCGGCAATGACAACTACGGGGGCTCAACGACAAGCATCCAAGGCGTCAGCGCCACCGATGAGGCAAGCGTGGTTGACATCGGCTATTATGACACCTCCGGCATTAGGCACACCACTCCGCAGAAAGGTTTGAACATTATCCGTTTCCTGATGAGTGACGGCACCACACGAACACAGAAAATGTTTAAATAACAGGAAATTAAATAGGGGGTAAGCTTGCTACACATGCTTACCCCCTTTATTTAACACCAATTTTAATATCTTATTTAAGCAAAATAAACTTACCTAAAACTGGTAGTTCCTTTGCTCTGCCGTTGACGGCATTGATGATGCCTATTATTGCAAGGACGAGGAATACCAGACCCAACAGCGAGATAATGCTTGAAATCCACACAAGTCTGGCGGAAATAGACAAAAGGATACCGTTGATTATTGTTAGAACAATAGTCCATGCTATCTCTGCTATGAAAAGCACCAGTCCCTGATTAGCGTGGAAACGTGCGAACTTAGACTCTTTGGCGGCGAATATGGGCACAAGCACCAGAACACCAAGATATGCCAAGACAGCCATCACTTTATTAGACTCTATGTCCTGTGGCTGAAACTGTGATGTTGTGTCAGCAGTATTGTTTAACTGTGACAACTTCTCATTTAAATCATACTGATTGTTACTCATAATAATATAAATAAATTGTTAACCTTTTCCCAAGTGTAAAGTTAATCGTTGCTTTCAGAATTTAAACACCTGTGCGTGCCTGCACAACATTGATAACATAGTCGCCGAGTTTCTCACACTCATTGATGATATCAATGAAAATCATACCCAAAGCATAGTCATAGCTATGAGTGTTTATGAAGTTGATATTATCCGTACGCAACTTGTTGCGCAGGGCATTTATCTCATTCTCAAGCCTGAACGAAGTGTCAAGCGGCGTACTTCCACCACCCTCTGTCATCTTGGCATTCATCTCTGTGAGGGCTAAGTCAACGAGTTTAAACATCGAGGTAATGGAATTACTCTGCCATTCTGTAAACTCACGTTTCTGCTCATGACCGCGGTTGAGGGTTCTTCCAAGGTTATAGCAAGCATCGCCGATGCTCTCAAGCTCACTTATCTCCCTCATCATTGCCCTGATCTTTGCCTTCGTATCGTCAGACAGGTGCTCTTTACCGACATTCTCAAGATAATTTGCGATCTCTATCTCCATATTATCCGAAATGCCCTCATATTTCTCTATTCTCTTGAAAATCTCACCAAATTTCTCATCGCTCTTCTCAGCATACAGATCATTCACCATGCCAAACATACGGTGCATACGCTTTGAGAAAACGGCAACTTCTTTCTGCGCCTGCAAAACCGCAATTTCAGGAGTCTGAATAAGTCCACCTCCAATATATTGCAATCTAACGGGCTCGTTGTCATCTTCACCGTCAGCAGCCTTCTTATCCTTTATCACATAACATACAATACGCTCTATCTGTGGAATAAACCATATCAGAATGCCCGTATTGGATATATTGAAACAGGTATGGAAGGCAGCGAGTACAACACTCAACTTGGCAGCGTTGGCAAGGAATGCTGCCTGACCCACAGCCTCCTTGGTCATCGTAGCATCATAACCTACCATGTTGCATACAGCGTCAATGAACGGATGGAACACTATAAGAATCCAACAGACTCCGAAGAGATTGAAGAACATGTGACCAAAGGCGGCACGGCGTGCCTGAGTAGAGGCTGTCAGGGCGGCGAGGTTGGATGTTACGGTAGTACCGATATTCTCACCCATAACAAGTGCGATACCCTGATAAATAGGCAATGCGCCACTGCTGCATAGTATCATCGTAATAGCCATCACCGCAGCTGATGACTGCACGCACATAGTGAGTATTCCGCCAATAAGGAGGAAAAGAAGTGTTGTGGTGAATGCCTGTGGGTCGAAAGATGCGAAGAAATTGAGTATTGACTCATTTTCACCAAGATTCATGTCTATACCTGTCTGACGCAACGTACCAAGGCCCAAGAACATAAATGCTATACCAAAAAGGAACTCACCCACATTCTCATGCCGCTTACTATAAATGAGGAATATAGCTATCATAAACACAGGCCAGACCAAATTGGTGATATTGAAGGCGAAACCCGCCGACATAATCCACGCGGTTAGCGTAGTACCAATATTAGCACCCATGATGACACTTATCGCCTGGGCAAGAGTAAGCAAGCCGGCATTAACAAAAGACACCGTCATCACTGTTGTTGCCGTACTTGACTGTACCGCTGCTGTCACAAGTATGCCGGTGAGCATTCCTGTAAAGCGATTGGTAGTCATTTTACCCAGAAGGTGACGCAAGCCGGGACCTGCCATTTTCTGTAAGGTGTCACTCATCTGTTTCATACCAAACATGAGCAACGCCAACGAGCCTATTAACTTAAAGACTAATGCAAAAACCTGAGATGATTCCATATATGCTTTGTGTAGTTTTAGACACACTACTATAACACGTGTGCAAAGATAAATGATTTTTCTTAAAAAACATCATTATAATCGATTTTTTTTGCATTCTTGTTATTTTTTGCTTAACTTTGTGCCGATTGTTATACGAATAAATATCATGAAAAGATTTATCATTTTTACTTTAGTGGCTCTTTTTGCCACTATTACGATGAAAGCAGGTGACGGACTGTGGCCTGACGGAACACCTATTTCATCGTGGTTTGATAATACCACAAAGGTGGATGTGGAGACGTTGGGTAAGAAGTATGTTGTCACTGACTACGGTGTAACCAAAGACAGCACCATCATACAGACGGTGGCCATACAGGCTGTCATTGACAAGGCTGCTGCCGAAGGTGGCGGCGTAGTAGTAATACCACGCGGCACATTCCTCAGCGGAGCCCTATTCTTCAAATCTGGCACTCACCTACACCTCACCAAAGGAGCCACCTTAAAAGGCAGTGAAAACATCATAGACTACCCCATAGCAGAGACTCGCATAGAAGGTCAGACATGCAAATATTTCACCGCACTCATCAACGCCGATAGAGTAAACGGCTTCACAATAACGGGTAATGGCACTATCGACGGCAACGGACTCACTTATTGGCAGGAGTTCTGGATTCGCCGCAAATGGAATCCGGAATGTACCAACAAAGACGCTCAGCGACCCAGGTTAGTATATATCTCCAACAGCAATGACGTGACAGTACAGGATGTACACCTCATCAACAGCCCCTTTTGGACAAATCATCTGTACCGTTGTGACAGAGTGAGATACATCGACTGCTATATCTTTGCACCGACAGAGAACATCTACACTCCAGAACCCAAGCGCGGAGCACCCAGTTCTGACGCCATTGACATTGATGTGTGCAACGATGTTTTGATACATGGCTGCTATATGCACGTCAATGACGACGCCGTGGTACTTAAGGGTGGTAAAGGTACATGGGCGGACAAGGCGGAAGAAAACGGTTCCAACACCAACATTATCGTGCAACACTGTACATACGGCAAGGTACACGGATGTATCACCTTCGGATCAGAGTCCATCCACGACCGCAACATCATTCTGCGCAATTGCCACGCTAAGGCAGCCAACAGGGTCCTGTGGTTTAAGATGAGGCCTGACACCCCTCAATTATATGAATACGTGCGCATTGAGAACATTACAGGAGAGTGTGGCAGTTTTCTTGTCATCAAGCCCTGGACACAATTCTTCCAGCCTGATGACAGCCGTCCCGACATGCCGGTGTCACAGAGTGCCTGCGTCACTATTCGCGACATCAAGATGAATTGTAAGAATTTCTTTGACGTCAGCCGTAGCGACAAGTACGTCATACGCAGTTTCTCTTTCGAGAATATTGATGTTGCTGACCAGGCTAACGCCTTTGACCCGACAATAATAGAGAATATAAACATCAAAAATCTTAAGATAAATGGAAAGAACATGGAGATGGTTCGGTAAGAACGACAAGATTACCCTCGCCATGCTGAGGGAGATTGGCGTGGAGGGCATCGTGACCGCCCTTCACGATGTGCCATTAGGACAGGTGTGGACACGTGAGAAGATACGCGACTTGAAAGAATATATCGAGAGTTACGGCATGCGATGGAGCGTGGTGGAAAGCCTGCCCGTTGTGGAGACAATAAAATACGGAGGTCCAGACCGTGACGAGCAAATCGAGGTCTATAAAGAAAGCCTTCGCAACCTTTCGGCTGAGGGAATACATACGATATGCTATAATTTCATGCCTGTACTCGACTGGGCACGTACCGACCTGCTTCATCCCAACCCAAACGGTGCCACAAACCTGTATTTCAACTATGCGGAATTCGCATATTTCGACATCTATATCCTCAAGCGCAATGGCGCACGCGAGGAATGGGCTGCCTTCACCTTCCCGGATGGTGTGGGGCAAGGACGCAACGTTCTTGCGGAGGCTGATGAGTTGGCTAAGACGATGACACCAGAGAAAGACCATCAGCTTGTAGAGAATATCATCATAAAAACCCAAGGATTTGTATCCGGCAACTTCAGTGAGAACGACGAGGCGCCAATACAGAAATTCCGTGACTTCCTTGACCTTTACAAGGGTATTGACAAGGCTCAGCTACGTGCCAACATGAAATATTTCCTTGAGGCTATAATGCCCACGTGTGAGGAGTATGACATGAATATGTGTGTACATCCCGACGACCCGCCAATAGAGATTCTCGGACTTCCACGTATCGTACGCACGGAGGAAGATATCCGGTGGTTCCTTGACGCTGTGCCAAACAAGCACAACGGACTGACGTTCTGCGCCGGCAGTCTGTCAGCGGGTGCCTATAATGACGTTGTGGCATTAGCGCGTCAGTTTGCGTCACGAACCCATTTTGTACACCTGCGCTCATGCCACATCTTCCCCAACGGCGACTTCACGGAGGCAAGCCACCTCGGAGGCAGGGCAGACATTATCGAACTGGCCCGTATCTTTGAGAAAGAGAATCCTTCACTGCCAATGCGCGTAGACCATGGTATGACGATGCTGGGAGATGAGACAAAAGGCTACAACGCCGGTTACTCATTCCTCGGCAGGATGTTCGCCCTGGGTCAAGTGCAGGGCATCCTCGCCACTGTAGATCGCGAGCTTGGCATCAAGTACGTACAACCAGGATTCTATGAGAATTGACAATAGTAACTAACCAAATAGTAAATATAATAATGAACACATTATTTGATATTAAGGACAATGTTACCGTCATTACCGGCGGTACTGGCGTGTTAGGGCGCACAATAGCAAAGTATCTCGCATTAGAGGGTGCGAAAGTGATTATACTCGGGCGCAAAGAAGATGTCGGCAACGCCATTGCCGCTGACATTAAAGCAGCCGGTGGAGAGTGTGAGTTTATGAAAACCGATGTTATGGACGCAGCGTTGGTACAAGCCAACTGCGATGCCATTGTAGCCAAATATGGCAGAGTGGATACCCTGCTGAATGCTGCTGGAGGCAATATGCCCGGTGCCGTCATACCACCAGACAAGAATTTCTTCGACCTTGACACCAACCAGTTTCAGAGTGTATTGAACCTCAATCTTACCGGAACGGTGATACCCACACAGATTTTCCTCAAACCAATGGTAGCTCAGGGCAAGGGTAGCATAATCAATTTCTCAAGCATGGCAGCCTTCCGGCCCATCACCCGAGTATGCGGTTATGCCGCAGCCAAAGCCGGCATATCCAATTTCACGGCTTATATGGCTACAGAATGTGCCAAGAAATTCGGTGAGGGAATACGCGTCAACGCTATTGCTCCAGGATTCTTCATCACCGAACAGAACCGCAGCCTGCTTACTAATCCAGACGGTTCATACACCCAACGCGGCAAGGATGTGATACACCAGACACCATACGGCAGGATGGGTGACCCGGAGGAACTCTGCGGCACCATTCATTATCTCATGTCTGACGCGTCTAAGTTCGTCACAGGTACTGTAGCCGTTGTTGATGGCGGTTTCAATGTTTTCGCAATGTAAAAATGTGGAGCCCGCGGGCTCCACATTTTATGTTTTGTGTTTTGAGTTTTATGTTTTGTGTTAAATTGTTTTCGTGATGTCGTGATGTCGTTATCTCAGAATATCGGAATATCGGTATATCGAAATAACGAGCTCTGACCCATTACTTACCATACGTTCCAAAGATGATGTTATAAAGTGCTGTAACATCTGTGGTGTTAGGATTTGGATCCTCACTATCATCAATATTACAGATTGACTTGTCAGTGGTGGTATCTGTACCGAAGATAACATTATAAAGCCTTGTCACATCAGTGGTGTTAACCTCACCGTTCATGTCGATGTCTCCCTTCAGACTTTCATTGCCTGTCAGATAGACAAGTCCTTGATAAGCATCTATCTCGCCATATCCGTATGTGTCATTGGGATAGTTCCAGTCCGCCTCGGGTAATCGTGAGGCATGGGCAATGACATCCTTTATCCTATCCACTGTAAGAGTAGGGTCAGCCTGCATCCACAAGGCTATGGTACCTGTCACGGCAGGTGCAGACATCGATGTACCAGTCTGGGCAAGGGTCATGCTGTAACCGTAGTTGTCCTCATACTCTGTATCCAAATGACTGATAAGCCAACCGGCATACTCCATTTCTGTATTCTCATTGATGAAATTGTTGAGGGCAGACACTATATTTACACCCGGCGCACAGACATCAGGTTTTGTCAGACCGGTAAGGGTCGGACCAACCGATGATGACTTGGCGATAAATCCCTCACCCTTAGTACTCTCATATTCCGTAAGATCTGTATATTGGGTACCGGAATATTTATTGGCGGCGGTCCTGATCTTCAACCTATGAGCCACATTTCCAACGGCTATCACCTCATCAATATCCGCAGGCCATGTCATACTATATCCATCCTGGGCTATCGAATGTCCCTCTATTGCAGCCACATTCTCAAGCTGTGCGCAAAGCGGGTCGGCATATATCCATGCGTCACCCTCACCGGCAATGGTCAGCAGTATGCGTTCTGTAAGGGCGTATGTATTCATGCCTCCGGTAATATAAATAACATCGTAATCTTCTGTCTTCTCTCTCAGTTGCACTGTCAGGCGTTTAGTGCCAAGGGTAAGAGAACCGAGGTTCTCAAGCTCCTCAACAGTCTTTGTAACCTCACCTTTATCACTTGCATAATTGCTTGTAGTAAGTCGAAGGCGGACCGTCTGAGTTGGTTTCACTTTCAGCTCTACACCGAAATAAGTGCCATACTGCTCGTAATCATTAAAACAGACGCCAGAGCCACCCTCAGCTACAGAAGCCTCTTTATGAGCCAGACGTTTTGTACCTCCGAAGTTTCCGGCAGAAACCACCAACGCTCGTCCCGGTGTCTGCAATAATGTACGGATTGCCTCTGTATGCAACTGATGACTGTTGGAGAATGTCATCGCATCACCCATACTCAAATTGATAACACAAGGCTTGCCCTGCTCTGAGGCGTAATCAAAAATATCGCTTAGTGCCTTGATAATCTGTGTGGATGAGATACCGGAGCCATCAGCAGCAATCTCTGAGTTTACAGCTCCAAGGGCGATGTCTGCCTCGTATGCTATGCCGCTATATGTCACATCGTCTAAATCATTAACTGGTGTACCAGCGGCAATACCAGTCACATGTGTACCATGCAGCATGGTGGTAGCATCGCTGCTGTGTTGTGCCGCCAGGATCTCATCAGGTGTGGTGTATTTCTTGTTTACGACATAGTCTGTCACCCATCTGACACGAGGGCTCCACACTGTCTCTGACGAAATGTCAGACGTAGCCGTTGACCGTTTTGTACCTTTCTCGTCAAACATTGGATGCATGAAGTCGAAACCGGAGTCAACGATACCCACCACTACACCCTTACCGGTATATGACAATGGCAGATTATTCACTGTTCCATTATGTGCCTTGTCAGCACCTATCTGCGAAGGCACCAAGTCGGTCATCAGCCGTGGAGCGCGCTCTGCCTCTATTCTCAGCACATCGTCATCGGCTGCCATAGGCGTAATGCTTTCCAACGGTATGTTGACGATATACACATCACCGATTTTATTCTCTATTAAGAAATTATACTTGGATGCCAAGGCATTCATATCTGCTCCAGCAGCAAATTTCACAAGAGCCGAAACAGAAATATCCTGTTTCACCGGTGCCCTCATACCTTGTTGAGATGCCTGTTTTTCTGTCAATAGTGACATAACGCCAGGTGACACCTTATTACATACGGATGTCTGTGCACATAAAGTAGTAAAGGAAATAGCCAACAAGGCTACAGATATAAATAGTTTTTTCATGTATCGTAAAATAATTATTCTTTATTATCATTAGGTACTATGAGTGCTGTGTCTTCTGTTGATGTTGCGTTGGAAGTATCTTCCGTGGGAGTGGTGGATTCCGCTGATTCTGTTGAGACTGTAGTTTCCTCTATCACTTCCGCATCAACAATCTTTGCCTGCTCCTCTGCCTGTTTTTCCTCAAGTTGTTTTCTGGCTGTCCGGCGGAGCAGGTATGTCTTCAGCGCTGTGAGACATTCTGAAACGCCATAGAGACAAAGGCTCCAACCTACTATCTGAAGCTTGGCATTTGCAACCCATTCAGGTTTCAGTAAAACCAATGTGCTTATTATAATCAACAGAACAGGCAACAGCCAATAGAACAGCCCTACTTTACCAAGACGTGAGGCAATAATCAGGGTGACGATCTGACTCAAAGAGCCAATGATGATGATTGCACATAAGGCATAACGCAACATCTCTGTATATGAGGAGGGGCTTAGAATGAGAATCAGTCCGAGTACTGCGCTGCCAATACCTACAATAGGGAAAAAATGACGTGACGAGCCAGAATTCTTTTCTGTTGTATCAGAACCATCCTGAGACTCGCCATCTATTGTCGGTTCATTCACCTGTGTCTGTGTCAGCTGAGCCTTTCTTGACTTGCCTCTCTCATAATAATACACTCCACACGACACAATACCCGACAAGAGAAACAGTCCGCCAATAGTCACCGCAAGCCAATACATTGTATTGGAGTTATACATTATCAATAACACACCTGTGGCAATGGCACACAAGGCACGAAATAATGCTGTCTGAAATAGTCTCATAGTCTGTTTGTTTTATGAAAAAATAATGCTGAATGACCTTTGTCATCCAGCATTTACCTTGTTGGGATACTCGGACTCGAACCAAGAATGACAGGACCAGAATCTGTAGTGTTACCATTACACCATATCCCAATATTCTATTGCAACAACCTAATTGCGCTGCAAAGTTACGGCTTTTTTTTATATCTCCAAAAAAAAATGCCGTTTTTTTCTAAAAAATATCAAAATAAGTGCGTTTTTTATGTTTTTTAGGATAAAACACCGTACCTTTGCACATTGTAACGCATAAAAAATATTGATGGATAATACAAAACAGTTAGTAGACACTATTGTTAAAGGTGTGCAGGAAAAAAAGGGTTCCGGCATTACCATTATCGACCTTAACGGTCTTGATGGAGTTATATGCAAATATTTTGTGGTATGTCAGGGCAACTCACCTATGCAGGTGGAGGCCATTGCTGACTCTGTGGACGATATGTTGCGCAAAGAACTCAACGAGAAACCCGTCAAAGTGGTAGGATTGGAGAATGCGCAATGGGTAGCGATAGACTATGTTGATGTTATGGTGCATATCTTCTTACCCGACACACGTGAGTATTATGACCTTGAGGGCTTGTGGAAAGACGCTAAGCAGACAGTTATTCCCGACCTTGACTAACCACACTCATTTTTCACGACAATGAACAAAGACAATAATAAGCCCAACATGCCAAAGTTCAACATGAACTGGATTTACATCCTATGTATCATCGCTTTGGCTTTTCTTTTCTTCAGTGGTGGCAACCAGCTGGGCAATGGCAACATGTCTGGCATCAGCAAACAGGAGACATACACTAAGTTTAAGGAGTATGTTGACAGTGGTTATGCCACCAACGTTGTTGTAAACAAAGACAACAACACACTTAAGATGTATGTAGATGCCAAATACATACAGGATGTGTTTCAGAAGACAAAAAAGGAAACCGGCGAGAACCCTTACATCACTGTTGAATTCGGCTCCGTTGACGAATTGGACAAATATCTCAGCAGTGTACAGGAATCGGGCAAGCTGAAAGGATACTCTTACGAGAACAAGCAAGACAGTGGCTTCTTTGACATTTTGGTCAACATCCTGCCTTTTGCATTCTTTATATTCCTGTGGATATGGATTATGCGACGCATGGGAGGAGGCTCCGGTGGCGGAGTCTTCAGTGTAGGAAAGAGCAAAGCCAAAATGTATGAGAAAGGGGGCGACCTGGGCATCACATTCAAGGATGTGGCTGGTCAGGCCGGAGCTAAACAGGAGATACAAGAGATTGTGGAATTCCTGAAAAATCCACAGAAATACACTGAACTGGGAGGTAAGATTCCCAAGGGAGCACTATTAGTTGGACCTCCGGGCACTGGTAAGACCTTGCTTGCCAAAGCTGTAGCTGGTGAGGCCGGTGTCCCCTTCTTCTCAATGAGTGGTTCTGACTTCGTAGAGATGTTTGTGGGTGTCGGTGCCAGCCGCGTGCGTGACCTGTTCCAACAGGCAAAGGCAAAGTCACCCTGTATCATCTTCATCGATGAGATTGACGCAGTGGGTAGGGCCAGGAGTAAGAACCCGGCAATGGGAGGCAATGACGAGAGAGAGAACACCCTCAACGCACTGCTCACTGAAATGGATGGTTTCGGAACAAACAGTGGCGTCATCATTCTGGCAGCCACCAACCGTGCTGATATGCTCGACAAGGCTTTACTGCGTGCCGGACGCTTCGACAGACAAATAAATGTTGACCTCCCAGACCTGTCTGAGAGAAAGGAAATATTCCAGGTTCACCTTAGAAACGTAAAGGTGGACGAGAGCGTTGACATCGACTTCCTTGCGCGCCAGACACCCGGTTTCTCTGGTGCCGACATCGCCAACGTATGTAACGAGGCTGCCCTTATCGCAGCCCGTTACGACAAGAAGAAAGTTGAGAAACAAGACTTCCTGAGTGCTGTTGACCGTATCATTGGCGGACTGGAGAAGAAGACGAAAGTGATGACTGACAGCGAGAAACGCTCCATTGCGCTGCATGAGGCTGGTCATGCCACGATATCATGGTTCTGCGAGCATGCTGACCCATTGGTAAAGGTGTCTATCGTTCCACGTGGCAACGCTCTCGGAGCCGCATGGTATCTGCCAGAAGAGAGACAGATCACAACCAAAGAGCAGATGCTTGACAAAATCTGCGGACTGTTAGGCGGCAGAGCTGCAGAGGAGTTGTTTACAGGACATATCTCGTCAGGTGCCATGAACGATCTGGAGCGTGTCACAAAAGCAGCTTACAGCATGGTGGCATTTGCCGGAATGAGTGACAAACTGTCAAACATCTGCTACTATAACAATCAGGAATACCAGTTCCAAAAGCCCTATTCTGAGACGACAGCAAAGATTATCGATGATGAGGTGATGGAAATCATTGCCGGTCAGTATGAACGGGCAAAGAAAATTCTTTTGGAGCATCAGGAGGGTCATAACGCATTGGCTTTATTGCTTATGCGCCGTGAGGTGATCTTCGCTGATGACGTGGAGAAGATTTTCGGTAAGAGACAATGGATCAGCCGGTCTCAAGAGATAATGGAATTGGAGGCAAAAGCCAACATGCCCCAAGATAACTCCGACATTTCCGATAACTCCGACATTTCCGACAACTCCGACATTTCCGACAACTCCGACATTTCCGACAACTCAGATAACTCTGATAACTCTGATAATAAATGAAAAATCTCATTGTACGTACTATAACCGGTATCTTCTTTGTTGCAGCCATCGTGGTATGCTTCTTGAAGCCTTTGGCAATGGTTTTCCTCTTTGCCATCGTTACTGGGCTTACCATGTGGGAGTTTACAGGATTGGTCAACGACATTGACAGAGTACAGGTAAACAGGTTTATATCCACTGTGGCTGGTGTGTACCTGTTTCTCGCTATAGCCGGCATACGCTCTGGACTCGTTGACAACTTCATTGTATTCATACCATATATACTGACCATTATTTATCTGATGGTGAGTGAGTTATATGTACCGGCAAAGAATGCCGTAAATGACTGGGCTTACACTATGCTTGGTCAGATGTACGTTGCCATGCCGTTGTCGTTGATTAATGTATTGGCATTCAACGTGTCACCCGATGGCACAATGCGCCATTACGACATGCTTATACCATTGAGCATTTTTATCTTCCTATGGACCAACGACACGGGAGCATATTGTACCGGTAGTCTGTTAGGACGACACAAACTCTTTCCACGTATCTCACCGGGCAAGAGCTGGGAGGGAAGCATTGGAGGCGGACTGCTTGTCCTGGTAGTGGCTGCTATAGTGGGATGGTTGGCGCAAGACGGAGAGGTGCCACACACCCTTAGCATACCACAATGGATGGGTTTAGGTCTTGTGGTTGTCGTTTTCGGCACTTGGGGCGACTTAGTGGAATCGTTATTTAAGCGCACCTTGGGCATCAAAGACAGCGGCAACATCCTGCCGGGGCATGGCGGCATGCTCGACCGTTTCGACTCCAGTCTCATGGCCATACCTGCCGCGACAGTCTATCTGTACACAATTAGCATTGTATGAGTAAAAAATGGAAAACTTAAAATCTTAAGACATGAAAAAAATAATCTTTCTTTTCGCTTTGATGTTAAGCGTAACATGTGCCAATGCTGCTGATCCGGTAAAAAAATGGGGACAGTTACAAGTGGTTGGCAATCAACTGTGTGACAAAGACGGCAATGCGGTTGTACTGAGAGGCATCAGTCTCGGATGGCATAACCTTTGGCCAAGGTTCTATAACAAGAAGACGGTAAAGATACTCGAAAACGAGTGGCACGCCACAGTGGTACGTGCCGCAATGGGTATTCAGATAGAAGACAATTACCTTGAAAATCCTGAATGGGCTATGGGCAGGATGATACCCGTCATTGAGTCAGCGATAAAAAACAACGTGTATGTAATCATTGACTGGCACGCTCACACCATGCATACCGCAGAGGCAAAGGCTTTCTTTGGCAAGATGGCACAGAAATACGGCAAATACCCTCACGTTATTTACGAACTGTACAATGAGCCGATTAATGACTCTTGGGACAGCCTCAAGGATTATGCCAAGGAAATTATAACAGAAATACGCAAATATGACCCCGATAATATCGTCCTTATGGGGTGCCCACACTGGGATCAGGATATAGACCTCGTGGCAGCCAGCCCCATAGAGGGTGTCACCAACGTTATGTACACTCTGCACTTCTATGCCGCCACACATAAAGATGGACTGAGAGACAAACTGAAGGCTGCCGTAAATGGCGGATTGCCTGTCTTCGTTTCTGAATGTGCCGGCATGGAGGCATCCGGTAATGGTCCACTCAATATTGAGGAATGGCAGAAATGGGTTGACATGATGGAGAGTCTGAAGGTAAGCTATGCCTGCTGGTCTCTCTCCGACAAAGACGAGACATGCTCCATGCTCCTGCCACGAGCAGAGAAAGACGGTCCGTGGACCGATGACCTCATCAAGCCATGGGGTAAAATGGCACGCCAGACAATAATGGAGAAGAATCGTTGATTCTTCTCCATTATTGTATCAACATATTGTATTGGAGGTATCTAACCATTATCTTTTTTACACCGGCTTAAGAAAGAGACAATAAGTGAGGCTGCTGTATTGGGTGCGCTCATATCACCCAATATACTTCTTACTTCCTCATAGCCGGACAGCATGGTGTTGCGCTCAGGACTGCCTGGCAGCAATGTTCCCAACACCTCACGGATGTTCTTCACGCTAAACGTGTCTGCCATAAGTTCTTTCACCACCTCACGACTGGCTATGAGGTTAACAAGAGATATATACTCCACACTCAACAAATGGTTAAAGGCCCATCTTATAATATGTGGCAAGGGGGTCTTGTAACACACAACCTGCGGCACACCGAATAGTGCAGTCTCAAGAGTGGCAGTGCCACTTGTTACCAGTGCCGCGGTGGCATGACTGAGAAGTGAGTATGTGTCGTTACGTACTATGCTCACTCCCCTACCCTTTATATATCTCTTATACAAGTCATCGTCTATTGACGGTGCGCCAGCCACAATCATCTGATACTCGGGAAATTCTGACGCCGCCTCAATCATCGCGGGCAAGTTGTCGGCTATCTCCTGACGTCTGCTTCCGGCAAGCAAGGCTATCACCGGACGCTCGTCAATGGCAGTAATATAAGAGTCTGAGGCATTATGCGTGTTATGTCTTGTCCTGAAATCCTCAAAAGACTCTTTATATTCATTTCTGAATGAACGCACCTCGTCAGCCGTAGGATTGCCGACATAATGAATTTTGTAATTATGTTTCTTATAAAAATCAATCTCAAAAGGTAGTATGGAAAACATCTCGGCAATATCCCTGCGTATGTTTTTTATACGCCACTCTTTCCATGCCCATATCTTAGGGGAGATGTAGTAATAGACGGGAATATCTGTATTTTTCTTAACATACTTTGCTATCTTGAGATTAAATCCGGGATAATCCACAAGTATCACAACATCAGGCTTCCACGCTACAATATCACGCTTACAGTCACGCATGTTACGCAGAATGGTTGGCAGATGAAGCAACACAGGAACAAAACCCATAAATGCCAGTTCCTTGTAATGTCTCACCATCTCACCACTATCCCCAGCTGACGACAACATCATATCGCCACCGAAGAAACGGAACCGGGCATCACTGTCGGATTTTTTCAATGAGGTCATCAGATGTGAAGCATGCAAATCGCCACTCGCCTCACCCACGATAAAATAATATTTCATAGCCTTATGTATTGAAGAATGATGACAATGACTCCATTGCCTCGTATGCCGTAACGTCAGTACGTGTAGGCGTAATGGCAACATAGCCGTGATGTATGGCCCAGTTATCGGTATCCGTAGCATCTGGCTCGTCATTGGTATAATGACCTATCATCCAATAGTAATCGTAACCACGTGTGTGACTGTGCCTTTCCACCTCCTTGCCCCACGTGCCCTTTGCCATACGGCATACACGCACGCCATTGAAAACAGGCATCTTTGGACAGTTCACATTAAGGCACACACCATCCGGAAGACCATTGGCAAGCACCTCGGCGGTGATTTTTCTCACAATAGCACGCATAGGGGAAAAGTCTGCGTCATCATCATAGTCGCACAATGAGAATCCGACGGAGGGGATATATTTCATACAACCCTCAAGCACAATACCCATCGTACCGGAATAATGGACGTTGACAGATCCGTTGTCACCGTGGTTGATACCACCAATCACCATATCCGGCTTGTGTTCGGGTGTCAACTGGTCAAGAGCAAGCTTGACACAGTCAACAGGAGTACCATTGCACGACCAGACCTTGGCATGACAGATATCATCACGCCGATGCAAGCGCAATGGCGACACAGCAGAGAATGCGCATGAAAACCCGGAACGGCCGTCCTCCGGCGCACAGACAATAATATCAGCCATGTCGTCTATCATTTCCACAAGCGACCTGATACCCTTTGCACGGAAGCCATCATCGTTGGATATAAGTATTAACGGTTTTTTATCATTCATACACTCAATTACTAATTTATCTTATCTTTATCATTTCAAGGTGCAAAAGTACTAAAAAACCTTTAAATCTCCCACATTCTTGCGATAAATTATGTAACTTTGCATCCAAATTTCGCATTTACACGCAATAAAACAAGGTAATTAAATTGTTAAGGATATGACAAAAATTATAGCACTGGCAAACCAAAAAGGCGGAGTTGGCAAGACAACAACATCCATAAACCTCGCCGCATCGCTTGCTACATTGGAGAAAAACGTGCTGGTGGTGGACGCCGACCCACAGGCTAACGCATCAAGTGGACTCGGTGTTGACATAAAGGAAATTGACTGCTCACTATATGAATGTATCATCGACGGAGCCGACGTGCACGACGCCATATACACAACAGATATCGGACGGCTTGACATATTGCCTTCACACATTGACTTAGTGGGTGCTGAGATAGAAATGCTGAACCTCAAAAACCGCGAACGCGTTATCAGTGATGTGCTGGCACCGATAGCTGATGAATATGACTATATACTCATTGACTGCTCACCATCACTTGGACTGATTACTGTCAACTCGCTTACCGCCGCCGACTCAGTTATAATACCTGTTCAATGTGAGTACTTTGCCCTTGAGGGTATCAGCAAACTGCTCAATACCATCAAGATTATTAAAGGCAAACTGAATCCACGGCTTGAGATAGAGGGGTTCCTGCTCACCATGTATGACAGCCGCCTGCGTTTGGCAAACCAGATTTACGATGAGGTGAAACGTCATTTCCAGGAGCTGGTCTTCAAGACGGTTATACAGCGAAATGTTAAACTAAGCGAAGCTCCCAGCCACGGATTGCCGGTAATACTCTACGACGCGGACTCCACTGGCAGCAAGAATTATCTTGCCTTAGCAAAAGAGATATTAAACAAAGAATAAATAACACTGAGAAGAAAAATTTTAGAAAATTTCAATATACAATCTAACAAATGGCTGTACACAAGAAATTTAACACCAATAATAAGGGCACGGCATTAGGAAGAGGACTTGATGCCCTGCTAACCACCGACGGAGTCAACACCAACGGCAGTTCGACCATCAACGAGGTTGAACTGAGTCAGATAGAAGCCAACCCCAACCAGCCGAGAAGGGAGTTTGATGAGGACGCACTGCATGAGTTGGCAAACAGCATCAGACAGATAGGCATCGTACAGCCTATCACACTGAGAAAAATAAGCGATGACCGCTACCAGATTATCGCTGGTGAGCGAAGATGGAGAGCATCACAGATAGCCGGCCTGACGGCCATACCGGCATATATCCGCACCATTGACGACGAGAACGTCATGGAGATGGCTCTTGTTGAGAACATCCAGCGTGAGGACCTTAACGCTATTGAGATAGCGCTGGCATACGAGCATCTGCTCGACAAGAGCGGAATGACACAAGAGAGAGTCGCCGAACGTGTAGGAAAGAGCCGTGCTGCCATCGCCAACTACCTGCGCCTGTTGAAACTACCGGCAGAGGTGCAGATGGCGCTGCAGAAGAAAGACATCGATATGGGTCACGCCCGTGCCCTGCTCTCCCTTCAGAGCCCGTCTCTGCAGATAAAACTGTTTAAAGAGATAAAGAAAAACGGCTACTCCGTAAGAAAAGTTGAGAGCCTTGTACAACAACTCAATAGCGGTGAGGATATCCAGTCAGCGAAGAAGATTATCAATTCCAAAGCCAAACTGCCAGAAGAGTTTAATATCCTCAAGAAAAGACTGTCAAAATTCTTTGATACAAAGGTACAGATGAACTACTCGCCCACAGGCAAAGGTAAAATAAGCATTCAATTCTCCAACGAGGAGGAACTGGAGCATATCATGACCGTCTTTGACAGATTAAAATAACCTATATTGAGTTGAGAGTTGAATGTTGAATGTTGAGAGTTAAAGGAAAAAGCTTGCATGGACAGAAACCTGACACATATCATCATAACCTGCGTAATGCTATCCATTATGCCCATGATGACGTATGCTCAGGACATTGACAACGACACCATACAGGTGATTTATCCGGAAAACTCTTTTTATCCAGACACTCTTATAAACGAAAAGGAAAACGAAAACATAAACGAAAGTATAAACAATAACATAAACGAAAACATAAACGAAAGCTCAAGCCAACCTAACGACCAAACAGACCCGTTCGCCATAGATGGCGACATGCAGTCAGCCCTTGACAGCATATCACAAATCCTTGAGGCGGAAGACCAGGGACTCACATACCCGGAGATGAAGAGACACGACGGACGCGACTGGGGCACTTGGAGGCCTAACCCAAAGAAAGCCACATGGCTCGCCATTGTCCTTCCTGGCGCCGGACAGATATACAACCGCAAATATTGGAAATTGCCTATCTTCTACGGCGGATTTGTGGGATGTATCTACGCCCTGAGATGGAACGGACAGATGTATCACGACTATTCTCAGGCATACATGGACATAATGGATGATGACGAGACAACGCAGAGCTACAACCAATTTCTGCACCTCGGGACACAAATCACCGACGCTAACAAAGACCGCTATCAGGAAATTTTCCGGAAACGCAAAGACAGGTATCGCAGATACCGCGACTTGAGTACATTCGCGTTGATTGGAGTATATGTCCTTTCTGTGATTGACGCATACGTTGATGCATCGCTCTCTGAGTTTGACATATCCAAAGACCTTAGCATGAAGGTCGCACCTGCCATCATTTCCGACAGGAAAATATGCGGATCCAATACCGCCCAAGCCATCGGATTAGGATGCAGCCTAAGATTTTAAGAAAAAAGTAAAAACGATAAAATATGACAAAGAAAATTTTATTTGTACTGACAATTTTGATGATGAGTGCCACAACAGATCTTATGGCACAGTATGATGACTATGAAATTTCTTTCGTTGACGAGAAAGGAAGGAAACAGGAAATTGACGTACCATACGGACTGGAATTTGAGTTCGTTGACAGCATGATACGCCAGTATCACATTGAGACATACCTCCACAAGGAGGAGAGCTGCAATATGAAAGACTATGACCCGGAGACTGACCGTGAGACATATATAGCACGCCTGAGACGCATGCCGACAGCTATCGACATGCCATACAATGATGTGGTAAGGCGGTTTATTGACAGATACACCAAGCGCGGACGCCGGCAGGTGAGCCTGATGCTTGGCACCATGAATTTCTATGCACCGATATTCGAGGAAGCATTAGAGGCATACAATCTGCCATTGGAGTTGAAGTACTTGCCGGTTATTGAGTCTGGTCTTAACGCCAATGCCGTATCACCGGCAGGAGCAGCTGGACTATGGCAGTTTATGGTAAGCACCGGCAAACAGTATAACCTTAAAATAAACTCTCTCGTTGATGAGCGCCGTGATCCACTGAAGTCATCATGGGCTGCGGCAAAGCTGCTAAGCGATATGTATAAAGTGTTCGGAGACTGGCATCTCGTACTCGCCGCTTACAACTGCGGACCAGGTAACGTCAACCGCGCCATCCATCGTGCCGGAGGCAGCAAAGACTATTGGGAGATATACCCCTATCTGCCAAAGGAGACAAGAGGTTATGTACCGGCATTCATCGCTGCATGTTATGTGATGACTTACTACTGCGACCATAACATCTGTCCTATGGCAACGACACTGCCAGTGGCAAGCGACACCGTATCCGTTAACAGGGATGTCAGACTCGACCACATCGCAAGGGTTTGCGGATTGGATAGCAGACAGGTAAGAGAGTTGAACCCACAATACCGCAGAGACATTGCCAACGGCAGCAGCGGTGCGGCTATTGTGAGACTACCGGCAAGTGCCATACCTACATTCATCGACAACCAAGACCGTATTTACTCTCGTCCTGGCTCCAACCGCCGTTCTGAGGTCAACGTCAACGAAGGTGGCAGTAGAAACAACTGGCAACGAAACAACACCCCCGCAAACAGTCAGGAGGAGGACACTGACACCCAGTCAGACCAACAGAATCAGAACAACCAGTCTGACGGCTCTGCATACGAGACGGTGACCTACGACGAATACGGCAACCCACATCGTGAGACAATAAGGCAATAACACCTTATTATATATATTAATGAAAATAGGAGGAATAATATGAAAAACGAAAACGACACTCAGAACACCCTGGAGAAGAAAAAGGAACAAGAGGTGCAACAGTCACCTGATGAAGAAGAAAAAATGGTAGATGATGCTTTCCAGCATCTGTTGGACACTTATCTCGACTCACCACACAGGAAGAAAGTGGAAATCATCACCAAGGCATTTAACTTCGCCAGACAGGCGCACAAGGGAGTGCGCAGGCTATCTGGTGAACCATACATCATGCACCCTATCGCCGTGGCACAGATAGTGTGTGAGGAACTGGGACTCGGTTCTACGAGTATCAGTGCCGCTCTGCTGCACGATGTTGTGGAAGACACAGACTATACCGTTGATGACATCAAGAATATCTTCGGTGAGAAGATTGCCCAGATTGTTGACGGATTAACAAAAATCAGCGGTGCCGTCTTCGGTGAGCAGGCGTCAGCACAGGCAGAGAACATCAAGAAACTGCTAATCACAATGAGTGAGGACATCCGTGTGGTACTTATCAAGATCTGCGACCGTCTGCACAACATGCGGACACTTGCCTCACAGCCAGCCAACAAGAAATACAAGATTGCCGGTGAGACGCTCTATCTCTACGCTCCCATTGCCGACCGCCTCGGACTGAACAAAATAAAAACCGAGCTGGAAGACCTTAGCTTCCGTCATGAGTACCCGGACAGCTACGCTGAGATTGAACGCCTGCTCGCAAAAACAAAAGACCAGCGCGACGAACTCTTTGAGAATTTCACAAAACCCATCCGTGAGAAACTTGACAAGAGAGGTGTGACATACCGCATCAAGGCACGCATCAAGACACCATATTCCATCTGGTGTAAGATGCAGAAAAAGAAAGTTGGCTTTAAGGAGATATTTGACATCCTCGCCGTCAGGATTATTTTCAAACCAAAGAACGAGGAGGAGGTAGAAAACGAATGTACAAATATCTGCAACGATATAAAGTCTATATACAGTTTCAACAAGGAGAGAGTGCGTGACTGGCTCTTCCAGCCAAAAGCAAACGGTTATCAGGCTCTACACTGCACATTTATGAGCCACATGGGAGTATGGGTAGAGGTGCAGATACGAAGTGAGGAGATGGATGATGTGGCAGAGCACGGATTCGCCGCACACTGGAAATACAAAGACGGGAGCGAGATAACAGAAAATGAGGAAGAACTCAACGAGTGGCTAAAGAACATCAAGATGATCCTCGACAACCCACAGCCGAACTCCGTTGACTTACTCAACACCTTCAAAATGAATTTAATCGCTAAGCAGATAATGGTCTTCACGCCGAAAGGCGATATGATCATCATGCCGGCTGGGTGTACTGTGCTTGATTTCGCATACAACGTGCATACCGTACTTGGGAACCATTGTATGGGCGCAAAAGTGAACCACAAGCTGGTACCTCTGAGCCACAAATTAAACTCCTGCGACCAGGTAGAGATTATCACCTCTCAGGCTCAGAGAGTTGAGCCGTCTTGGATCAATTTCGTTTGCACAACAAAAGCACTCACCAAGATACAGGCTGCCATAAGGAAGACCAACAAGGAAATGCAGAAAAAGGGAGAAGATATCTTAAAGGCATTTCTCAGTAGCCATGACATTGAGCTAAACTCACATATACTTGACAAACTATGCTCCATACGCGAGCTGCAACGCCATGAGAGTCTTTTGCAAGCCATAGGAGAACGTACCATTATCCTCAGCGACAAAGACATTGAGGAACTGAACCGGAAGAAGAAAAAGATCAAAGACGGCAACTCATGGCGCAAGTATGTTCCTTTCTTCCGTAGCGGTGGAAAGACAGAATCAGAAAAGGACAAGGATGACACACATATCGTTACTGATAATACCTTAAACAAAAAAAAGCCGATTTACGTCAACGAAAACAACATCAAAGGATATGTGTTCCACAACTGCTGCCATCCAATACCCGGTGACGAGATATTAGGATATATCAACAACCAGAAACATATCGAGATACACAAGAGAGCGTGTCCGGTGGCTGACAAACTGAAAGCCAGCTTCGGCAACCGCATCTTAGACGCTAAGTGGAATATGCACAAGGTGATGCTATTCGATGCCACGATACACATCGAAGGCACAGACCGTAAGGGTATTCTACATGACCTCGGGGACCTTATCTCCAACACGTTTAACATCAATATCCGCAAAATAACAATAACCACCGAACAGGGTATCTTTGAAGGAAACCTTGAGGTGGGCATATACGACCTTGACAATTTACACATCATCATTGAAAATCTACGCAGCATCGAGGGAATAAAGGATGTAAGACACTCTATGTAGTTGAGAGTTGAAAGATGAGAGTTGAAAGATGAGAGTTGAGAGTAAATTAGATTTGCAGTTGTACCAAATCAGATAACAAGCAACAAAACTTTATCACTTTAAACATTAAACTGTAAACCAACAAGTTGAGCGAATGCGAAACTTGAATAGAATAACTATATGAGAAAAATCTACCTACTGACAATGGCAGCCCTGCTGTCACTCTGCGCTAACGCAGCAAACCCGTATGACAACCCTGATACACTGTTCGTATCAAGAGACGGCACGTGTGAGTTCCGTAACATCGATGAAGCCATTGAGGTGTGCCGCGCATTCATGGAATATCATAAGGTTATATTCGTGAAGAAAGGCACATATAAGGAGAAACTGATCATCCCCTCCTGGCTAACCAACATCGAGATTTGCGGTGAGGACCGTGACAACACCATTATCACATGGGATGATCACGCCAATATCAAACGGCCCGGAACAACACAGGGAATGGGTACCTTCAGAACTTATACCCTCAAGATAGAGGGCAGCGACATCACACTGAAAAATATTACCATAGAGAACAATGCCGCACGCTTAGGCCAGGCCGTGACACTGCATACAGAGGGCGACCGCCTCGTATTCATCAACTGCCGCTTCCTCGGCAACCAGGACACCATCTACACCGGTGTCGGCGGCACACGTCTTTTCTTCAAAGACTGCTACATAGAGGGTACCACAGACTTTATCTTCGGTCCATCCACAGCATGGTTTGAGAACTGCGACATCTTCAGCAAAATAAACTCTTACGTCACCGCAGCCTCCACACCAAAGGATGTGGAATACGGCTATATATTCAACAACTGCCGACTAACAGCCGCAGAGGGCGTTGACAAGGTGTTCCTTGGAAGACCATGGAGACCCTACGCACATACACTCTTTATGAATTGTACACTTGGAAAACACATAACTCCCGCCGGTTGGCATAACTGGGGAAACAGCGAAAACGAAAAGACCGCACGTTATCAGGAGTACAACAATAACGGCGCTGGAGCCGCCATCGGCGGACGAGCATCCTGGAGTCACCAACTGACAAAGCAAGAGTCGGCAAATGTTACGTTAAAAAACGTATTCAAGCAAGACAACTCCTGGCTACCCAAATAAGTGCGTTTTGATGATTAAAATCAAGATTTGCAAAGGAAATGCCAAAATTATATGTTAATTTTTATTTATTTTGGTTAATGTATGTAAAACAATATTAACCAATCCTATTTCTTTTAAATAATATTTGTAATTTCGCAAAGAATTTTAAACATTAGTGAACAGGAGGCTAAAACAAACTAACTATCGGGAATATCTATCATTAATTAAGTATAACTAAAACAAACGTTTATGTATCTACAAATCAAAAGAGCCTGTATGGCCTTAATTCTGAGCCTGGTCTGCTTCGCGGCTTACGCACAGCAGACGGTGACAGGTACTGTGACGGATGCTACGGGTGAGCCGGTTATCGGAGCCACAATCACTATCGGCGGTAAAGCCGTGGGTGTGACGGATTTCGACGGTAACTTCTCTATCCCAGACGCTAAGCCGTCAGATGTGTTGGAGATTTCCTACATCGGTTCTAAGACACAGAAGATCACCGTAGGAAACAAAACCTCTTTCAACATTAAGCTCGAGGACGACAGTCAGGGACTGGAAGAACTCGTGGTTGTGGGTTACGGTACTGTAAAGAAGACCGACCTCACCGGTTCGGTATCATCAGTCAACACTGAACAGCTGAATGCCAAGGGTGCTTCCAGCGTGTTGGGAAACCTGCAGGGTAACAACCCGGGTGTTAACATCACACAGACAACAGGTCGTACCAATGGTGACTTCTCTATGGAAATCCGTGGTAAGTCTTCACTCAACAGTAGCACTACTCCTCTCTTCATCGTGGACGGTGTAATGTGTAGTGACATCAACTTCCTTAACCCACAGGACATCGAGCGTATCGACATCTTGAAGGACGCTTCTTCTACAGCTATCTACGGTTCACGTGCTACGGCAGGTGTCGTGATGGTAACAACGAAGGGCGGACTCTCTGTGGACAAGGAGCAGAAGGCTACCATCAGCTACGACGGTTACTATGGATGGTCTAAGACAGCACGCATGCCGGACTTCATGGACGGTCAGGAGTTCTACGACTATCGTTTCATGAAATTCCTCACATACGCTGGTAACGGTGCAACAGTAGGCAGCGCTAACCCTGTCTATCAGATTAGCGGTACCGTGCTTGAGCAGTGTCTGCTCCGTGAGCACACCGGTTCTGGCGACTACGTCATGAAGAAGATGCTTGCTTCCGGCGATACATACGACTGGCCAAGCCTCGTAACACAGAACGGCAGCCAGCAGAACCACTTCCTCGCTGTCAACGGCGGTAGCACTAACACTCACTATCACTTCGGCGTTGGTTACAACAATGAGGAAGGTACATACGTTGGCGATGGTACTCAGCGTATCAACTTCAAGGGTAGCTTGGATGCGAAGGTTAACAGCGTTATCAGCGCCGGTTTCTCTATCAATGCTGCAAACATCAGGAACAAGTATGCTAATGACGATGCTATCAAGTTCGCTTATCGTATGAACCCATTCATGAACCCATACGACGAGGATGGCAACATCGTTCACCAGCCGGGTGCATACTTAGCCCTCGGAACAGACAGCTATCAGTTCTCTGACCAGCGTAACACGCTCGATATCATGAAGAGCACAAAGAAACGCCGCGAGACATGGCGCTTGCTCGGTAATGTATATTTGAAGTTAGACATCATCAAGGGTCTGGACTTCAAGACAACCTTCTCTCCGAACTACACATACTATCGTGAGGGTTTCTTCGGTGGTTACATCAACCCCGTTACAGGCAATGCTTACGATGACGGTACATACACTGATGGCGCCAACGAGGCAAAGGTTGTAACAAGCCGCGGCATCTCTTGGACATGGGATAACATCATCAACTACCGCACTAAGTTCGGTGATGATCATGAACTCAACCTGATGGGACTGTACTCTATGGAGCACTCTGATACCGAGAAGATCAATTCTGCCGGCACTAACGTGCGTGAGGGAACAGACTGGTGGAACATCACATCTGGTGGATTCAACCTCGATGACTCTGGCAACTCTTTCACAGAGAACAGCATGACATCATGGGCATTCCGTGTGAACTACACATTCAAGGGTCGTTACCTCTTGACGGCTACAGGTCGTTGGGATGGCTGCTCTAAGTTCTCTAAGGACGATCGCTGGGGCTTCTTCCCATCAGCAGCTCTTGCATGGCGTATCAATGACGAGCCGTTCATGAAGAAAGTTGACTGGATAAGCAACTTGAAACTGCGTCTCTCTTATGGTGTTACCGGTAACAACGCTGGTATCGGCAATTATGACACCCAGCAAACACTTGGAACAACATCTTATTATTATCCATTTGAATCTAACTACATGTACGGTTTCGCACCAAGTGCTATCGTAAACGAAATACTGAAGTGGGAGAAGTCTAAGGAGTGGAACCTCGGTCTTGACTTCGGTTTCCTCAGAGGCCGCATCTACGGTAGTATTGATTTATATACCAAGAAGTCAACAGACCTTCTGCAAGAAGTGAAACTGCCTATGGAGACCGGTTATGGAAAGGGTGGATCTCTCACTACAAACATCGGTTCTGTAAGAAACACTGGTGTTGAGATAGCTCTGACTACAGTCAACATCGACTCTAAGGACTGGCGTTGGGAGACAACCTTCACATTTGCCCACAACAAGAACAAGGTGAAGCAGATTGACGGTATCTCAGACTTCCTGCCCGTCAGCGACACACAGGTGTTCGCACTTGGTTTGCCTGTCTACAACATCTACACTTGGGAGAACGGTGGTATCGTGACTGATAAGGACATGATCGTTCCTAACATACAGCTCGCTATCGACAACGGTTTCACTCCTGGTGAAAAGGTGAAGGAGTATGACTACTACTATAAGATATACAGACTGACAGAGGGTCAGCCCTACGTTATCGACCAAAACAACGACGGTAAGATTGATAATGACGATAAGATCATCATGAAGTCTGACCCGAAGTGGACCGGTAGCTTCACATCAAACCTCTCTTACAAGAACTGGGACTTCAGTTTCAGCATCTATGCTAAGCAGGGCTGCAAAGCATACTCTCCGTTCATTGGCGAGTATCTGACCCTTAGCGACCGCGGACGTGTGAAACTGCAGGAAGACTGGTATATCCCCGCTGGTACATTGCTTGACTGCGACGGTGTGAACGATGACGGTACATATATCAATCCAAAGTATCAGGAGACCACTCACTACGGCAGCTATCCTTTCCCCAACAATGGTGGTTCAAGCGGTGGCGTAGGTGTACAGGCTGCTTACTGGGATGCTGCAAAGTGCGTACAGAACACTTCATTCGTGAAAGTTAAGAACATCACACTGGGCTACACATTCCCGAAGGCATGGATCAACAAGTTTGGTTGCAACCACCTGCGTCTCTACTTCACTGTTACCAACCCATTCGTATTCACAAAATATGATGGTTTCGACCCAGAGTGGGCAGGTACAGCTCTTAAGAACGACGGACCGAGCATCATCAACTATCAGCTTGGCGCAAGCATTAAGTTCTAAAAACGATAAAATTTAAGAAAAGATGAAAAAGACATTATATTTATCACTGATTGCGGCACTTCTTGCTGGCGGAACACTGACCAGCTGCAGCGACTTCCTCGATGCAGAAAACAAGTCTGCTGGTGGCTCTGCAGCAGATAATATTCAGAAGGACCCGGACATACTGTTGACTACTGTATACAAATCTTTGTACGACTACGCTTACCTGCCGGAATTGTATTCTCAGGGTACAGACCTGTATATCATGACACGTGGTAGGGAAGCCGGAGCATTCAATGAGTATTCAATGACTCCTATCACTGGCTCCATTGAGAGTTTCTATGGTAACCTCTACAGGACAGTCAACATGTCTAACGGCGTTGTTCAATTTGCCGGCGAGACAGCTTCACAGTCATATGAGGCACGCTTCCTGAGAGACTATGCATACTATATGCTTACTCAGCATTTCGGTGCTGTGCCATTCACTTTCGAGTATATCAACAGTGCTGAGCGTAACTATCCGCGTATTGCTCTGGATGAGATCTATCCCAAACTGATAGAAGACCTCACAGACCTCTACAACAACTCTACACTGGCTAACACAGACCACACTGGCCGCGTTAACAAGCAGGCTGTAGCTGCTCTGCTCGCAAAGATCTGCCTTGCTGCAGGATGGGATCTTCAGACAAGTTACACCGATGTAGTAAAGGGTAAATACGCAAAAGCAAATGACTTATCCTACTTCACAGAGGCTGCTGCCTGGGCTGAGAAGGCTATTAACGGTGTTACTCTCACCATGTCATTTGAGGACAAGTGGTCACCCTTCAACGAGGGTAACGCAGAGGAGATATTCTCTGTTCAGTATAGCCGCGCCAATTATCCCGGTGATGTTACAAGTGGTGGTCACTCTATGCAGAACAACTTCGGTGGCTACTATGGCGACTGCACAGCAAGCGGTATCAAGAACGTAAGCAGTTCTGACGCACAGTCTCTCAAGAGTATGTATCTCTATGAGCCAGGTGACAAACGCTACGAGGCTACATACATGACAACCATGTATAATGCCACCGCAAAGGAAGACGGCAAGACAGCCAACTGGGGAACAGAGGGCTACTATGCTTACTACAATGTGGATAAGGCTAAACTGGCAAACTTCCCCATAGCACACCGCTACTTCCCCTACTACGTTACAGAGGAAGAGGCAGAGGCTGAACTGTCTGCTCATCAGAGTCAATATGCCAAGGGTAATAATATCACAGAGGTGACAGCTGTTATCCTTACTTCCCCGTTCGTAACCAAATATGCGTTCAATGCTGACGGTTCTGTAAAGAACAAGACCACACAGTCTCTTGCTGACTACAACGTACAGACAAGCAATGGCGTGGCTGTTAAGAAGTTTGATGATGCTGAGTCTGAGCAATATACCGGCTCCAACGACTACCGCGACATCGTGTTGTTCCACGTCAGTGACATGTATCTTATTGCTGCCGAAGCTTACTACATGGCTGGCAACACTGCTGCAGCACTGACCAAGATTAATGCCGTCAGACAGCGTGCCGGACTAACAGCATTGCAATCATTCGACGGATACAATCCTGAGTACACTACTACACGTGGATTTACCTTTGAGCCCATCGACGTAATTCTTGATGAGCGCGCACGTGAGCTCTATGCCGAAGGTCATCGTTGGATGGACCTGCGCCGCACAAAGCAGCTGGTTCGTTACAACCTCGAGTTCAACCAATACGTTACAAGCGTTGACCAAATGATGGATGTTCAGAAGACTAATTACAAGCTTTATCGTCCTATCCCAGCATCAGAGATTGAGGTTAACCTCGGTATGACAGATGATGATCAGAATCCTGGTTATTAATCCTTCGTTCATAGTACAAAATGAATTAAAATTTGCAAAAAATGAAAAAAATAATATTTAATCTGTTTGCCGTTCTTGCAATTAGTTGTAGTTTTGTAGCATGTGGAGATGACGACAATGATTACAAGTTTGACTTCTCTGCATCTGAAGGCAGCGCAGGAACATACGTAGGCACCTATTCAAAGGTTCTGGATGGCTCTGATGAGGCTCCCGTTGTAGGAGAGGGTACTATCACCCTTACAGCTACTGCCGAAGCCGATGTCACACAGGTAGCATTCGATTGCCCCACATGCAGCATCTCAGCCCAGTCTATAGCTAACGTCACCCATGCCAACAAGGGTTACATCATCAACAACCAGCTAGTAAGTGCTGACAACACTCTCGGCGTATCATTCGCTGGAAAGATTTACGACAATGGTGCAATGAAAGTGACATTCTCAACATCTGAAAAGGTGGGCAGAAAGAACTACACCTATAATTACACCTTTGAGGGTACTAAGCGGTAATAATTCAATTTAGCACAAAAGATGTCGGCGGCAGGACGCAAGAGACTGCCGCCGACATATAAAGATTTACAAATCATCTATTTATTAACTTTTAAAATTACGATTATGAAAAAATTTTTACTTAGCGCAGCTGCCGTTGTGGTAGCAATGAGTGCAAATGCACAGGTTCTCCAGATCAACGCTGATGAGGCCCTCGGTCTTAGTGGTGATCTTCTTTCATTGTCAAAAGATACAGAGATCGGTACCATAGAGGGTGCTATTACCGCTTTTGTTCCGTTCGATGACAGCTACAAAATGCTTGACTGCAAGAACGACGGTTACAACCAGGTTGAGATAGATGGTAACATCATTCTCACCAAGGGTGGTATGCAGGGTAACACAAACCCGAAAGATGCTGACGGCAATGCTCCTGCCAACTCACTCAAAGCTCCTGCAGGTGGTGCTGTTATCGGCCTTTCCGCTGCCAAGGATGGTTATGTTTACATCGTTAGCAAGCTGTCTTCTAACAAGCAGTACACCGTATTTGAGGAGGGTTCTCCTATCGGTTATGAACTGTCTATGGAGTTTATTGATGATCACGTTCCAAGCGGCGTTCTCGGTTATAAGCTCGACGGTGAGGGCGAATACAACATCATCCCCGTATCTCAAGCTCCTATCGATTGGGTAGAGCGCATCGCTCTTAACATTCCTTCTCACGAAGAGGAGGTTGATGGTGCAATGAAGGTTGTCTATGACTATGAGATAAAGAAGAACGGTCTTGGCGTCATCGTATTCCCGGTTGCTAAAGATTGCTCATACATGATCAACGCTTCTGGTTCTAAGATTTCTTGGAGCGGTCTGTACTTCGCAGAGGAAAAGGCTGAGAAAGTTACCGTTTCTGACAGTAATGGTGAGACAACTCCGAAAGATATCCTCGGTGCTTCTGCTACTGGCATCAACAATATGAAGTTCGAGAACGTTTTCGTAGAGAACGCTCCTATCTACAACCTCGCTGGTCAGAAGGTTAGCAAGAGCTACAAGGGCATCGTTATCCAGAACGGTCGTAAGTTCATCAACAAGTAATCTTAAGACGAACATTACACTAATCATAAGGGCATCCTCCCTCAAGGGGGATGCCTTTATCAGTAAAAGAGTTGACAAGTTGACGAGTTGATGAGTTGACAAGTTGATTGTTTCGTGAAAACGTAGTAAGGTGATAACGCAATAACTAAAAGAGGTGAAAATCAATAATAACATCCTACTGCTCATCTGTGTGATGGTGCTGATTGTTCTCTGTGGGGCAAGTATAATGAAACCCATGAGGTTTAACAAGGAAAAGCGACTGAGAGAGGCAGCCGTCAAGGAGAGACTTATTTCCATACGACAGGCGGAAGAGAAATACAAGGCACAGACAGGTGCCTATACAGGTGATTTCGCCACACTCGTTGACGCAGGGCTGTTGGCTGACAGCATGCGCTACGTGCCTTTCTCAGGAGGAAAGGAGTTCACATTGGGTGCCACGGCGGAAGTGAACAGCCAAGGGCAGGACATCACACTGATGGAGTGCGGAGCAACATACGATGTCTATCTGCAAGGTCTCGACCCTAACGACATTGCCGAACTACAAGAGGATGCAGAAGCAAAGGAGCAATACCCCGGTCTGCGTATTGGCAACCTCGAACACCCTAACGGCAACGCCGGCAACTGGGAATAATCGACAGATTAATCTGTTTTTTAACATAATAATCTGAGTAATTCGTTGTTTTATTAATAACAACAATAAATGGTGTGAAAAAATGAATATAATCAGAATCAGTCATACTGAAATAATCGTCGTTAGTGGCGAAGACAAGAAAATCAAGTCAGAAAACCACGAGGTAAAGAGTGGTGTGTCGGTGGCGGCAAACCTTAGAAAGGTGTTTGAGTCATCAAAACTGTTAAATCAGGATGAAGAGACGGTGACAGTACTCATCGACAGCCCGGTTATGCTCGTACCAAAAGACGAGTTTCAGGAAGAGACTGCAGCGACACTATATTACGCTACCTTCAGCGGACACGAGACAGACAAGGTTATGAGCGCCACACTGAATGACCTTAACTGCGTGGCAGTATTTGGTATCAACAGTGATGCCGGACTCGTGTTAGGCGACCATTATAAAGAGGTTCGTCTTATGCCTGTTATGCAGCCTGTTTGCACACAACTGTTCAGTTCCGCCACACCAGACAGCACAACCACCAGCCTCTATTGTTTCTTTCATGACGAAAACGTGGATATCTTCACCTTCCAGCACGACCGCTTCAAATATTTCAACACCTTCAGTGCCACACATGCCCACGATGCACTCTATTTCATGCTGTACGTATGGAAGCAGCTCGCCTTCAACCCTGAGCGTGACACCATGGTTGTATGTGGAGAAATCAGAAATGAGGCGTGGCTCATGGAGAGCCTCAGCCGCTACATCCGCAACATAGAATACCTTGAAAAAACAGACACCCAATTACCCTACGACATAAATACAATTACCCAACTTTCGCAGAGTTAAAAGTCAAAGGTCAAAAGTCAAAGGTCAAAGGTCAAAGGTCAAAAGTCAAAAGTGAATCACTATTAGCACTATTGCACTATTAGCACTATTGCACTATTAGCACTATTGCACTATTGCACTATTAGCACTATCATCACTATCATCACTATAAGAAGTTATGAGAATCATCACCGGATTATACAAAGGGCGCCATTTTGACATACCCCGCACATTTAAGGCGAGACCCACCACAGACTTCGCCAAAGAAAACATCTTCAATGTCATGAACGGGTACATAGACTTTGAGGATACCGATGCGCTGGATCTGTTCGCCGGTACTGGCAGCATATCGCTCGAACTGCTGTCCCGTGGTTGCCGCCAGGTGGTCAGTGTAGAGATGGATCGTGATCACGCCGCATTTATACGTCAGTGTATGCAGAAGATTGACACTGATAAGAATGTGCTCATCCGAAACGATGTGTTCCGTTTTCTCAAGTCATGCCACAGGCAGTTTGACATTATCTTCGCTGACCCACCCTATCAATTAGAGCAAATCGACACTCTGCCATCATTGATATTTGACAAGGAATTGCTAAAGCCTAATGGCTTATTGGTGTTTGAGCATGGTAAGCAAAATGACTTCTCCTCTCATCCACGTATCATCGACCACCGCACCTACGGCAGCGTCAATTTCTCACTCTTCCGTTAATCATACGGAAACAAAAGCTATAAAGGATTTTCTTTTAGTCCCGCAGAAATAAAACAGGCACAAGAACTATTTGATCAAGTGGTAAGTGCCGCCGGCGAGCATACGCACGACACCCTTCATCTCCATCTCAAAGAGCAATGATGACAGTTGCGCCACCGACAACCCACTCTGGACAGATAATATATTGACAGGCAGGTCATTGGTCTTGCCAAGCACCTCAGCCACTTTTCTCTCATCATCATTGAGCATCGGAAACAGGTCGCGTTCAATGCCCTGATCACGTTTCTCCCTAAGCAGGGAGTCGTTCTGCCATCCCATGGCATTCACAAAGTCATCAGCACAGGTTATAAGCGCCGCAACGTTATCACGTATCATATTATTACAACCCTCAGAATAAGTGTCACCCACCTTGCCCGGGAAAGCAAACACATCTCTGTTGTAGCCGCGGCTGATACGTGCTGTTATCAGTCCACCACCCTTGGCAGCACTCTCAACCAGTAGGCACGCATCTGACATTCCCGCCACAATGCGGTTGCGTTTCACGAAATTACGCTTGTCGGCGTTGGTCTGCGTCATATACTCCGTCAGCAGTCCGCCATGAGCCACCATCTGCTGGGCAGTATTACGGTGACTGCCGGGATAGAGGTCATCAAGCCCGTGAGCCAGCACACCTACAGTGGGCAGTCCGTTTGCCAGTGCCTCACGATGGGCGCATACGTCAACGCCGTATGCCAGCCCGCTCACTATGAGCACATCACCGCACGCTATCCGAAGGTCTCTCACAAAGCTCCGGATCATATCCCTGCCGTATGCCGTGCATTGCCGGGTGCCGATGATATTCACGACCCTCTGGCTGTTAAGGTCGGCAATACCATTATAATACAACACTACTGGTGCGTCGGGACACTCTCTCAGACGCTGAGGGTATTCATCGTCATTATAACAGATGACATGCACACCGTACCGCTCGTCATACTCCAATTCCGCCTCAGCGCGCTTGAGCGCCTCATCACAACCACCGAGAGCCTCCACCAGCCGCATAGAGCAGTCCGGGAACACATCCCGTATATCTTTCCTGTGCTCCATTATCGTCGTAGCGTTCCCTGCCCGCTGATAAACCATCAGCAGCTCCCCGGGATTGAAATAACTCAACCGCGTAAGCGCCATAGCATACAATGTCTCCTGTCTCATGGTAAACTACATCAAAACGTATTCTCTATAATACTTTAAAGAATATCTTATTCGTTTTATTCGATATGTTCGTGGTACTAAATGATATCTTTAAACAGCTCGTCGTACTCCGATGTGGCGGCAAGTTTGCCGTTGACAAGACTGACGAGTTCTACCGTGGAGCGCAGGCACAGCTGGTTGTCAGCAGCACGGTAAATATCCTGGTAGAACACATAGCGTATGCCATCTTTCTTAATGTTGAGGCGTGAGATAAACTCATCATCACAACGCAGAGGCACCTTATATTGCAATGACATACGTGCCACAACAGCATCTATGCCACGTGAATGCATCTCAGCAAAACTCATATTACGGCTTTTCAGGAAACAGTGGCGGGTATGCTCAAGATAGTGCACATAGTTGGCGTTATTGACAATACCCTGTATGTCACACTCATAATCGCGCACCTGCATGCGCGTCTCAAAGATATATTTCATTTTCTATGTCCTTTTAAATATTCAAAACCAAAGCGGCAACGCAGGCAGTCACGCTTGTCGCAGTATTCTTTCTTCAACTGTATAAGAGCCTGGCTGTCGCCGGCATTGCTGACGCTCAGGCCACACTGCTGCCACATCCTGACAATGTTATTGTTCTCCGGCTTCAACTCCTCAAGCAGTTCAAAAGCCCTGTCGCAGTATTCATCCTTCTGTGTATGCCTGCCGTATGCAAAGAGCATAGGTACGGCAGTGTTTATTATCAGCAGGTCGAGAGACGCGGTCGAGAGGCGTTTCGTCATCTTGTCGCTCTCCACACCGAAACCGTAATGAGTCTCCCAATATGGCTTCACGCCTAC
>JAGDAU010000181.1 GCA_017959365.1 Prevotella sp.
GGAGTCATTGAATGACGCCGACATGCCGTAAACGTAAACCACATTGACAGGCCAACTCTTTGCGCATGCCATAACAGGCAGCAATATTGTCAGTGCTAAGGCGATAATCGCTTTTCTTATCATCTTTGTCTTTTAAAGTGTAATTAAATTTATTCCAAGTATGTTTTCAGAGATTTGCTCTTTCTGTTCTGACGCAGGCGGCGCAGGGCTTTCTCTTTTATCTGCCTGACGCGCTCACGGGTAAGTCCGTATTTGTCGCCAATCTCCTCGAGCGACAGTTCCGGTTGCCCGATGCCGAAGAATGCCTCCACAACGTTACGCTCCCTGTCGTTAAGGGTCTTGAGCACCCGTTTGATTTCATCCCTCAACGACTCCATTATCAGCTCCTTGTCAGTCTGTGGAGTGTCAGTGTTGGGCATGGTGTCAAGCAGAGTGCTGTCCTCACCGTCGGCAAAAGGTGCGTCCACTGAGATGTGTTTGGAGCTGACCTTCATGGCAGCAGCTATTTTCTCTTCCGGCAGGTCTATCTGTTCGGCTATCTCATCTATGCTTGGCCTGCGCTCATGCTCCTGCTCAAACTTACTTGACAGCCTGTTGATCTTGTTGACGCTGCCAACCTGGTTTAGCGGCAGCCTTACGATGCGGCTATGCTCGGCTATTGCCTGCAGTATGCTCTGGCGGATCCACCATACGGCATAGCTTATAAACTTAAAACCGCGCGTCTCGTCGAATTTCTCCGCTGCTTTGATAAGCCCCAGGTTGCCCTCGTTGATGAGGTCCGGGAGGCTAAGTCCTTGGTTTTGGTACTGTTTTGCTACACTCACCACAAAACGCAGATTGGCTCTTGTCAATTTGTCAAGAGCCTCATGGTCGCCTTTGCGAATCTGCTGTGCGAGTTTTATCTCCTCTTCCATAGAGAGCAGTTCCTCGTGACCTATCTCTTGCAAGTATTTGTCTAACGAGGCACTGTCTCTATTGGTTATGGATTTTGTTATTTTTAGTTGTCTCATTGTTCAAGTTTCACTGTATAGTAGTCGCTCTTACCGCTTGGGTGAATACCCTTGATGAAGAGCACAGGCTCACCGTCCGTTGACGCTGCCTTAACAGCCTCCTGCAGGTCATCGATACTCTTTATCGGCTGGTTGTTGGCCTTCTGGATAATGAATCCCTTTGGTATGGCTGCTTCCTTGATGGCGCCACTGTTGACTTTTATCACTTCCAGACCGTAGTTGATTCCAAGTTGTGACTTCTGCTCTGCTGTCACCTCACGGAAGTTTGCGCCCAGCACGTCGAGGTCTGCCTCTTTCACCACATTGGTATTACCTTTGGTGTTCTTGAGGGTCACATTCTTGGTGACGCTCTTCTTGTTGTGCAGGTAGGTGATGGAAATCTTGTCGCCGGGACGCTTGCTTGCCAGTATCTCCTGAAGCTCAGCCATCTTGGTTACTTTCTTGCCGTCGATGCTTGTTATCACGTCGCCCTCTTCCAGTCCTGCGTCTGCGCCGGCGCCGTCAGGATTAACCTTTGCCACATAGATACCCTCGTTAGTGCCGAGATCCACTTCCTTGCCCTGGTCTTTCTGGGCGTCAATATACTTGCGTGCGTCACTGCCCTGGATGTCAAGCACAGCCCTTTGAACGGTTCCATATTTCTTCAGGTCATCAACAACCTTATTCATAATGGTTGTTGGAATGGCAAATCCATATCCGCTGTAACTGCCCGTCTGACTGTAGAGCATGGCGTTGATGCCCACGAGCTCGCCATTGGTGTTGACGAGTGCGCCACCAGAGTTACCTGCGTTGATGGCAGCGTCTGTCTGGATAAATGACTCCACACCGTTGGCTCCGAGAGAGCGCGCCTTGGCGCTAACGATACCAGCGGTCACGGTGTTATTGAGGTTGAAGGGGTTACCCACTGCAAGCACCCATTCGCCCACTTTCAGCTTGTCGCTGTCACCAATGGTGATGGTCGGCAGGTTTTTGCCGTCTATCTTGATAAGAGCCAGGTCGGTGGTCTTGTCAAGTCCTATGATACGTGCGCTGAATTCACGGTTGTCGTTGAGTGTCACCGTCAACTGGTCTGCGCCCTCCACAACGTGGTTGTTGGTTACTATATATCCGTCGGCAGAGATAATGACACCACTGCCTGATGCCTCTTTCTTAGGTGTCTGTACCTGCTGTTTGCGTGTGCCACCCTGACCGCCTGGGTTTCCGAAGAATCCGAACGGGTCGAAGAAATCACTGAATGGGTCTTGCACCTCTACGGTACGTGTCTTGGAGTTTTGCACATATTTTATATGTACAACAGCCGGCAGGGCCTTTTCGGCAGCCACTGTCAGATCGACTGGTTGTCCGGCAATTGTCACGTTTCCGCTTTTCTGTTCTATAGCCTTTGCTGCAGCATTAGCTTTAATGAACGCACCTCCTGAAAATGCTACTGCCACCACACACATGATGATGAGCAGAATGTTAGTCATCTTTTTCATTTTGTCTAATTTTATTAGCCTATTAATTATCGTTTAATAAATTCATTTGTTGTTTGTAACTGCAAATTTAACGGCAAAATTGCTCAAAACTGACATTTTGTCGTGATATTTGTCCGATTTTAACAATTCAGTCAACGACATTAACGGCTATTAAATCGTTATGCTATGTTTTTTACGTTTTTCAACTATTCCAATAGGATGAACGCCGCCCAGTAGCGTGGTGCGTCATAGCGTCCATTGTCATAATGGCGCAGGTCTGTCTGTGCCTGGCGCAATGCCTCATGCTTATCCTTGCCGGCGGCAAGATGACGGTAGAATGAAGTCATAAACAGTCTTGTGGCATCATCATTGACATCCCACAGGGTCATAAGAATAGACTCTGCTCCCGCCATCTTAAAGCCTCGTTGCAAGCCCACCACTCCGTCAGCACTGATGTCGCCCTGTCCCGTCTGGCATGCGGACAGTGTGACAAGGGAGACATTATGGAGGTCAAGAAGGGATATCTCCGACGACAGCGCTACACCGTCATTGCCATCGGTGGCGTCGGCCTTTCCGCCGAGCCATGCCTGCTGACCGCCGGAGAGCAGCAGTCCGGAGCGCATGAGGTTGCTGATGCTCATATTGCGGCGGACGGGTATGTTAAGGTCTTTGAAGAAGTCAAGGGTTGCGCTCTCGTCCTCGTTGAAATAGAAACCGTGTGTAGCGACGTGGAGGATATCAATGTCTTTTCCAGACATAGACCTGAACACCTCTTCCGAACCATCCATGCCCTTGTATGTAGTGACATCGTAGCCGGCGCCTTTTAATATTAAGGTGATGGAGTCCACCTCCTCAGCCGTGTGAGGCAGGTATCGCCAGCCGGCGCGTTTAGAGCGTGTGGTGCTTATGGAGTCGGTCGTGCTGCCGTTATCATATATCAGTCCGCCGTAGAGCACAGCGTTATCGCCCGGTTTTGTGCTTCTGTCTTTGCATAGCTCACGTGTGGATGACAGCCGGCGCATGTCATAACGGTCACAGATAGGGGTGCCGGTGGAGTCAGTGAGATACTCCAATGGGGCTATGGAGAGCATAGAGACTGGGGCGAAAGAGACACGATTACCCGGTGTGATACATGTGGTGATGGGTTGCCAGATGAAATCGTTAAGGCTGCGTGACAGAGACGTTATATTGGCTTCGTCGGCTGCCTCGCCACGTCCGGCCTCGTATGAGAGCTGCCTGATAATATCGTCAGTGGCGTTCTTTGCTGATAACGGCACAAACTTAGGTGCTTCGAAGTTTTTGTTCAGTAACATGGCTCCGTAATAGACCGTTGTGTCAGTAGGGTGGGTGAGTGCCCTGGGGTCAATGATAACGAATTCCACAGCCGTCTCGTTGTCAGTGAGCCGTTGCTGCACGTCACGCCATGTGAGGTCTATGTCACGAGTGAAGTCGGCATACGCTTGTAAAGACTCAGATATTCCCTTCTCCAAAGTAGCAATATCCCGGTTCAGGGAGACTATCCGGGCAGAGTCGTTACACGTCTGCAATTGCTGTTGCATCGTGCGTAGCACATTCTGATTAGTTATGAGCGTGGAGTCACCAGACTCCATTATGGCCTCCGCAATGTTTCTGCCCGTACCAAGGAGCAGCCCCTTGCTTACGAGAGCAGAATTGTATGCGTATTCGCAGCATATGCCACTGTTAGGAAACATTGCGGCGGGTAGCGTAAGACTTGCAACTTCTCCACGGTCCTTTTCGGCAATGAGCCTCTCTCTCTGTTCGTCACTGAGATATAGGAACTGTGACTTGATGAAATCATTCTCATATTTATACGACTTTCGCAGGCATTCTTCTGTTAATGTTATATCGTTTAATGATGCGGCACACCATAAGAGATTGTTATACACCTCAAGAGAGGGACAAACCTCGGCGCACTCCTTATATGTATTGAATGCCTCTGTTTGTTTTCCCCATAATTCATAGTTGACCCCTCTGTTGTGGAGTGCCGTCTGATAGTTATGACTCTCGGTGCCCCATACGTCCTTCGCTATTGTTAAGGCATTCTGCAGTGCCTTGTCGGCTTCCTCATATCTGTGGCGCAGCATGTAGAGTTCAGACAGTAGGGTGTTGATGCGGAATATGGTTGGTTTTTCACTTGGGTTGTTGATGATAAAGGATTTCAACGGCTCCTCAAAAATTATCAGTTCCTCGTCATTATCAGGCATAGAGGCAAAAGCCGTCGCATTATTTTTCAATGCTATTTCCATGCCGTTTATAGTATCAACTATTGGAACATATATGCCATGTTCCTTTCTGATGTTAATAGACAGCTGCGTATATTTCTGTGCTTCATCGTAAAGGCTGATGTTGTTGTATACAGTACCAAGTCTTTTAGCCACTTTGGCTTGCAGCTTGAAATCTTTGCCAAAGTCATTTAGCAAGTCGTATGCCATAAGCAAGAATTGTTCTGCTGTCTCTGCGTCACCGTAATGAATTCCAAGGTTTTCTGCTAAGTGGTAACAGGTTTCTGCTATCTTAATGGTGTCATTATCATTTAACGCAAGATTGATAACAGTCTGATACCCATCAATGGCATCAGCGACATTTCCGCTTTTTGCATTAATGTCAGCAAGCGTGGTAAGAATGTCTAAAGAACGATCCTCCCGATTGTGTAACATATAACCTATTACGGATTTTCTTATTATTGTCTTGGCTTTTTCATACTCACCTCTCTCAGCTAATAGTTTGCCGTATTCAAA
>JAGDAU010000182.1 GCA_017959365.1 Prevotella sp.
CCAAAGGTCTCGGCATATACTACTTTTGTATTGGGTTGGATAGCGGCTTCGAGGGCATCGAGGTCGTTCACATTAATAATGGTATTGCTAATACCCTGAGTAGCCAGCGTATGGGTAATCAGGTTATAGGAACCACCATAGAGGTTGTCGGCTGCAACGATATGATCTCCAGCCTGCACGATGTTCTGCAACGCATAGGTGATAGCAGCAGCACCAGAGGCTACAGCCAGACCAGCCACACCACCCTCAAGGGCAGCGACGCGATCCTCGAACACGCCTTGTGTAGAGTTGGTCAGACGACCATAGATATTACCTGCATCGCGAAGGCCGAAACGGTCGGCTGCGTGCTTAGAGTTGTGGAACACATAGCTCGTGGTCTGATAGATGGGCACGGCGCGAGCGTCAGTTGCGGGGTCTGCCTGTTCTTGGCCTACATGAAGTTGAAGGGTCTCGAATTTGTAATTGTTCTTACTCATAACCTTATCCTTTCGTTTTTTATTTGTTAATAATTTATTTTTCTTTTGTTTGACGGTGCAAAGGTACAGTGTTTGGAAATATCCACCAAATTTTTTGCGAAATTTAGAAATTAACACTAAATTTTCAATTTTAAAAGAAAATCTTTCCGCAGAAGGCACTCCGAAAGCCCCCAAACAGAATAAAACTCTAAACCTTCGTCAATAACGCCCCATACATGTACTGAGATATTGCTTATTTGACTATTGACTATTTGCTATTCGTTCCCGTTATTATCTCCCCACCCCTTTAGGGGAGGGGGTGGGGGTGGGGCTTGTTCCCGTCAAAACAATACTTCTTTTATTCAAGTTTCGCATTCGTTCAACTTGTTGGGTTATAAGGTTTTAGGTTATAAGGTTATAAGGTGAAATATGTATGGATTATATCAAAACCACTGTTTAGTTAAGCATTTCTCACCTGAAACCTCAGAGCAAAGCGACCTAATAACCTCAAAAACCTGACGAAACTGAAGCTTGCGAAAGTTGAGTAGAATAAGTATAAAGGAACAGGAGCAACCTTATCTCATGGTTGCTCCTGTTCCTTTTCGACAGTGGCAGTGTATGGAATATTATCCCACTATCAGACTTACCAAGTAAAGTACGATAGGTATGGTGACGAAGGCGATGCCGATGAAGTCGATATAAACGCCGGTCTTGATCATCTTGGTGATGGGTATGTAGCCGCTGGCATAGACGATGGCGTTAGGTGGTGTGCTTACCGGGAGCATGAAGCCGAGGGATGCGGACAATGCTACGCCGACAGCCACGGGTACCGGACTGAAACCGGCAGAGATTGCGGCGCCGATAGCGAGCGGTCCAATCATGTTGGTGGCTGCTGTGTGGGATGTGAGCTCTGAGAGCAATAGCGACATCACGCAGAATACAGCCACAAGGACGAGCTGTGACGGCTCACCACCCATCATCTTGACAATCTGGTCGCCAATCCATCCCGACAGACCGGTGGCATACATCATGCCGCCCATAGCCAGTCCGCCGCCGAAGAGCAGCAGCGTACCCCATTCCACGCCTGCCACGGCGTCGCGCCAGCGCAATGTGGTCTTAGAGAATTTTCTGTCTCCCGGCAGGAAGAAGAGCAGCAGCGCTCCCACCATAGCGGCAATAGCCTCCGGGAACAGTTTATTGTAGCCCTTTACAATCTCACTGTCAGTGCCATAGATAATGCTGAGCACACCAGGTGTCACCCAAAGGATGACAGCCACGAGGAATGCTATCAGTGTGTTCTTCTGAGCCACGGTCCACTTGCCCAAGCCGTTCACTTTCTCACGGATGAAGTCCTGGGCACCCTCGATATGGTCAACGTCAGAGGGGAACATCTTTGTCAGGATGATATATGTAATAATGAAATATGCTATCATTGCCACAAAGCCCCATACCATCCAGTCGAAGAATGAGACATGAATATCTGCCAGTTCATTGAGGAAACCGAGCATGATGATATTTGGAGGTGTGCCAATAGGTGTCAGCACGCCGCCTATGGAGCATGCGTATGCTGTCATGAGCATCAGTCCGGTGGCATATTTGTAGGTCTTGAGGCTTATCTCCTTACCATTGCTGGCCATCATCTCCTTGATAGCCTCAAGCAGACCAAGGGCAATGGGAAACATCATAGCTGCAGTGGCGGTGTTGCTGATCCATCCGGAGCAGAGCATACATGCCAAACCTATAGCGAGGAATATCCTTCGCGGACTGTCGCCCACCCATTTCATTGACATGATGCCGTAAGCGATGCGCTTATCAAGACCATTGACAGTCATTGCCTTGGCAATGATAAATCCACCCATAAAGAGGAATATCATGGGATTGGCGAAAGCAGCGAATGCCTCTTTCATCTTTACTACACCCAAGACCACGCAGAGGGTGGGACCTAAAAGCGATGTTACAGGAATGGGTATTGGCTCACATATCCACCATGTGGCAACGAGTGTCATGATAGACAATAGCTTATGCGCCTCTGGTGTCAGGTCGGGGATAGGTACGAACCATACTATAATAGCCAGTATGGGACCTATAAACGCTCCGAAAATATGTCTGTTACGGTCGAATGTTGAAACTTCTTGCTGACTGCTCACCGCTGCGGCTTGTGCCTTACTCTCATTCTTTTGTTCGCTCATTGTTGGTTGTCAATTTGATTTTGCTCTGCAAAATTAAGATAAAAATATAATAAAGTGCCAAAAAATATGGAAAAATACTATCATTTATGTCCGAAAACATGTTTTTTAGCATAAAAAAGCACATTTTTTTGTCACTATTTTGAAATAAAAAATAAAAATACGTATATTTGCACAATTATAATCAAAACATCGCTATGAATAATACATTAATCATTGCCATTATCATTTTGGCTATCGGTGCCCTTTTTGTGGCTTACAAGTATCGTCACAGAATGCTGTTGCATGAAGACGTTGACCAGTTGAAGAGAGTCATAAAACTCATTTTCCAGGAGGCTGAGAAACCAGTCATCTCGCAAAACAGACTTATTAAGGGTTTGAAGCATCACCTGGGGGTTAATGAGAAGATGGCTCTCAAGCTGATTGGTAAAGCGCGTCATGAAGACCTTATCGAGGTGGAGTCTACCGACCTGAAGAAACTCGGTAAACTGACTTACAAGATGACAATCTAAGTCCTTTCGGCTTTATTTTAGCTAATAAATAGTAAATTGGACTCCGAGCTTTGCTCGCCTGAGTACCTATTAAAAAGAAAATAATCACGAAGAATTTGTCAAATAGTAAATACGTGGACGAAGAGATAAAAGACGAGATAATTTCTCAGGAAAATACAACAGAAGAGGGCGCCGCAGAGGTGGCGCACTCCGAATATCGCCCCGCCAACCGTTTCGACGCGTCGGCGGTGCATCATCTTAGCGGCATGTATAAGAACTGGTTTCTTGACTATGCCAGCTATGTTATACTGGAGCGTGCCGTTCCAAACATAGAGGATGGTCTGAAACCTGTTCAGCGCCGCATACTGCACTCCATGAAACGCATGGATGACGGCAGATACAATAAAGTGGCGAATATCGTGGGATATACCATGCAGTTTCATCCTCATGGAGACCAGTCAATAGGCGATGCACTCGTTCAGTTGGGGCAGAAAGACCTGCTTATTGATACTCAGGGCAACTGGGGCAATATCCTTACCGGTGACCGTGCCGCGGCGTCAAGATACATAGAGGCGCGACTGTCGAAATTCGCATTGGACACTGTCTTTAATCCCAAGACCACAGAGTGGCAGCTGTCTTACGACGGCCGTAACAAGGAGCCGGTTACCCTGCCCGTGAAATTCCCCTTGTTGCTTGCCCAGGGTGCTGAGGGTATCGCTGTGGGTCTGTCGTCAAAGATCCTGCCTCATAATTTCAATGATATCTGCGATGCCGCTGTCAGCTATCTGCGTGATGAGGAGTTCCACCTTTATCCCGACTTCCCCACCGGTGGCAGTATAGACGTGTCGAAATACAATGACGGACAGCGTGGCGGTGTTCTCAAGGTAAGGGCAAAGATAGAGAAGATAGACCAGAAGACGCTGGTGGTGAAAGAGATACCTTACAGCAAGACCACTTCCACACTGATAGAGTCCATACTAAAGGCTGTTGAGAAAGGTAAGATAAAAGCCAAGAAAGTGGATGACAACACCGCCGCCGAAGCTGAGATACAGGTTCATCTTGCCACAGGTGTGTCAAGCGACAAGACGATGGATGCTTTGTTTGCATTCTCTGACTGTGAGATCAACATTTCACCGAACTGCTGCGTAATAGTAGATAACAAACCACAGTTCCTTACCATTAGCGATGTGTTGCGCCACTCCGTAGAGCATACCAAGGACTTGCTGCGTATGGAGCTTGAGATACGCATGCATGAGCTGGAGGAACAGCTCTTCTTCGCCTCTTTGGAGAAGATATTTATTGAGGAGAGGATATATAAGGGCAAGAAGTTTGAGGACGCACCCAATATGGACGCTGCTTGCGAGTATGTTGACGAGCGGCTGACACCATTCTATCCGCAGTTTATACGTGAGGTGAGGAAAGAGGATATCCTGCGCCTCATGGAGATAAAGATGCAGCGCATCCTGAAGTTTAATAAGGATAAGGCTGATGAGCTGATGGCGCGCCTCAAGGATGAGATAGCCGGCATCAAGAAAGACTTAGGTCAGATGACCGAGGTTACCATACAGTGGTTTGAGTATATTAAGGGTAAGTATGGCGCCCAGCACCCACGCCGCACAGAGATTAAGAATTTTGACACCATTGAGGCTGCCAAGGTGGCAGAGGCAAACCAGAAACTGTATATCAACCGCCAGGAGGGATTTATCGGCACTGGACTGAAGAAAGACGAACTGGTGTGCCAGTGCTCCGACATTGATGATATCATAGTGTTCTACAAAGACGGTAAATATAAAGTCGTAAGGGTAGCTGAGAAGATTTTTGTGGGCAAGAACATCCTTCATGTTCAGGTGTTTAAGAAAAACGATAAGCGTACCATCTATAACGCCGTTTATCGTGACGGCAAGCACGGCTACTATTACATGAAACGTTTCAATGTCACCAGCCTCACCCGTGACAAAGAATATGACCTCACTCAGGGAACGCCCGGCAGCCGCGTGATGTATTTCACCTCCAATCCTAATGGTGAGGCTGAGGTGATAAAGGTTACCCTTGATCCAAGTCCTAAGATAAAGAAGATTTTCATAGAGAAAGACTTCAGTGAGATAATCATCAAGGGCAGGGCAAGTAAGGGCAATCTGCTTACCAAGAACAGTGTCCACCGTATCAGTCTGAAGAGCCATGGTCACTCTACCTTAGGAGGCCGTAAGGTGTGGTTTGACCCCGATGTCAACCGCCTCAACTATGATGAGCACGGCACGTTGCTCGGTGAGTTTAATGAGGGTGAGTCTATCCTCGTGGTACTGCAGAACGGCGATTTCTATATCACCAACTTCGACGTGAACAACCATTATGAGGATAATATACTGAGGATAGAGAAATGGAAGGAGAGCAAGGTATGGACAGCCGTGCTCTATGATGCCGACAACGAGGGCTATCCTTATCTTAAGCGTTTCCTCATGGAGGCTACGAAGCGTCATCAGAACTTTGTGGGCGAGAATGTCAACTCTCGTCTGATGCTGCTCACCGATGTGGCATATCCGCGCATCAAGGTGGTGTTTGGCGGCACCGATGCCTTCCGCGACGATATGGAAATTGACGCTGAGCAGTTTATCGCTGTTAAAGGCTTCAAGGCAAAGGGTAAGCGTATCACGACATGCCATACCGACAGCTTTGAGGAACTGGAACCGCTACGTGAAGATGAGCCGGAAGAGGAGGCAGACGTTGACATAGACGCTGACGAAGACCTTGACCCGGACGCTGGTAAGAGTGAGCAGCAGGTGATAGACGAGATTACCGGTCAGCAGAGCCTCAATTTTGAGTTTTAGATATTTTGTAGAGTTAAAAGAATGTTGAAAGAGAATTATATTTGTTGCTGACATGATTAGACTGTTTTTTTCTGCCCTTGTGCTGATGGCGGCACAGATGGTGAGCGCACAGCTGACGGAAAACACCAAATACCTTGGTGTGGGTGCTGTAAATGTCTTGGATACATATTTGTCGCCGGAGGAATATAAGGGTACGGAGATACGTTTCATGGACTATACCACACGTTATCGTGATGAGCGCAAGTGGGTACGCACCCTTATCCATCATGCTTCGATTAATATGTCTCACAATCGTGCTGACAACAATAATGAGATGGGTGGCATGTACACTTTCCAGTATCAGTGGCGCAGACAGTGGAAACCAATGCCCGCACTGACATTGCAGGGTGGTGGGGGAGTGGATGCCAATATCGGCTTCCTGTATAACACCCGTAACTCCAATAATCCGGCACAGGCACGCATGAGTCTTTGTCTGTCGCCCGCAGGCTCTGCGGCATACGACTTCCATATCGGTAAGCGTCCCATGACGGTGCGCTATGATGTCAGTGTGCCGCTTGTGGGCGTGATGTTCTCGCCTAACTACGGGCAGTCGTATTATGAGATTTTCTCACGTGGCGACTACGACCACAATGTCGTTGCGACAACCATCGCTGATATGCCTTCCATGCGTCAGTTGCTGACCCTCAGCACCACATTCAAGAAGACCACGCTGAGTATCGGCTATATGGGTGATTATCAGCAGGCTAAGGTGAATCATCTGAAAAATCACACATACTCACATCTTATCATGCTTGGCATAGGATGGAGGTTTAGAAAGATAAGGGAATGAAGAAACTATTGTATATAATGCTATGCCTCTCACTCTTCTCTTGCGTTGACGAGGAGGAGTATTCCGATAACTCAAGCGGCAATTTTGAGGCGTTGTGGAAGATAATGGATGAGCATTACTGCTTCTTCGACTATAAGGCTAAGGAGTACGGGCTTGACTGGAATGAGGTGCATGAGAGATACCGCAGGCAGGTGGATGCCGACATGGGTGAGGCGCAGCTCTTTGAGGTGCTTACAAATATGCTCAGTGAGCTGCGCGACGGTCATGTGAATATCTTTACCACATTCAATACCGGCAGGGAATGGAGCTGGAAAGAGGACTATCCCTCCAATTTCAGTGATTCCCTGCAGCGTGTCTATCTCGGCACAGACTATCGTATGGCAAGCGGTCTGAAGTACCGCATCATGGACGATAATATCGGTTATGTGTATGTGGGCTCTTTCTCGGGAGCTATGAGCGGCAGCTCATTGGATGACATGATTTCTTATCTCGCCCCGTGCAACGGACTCATTATCGATGTCCGCAACAATGGCGGAGGACAGATAACGTCGGCGGAGGAGCTGGCGGCGCGGTTTACCAATGATGAGCTGCTGGTGGGATATATGCAGCATAAGACAGGCAAGGGACATTCTGACTTCTCGAAGATGGAGGAGCAGAAACTGAAGCCCTCCAAGGGCATCAGATGGCAGAAGCGTGTGGTGGTGCTCACCAACAGGTCTGTGTATAGTGCCGCCAATGAGTTTGTGAAGTATATGCGCTGTTGCCCTAATGTGACAGTAGTGGGTGATAAGACCGGTGGCGGTGCCGGTATGCCGTTCTCCTCAGAGCTGCCCAACGGCTGGAGCATACGTTTCAGCGCATGCCCCATGTATGACCGTAACAGGCAGCCAACCGAGTTTGGTATAGAGCCAGACATATATGTTAATATGGAGTCCTCCGACTTCCCCAAAGGTCTTGACACCATCATCGAGACAGCCCGCGCCACTCTGAAATAACCGCCCTGATGCGGGTCGCTGCTAAACTATCTCCTGATTTATAAGGACAATAATTATTAGGTCTAAAGGTCGAAAATTATTATGAAAAGACTATTTACGTTATTTGCATCGGCCTTAATGACAATGAGCTTGTCGGCACAGTCGATCTGGGGTGACCTCAACGGTGATGGCGAGGTGAATACAGGTGACGTGACGGTACTGTATAACATCATTTTCGGCACAGCAGCAACTATTGAGAGCACGGTATTTGAAGTCAACGGAGTGACCTTTAAGATGGTTAAGGTTGATGGCGGCACATTCCAGATGGGCAGCGCATCCGGATACAAAGATGAGAAGCCGGCTCATAGTGTCACCCTGTCTGATTATTATATCGGTGAGATGGAGGTGACGCAAGAGTTATGGCAGGCAGTGATGGGCAGTAATTACTCTTATTTCAAAGGTAATAAGCGTCCTATGGAGTGCATTAGCTGGAATGACTGTCAGGAATTTATATCCAAGCTTAATGAGCTGACGGGACAGACGTTCCGCATGCCGACAGAGGCAGAGTGGGAGTTTGCCGCAAGGGGCGGTATGAAGAGCAAAGGCTATACCTACAGCGGCAGCAATAATATTGATGATGTGGCATGGTATTATGATAATAGCTATGCAAAGGGAAGCAGTTCTCCTGATTATGGTACTCACGATGTAGCCACCAAGAGTCCTAATGAATTGGGTATATATGACATGAGCGGCAATGTATGGGAGTGGTGTCAGGACTGGTATGGATCATATAGCAGTATTGATCAGACAAATCCTTTAGGACCTGATTCGGGCTCATACCGTGTATTCCGTGGTAGCAGTTGGGACTACGGTGCCGATCACTGCCGTACGGTTAATCGTGGCAGCGACTCACCGTTGGATGCAGGCTACTGCATCGGCTTGCGTCTGGCTCTTCCGCTCTGAAAAATAATTACGCAATACAAGTTTCGCATTAGCTCAACTTGTTAGGTTATAAGGTTTTAGGTTGTAAGGTTATAAGGTGAAATATGTCTGGATTATAGTAAAACCACTGTTTTGTTAAACATTTCTCACCTGACACCAGAGAGCGAAGCGACCTAATAA
>JAGDAU010000183.1 GCA_017959365.1 Prevotella sp.
CTAATGCCAATGTTCCGGCATTAGACAACATGCTGATAAGCGTCATAGAGAAGGCCTTGAGGATTAATCCCGATGACAGGTTCGCTTCGGCTGATGAGTTCCTGGATGCCCTACAGGGCAAGGCGGATATAGATAACTACAGGCAGGATATAGTAAGAACCAGTGACGCTGACGGCCATTCGTTAATACAGCGGCCAAAGGGTAACGGTTTCGCTGACGTTGCCGGCATGGATGACCTTAAGGATTTGCTCACGCGTAAAATCCTTAACGTGTTGCGTAACAAGGAACGTGCAAGAAAATTCAATGTCCAGATACCTAACGGTATGCTGTTGTATGGTCCTCCCGGCTGTGGTAAGACGTTTATCTCAGAGAAATTTGCCGAAGAGGCGGGATATAATTTCATTTCCGTGAAAGCCTCTGATCTGGCAAGTATATATATACATGGTTCGACAGAGAAAATAGGCAACATCTTCAGGGATGCCAAGGCCAACGCCCCGGTGATAATTTATTTCGATGAGTTTGAGGCTCTCGTGCCCAAACGCCGGGATGATATGAACGCAAGCCAATCCGGTGAGGTTAATGAGTTTTTGTCGCAGATGAACAACTGCGGTGAACAGGGAGTCTTTGTCATAGCCAGTACCAACAGACCGGATCTTATCGACCCTGCTGTGTTGCGTCGCGGGCGCATCGACAACATCATTTTCGTTCCGCTGCCTGATGAGAAGGCACGCGAAGGGCTTTTCCGTATCAAGATGAAAGACATGCCCGTTGAGCCCGGTGTTGACTATTCACGTCTGGCACATCTTACAGAGGGCTTGGTGTCAAGCGACATATCGTATATCGTCAATGAGGTGGGGGAGAAGGCCTTCAATGACAATCTTGACTATATCACGATGAGTATGCTTGAGAGTGTGGCAAGGAACACACGTCCGTCAGTGTCGGCGGCGGATGTGAAATTTTACCAGACTGTGGGGGATTCCATCCGTTCCAATATGCGGAATGACAATAGAAACCCTATAGGGTTTAGGGTTTGAGAAGTTGACGAGTTAATTACATGAGTTGAAAGATAAAAGTTGAAAGTTGAAAGAGAATTAGTTCCAGTTCCCGTTAACGTTCCCGTTGGGAAAATCTATATCACTTTAAACTTTAAACATTAAACTGTAAACTAACAAGTTGAGTGAATGTGAAACTTAAATTAATATACCAATGCTTGAGAAATATCTTAGTGAAATATCCGGCGGAGAGCTGCTGACAGATGTTCAGGAGCAAGAGCTGGCAATGAGAATACAAGATGGTGATCAGGAGGCAGTCAACCTATTGGTGACACCCAACCTGAGATATGTGGTAACAATGGCAAAGCAATATCTGCGCCAGGGTGTTGACCTCGATGACCTTGTCAGTGAAGGTAACGTGGCGCTTGTGCGTGCTGCCATGAGGTTCCGGCCAATAGGTAAGCGTTTCGTCAGTTTTGCAGCGCCATATCTGCGAGACGCCATGGAGGCTGTTATTGCGCGGCAGGCGGATAACCGGTCTATAGACGCACCGATACCCGTCAACAGCAAGACCAGTTTCTCTTTGCTCAGCGTGATAGAGAATACCGACTCGCCACACGCGGATGACAACTTGCAGCGTGCCACACTCGACGATGCACTGATCGGTGCTATCGGTGTGCTTAATGATCGTGAGCAGAAGGTGGTGCGCGCTTTCTATGGTGTGGAGCAGCCTCATAAGACGCTTTTTGAGATAGCCGATGAGATGGGGCTGAAACGTGAGCGTGTGCGTCAGATCCGTAATACCGCCTTGCGTAAGATGAGAAAGGCTGCAAGATGAGAAAATATTTACTCTTCTTGCTTCTCTTGATGTACGCCTATCCGTCATTTTCGGATCTTCCGGAAATGACGACGGATATGTGTGTGTCTGAAAATACAGAGACGCAGGAGGGGAATGATAAGGATTCTGTATCTTCTGGTCGTATGGGTGCCCATCTGTCATATAATCCCGGGTTCCTGATACCTATTGACCGCTACTCTAAGAAATATATCAAAAAGACCTGTTCGCAGACTTATTCCATATCCCTTGATCTCTCGCCCCTGCCTTCCGATTCCAATGCCGTGGCGCATGACTATATGTATCCGTGGTTTTCCATAGGGCTGTGCTATACAGACAACAGCAGGGTGAGACTACATCGTGACGCCGATCCGGACTGGGGATTGTTACGTCCTGTGGACTATGACTCGCGCCTGGGGGATATCTATACCCTCTATGGCTCTTTCAACAGACCCTTGTCACGTACACGCCGTTGGATGACAGCCTATACACTCGGCTGTGGCATTGCCTACAGTCATCATAAGTATGACAAAGGCTTGTATATAGACAATGAACTGATAGGCAGCCGCTGGCTTATCTATTTCGTGGCAGGCGCTAATATCACTTACCGTTTCTCACGTCAATGGGGAATAAGGGCTGGCATTGATTTTACACATCACAGCAACAGTGCCCTTAACATGCCAAACAAGGGCGCCAACGTTGTGTCGCCATCATTGTCGCTTGTGTATATGCCATATTATGAGTCTGTTGCCGCAGGTGACAACTGGCAGCCTCCGGCTTTTGATAAATATTGGTATCTGAATTTCACCGCGGCTTTTGGCGGAAAGGCACTGCCAGAGGATTGGCAAAAGACACAGTTTAACACACCACCTGATGACCCAGACTATCGTAAGACCCATTTCACCCATTATGGTGTCCCGTTGTTCTCAGCAGATGTGATGTACCGTTATGCCCGCCGATGGGCGTCCGGTATAGGCGTGGATGTGTCTTACGGCAGTTATATGGACAAGATAGAGCGTATGGATGAGGCAGACGGAAAGCAGATGAGACACAGTCCGTGGTCAGTGGGCATAGGCGGTAAACATGAGGTGTTCTATAATAACCTTTCTGTAGCGATGTCGCTTGGGTTTTATCTTTACCGTCATGCCGGCTATAAGGCAAAGGAACTGGAGCAGCCGTATTATGAGACCATCGGTATAAAGTATCACTTCCAGTGCCTTAACGGTCTTGCTCTCGGTTATTCCGTCAAGGCCCACCTCACGAAGGCGGACTTAATGGCCCTGACGCTATCATATCCGATAAGGTTATAACCTAAAACCTTATAACCAAACAAGTTGAGCGAATGCGAAACTTGAATTATATTACCACTGTTTCAGCCATTCAAACCAGGTGTCTTCATCCCATGTGGCAAACTCCTCATTCTTGCTGCAGTATGCCACCTGATAGTGTATCTCGTTATTCTCGTCAGGTCTGATGACGTATGCGTAATTGTTGACGTTGGCGGGTTCCATGCTGACGATATACTTCTGAGGAATCTTAACGCCTAATCCCACCGTCTCACGCTTATGCCCCACACTGTCATTGGCTCCCGTGGGCCAGTCGGTACCCCAACAGCCGCGTATGTCTTTACCGTTGTTCCACTCTTTGGAATCCTTGACATTGATTACACCGGTAGAGAAAAGCATATCCCTCACATCTCTTGAGAACGAAGCATATACATCCACATCCCTGTGACCAGCCCAAAGGGTGTATCTTATCTTCATGTTCAGGCGTGGCTTGTCTGCCGTTGCCTTCCATCCGCGGTCCTCAACCTCAACAATAGTCCTTACCGGTCCGGTGGCGATAATCCTCTGTATGCGGTTCTGCACATCGTCAATCATTGTCGGCTCGCTGCCGTTCCATCCCCTTAGCGCTCCAAGTCCGAAGGTGTTGCCCACCCACAGCACATCGTCACCATATCCAGCCGCTTTCTGTTCGTCAAGGGTATAAAACTGTGTGTCTTTAATCTCTAAGCGCTTTTTCAGTTTGCCATAGAGGTCGAGAGTCTGTCTCTGGTCATAATATATCCTGATGGCTATCAGTTCGCTCTCAAAAGCCACACCATGATGATGGACGAGATGATAAGGGTCTTTTGTGTCAGGTGTCACGCTGATCTCCTGCAGATAGATGTCTTGCTGGTTTTTCACTTTCACTTTAGGATTTCTGAGCATCAGTTCGGCGAAGGTACGAGGGGTGTATTCTTTCTGCTCGCCCATATTGGAGAGGGTGATGCTGAAAGTCTTCTTCTCTTTCTTCTTGAAATCGCAGACAAAAGCCAGCTCATCGAATGTGCCGTCTTTGTCAAGGTCATCCAACTGACTTGGTATCTCCTCGCCATTCAGTTTCACCACGGCACTCTGTACATCGCCGTAGTCCTTCAGCGACACCACCACAGGCATGTCCTTAACCTCTTTCTTAAGGCTGTTTTCCACTGTATGGCTGAAAGCCACCTCTTCACTCTGAGCCATCGCTCCCATTGCGAGGCATGAAACTAATAAAACAAATATCTTTCGCATAGTTCAATTATCTTTGCCGCAAAATTACATACTTTCCTTGGATTAAGGAAAGATTTTATGATTTTTTCCGTAAAAAAGCATGTTGGTCTCCAATCAATGAAAAAAGGCTTGCAACGCCTCACCAATTCATTTGTCATTCCTGTTCCCTCTAAAGAAAACTTAATTCTTTATCCAAACTGGCTTATAATTGCGAAATAATAACTAAATTTGCAGCCAAATAGATATTATACATAAGACACCGTGAACAAGCAGTGCTGACACATAGTATTAAAACACAATGATCATGAACCAAGACTTTATCAACAAGGGCTATATAGACACGCCCGCACCGGAAGGCATAGACCTGAAGACCGAAATCAGACGACTCTGTAAAGAGAAAGACGCCATAATATTAGCGCATTATTATACCACTGCCGACATACAGGAGATAGCCGACTTTGTGGGCGACTCCTTGGCCCTTGCGCGTAAGGCTGCGGAGACAGAGGCTAAGATGATGGTGATGTGTGGAGTGCATTTTATGGCAGAGACCTGCAAACTGCTGTCTCCCGATAAGGTAGTGCTCTGTCCGGACCTTAATGCCGGCTGCTCACTCGCCGACTCATGTAAGGCAGAGGACCTAAGGAAGTTTAAGGAGGAGCATCCCGGTTATAAGGTGGTGAGCTATGTTAACACTACTGCAGCCGTAAAGGCTCTGACAGATGTGGTGGTGACGAGTGGCAACGCAGAGAAGGTGGTTCGTCAGCTTCCAGAGGATGATAAACTGATTTTCGGTCCTGACTATAACCTCGGCAATTACATCAATCAGGTAACAGGTCGTGACATGTTGCTTTGGCAGGGTGGCTGTCATGTGCATGAGCGTTTCTCAGCCGCAGATATCATACGTCTGAAGGCAGAGAACCCGGATGCCGTCGTTATGGCCCATCTTGAGTGTAAGGCTCCCATACTGATGTTAGCGGATGTGAAGGGCTCCACTGCCACCATGCTGAAATATGCCCAGGAGAGCGACGCCAAGGTGTTTATTGTCGCTACTGAGGCGGGTATATTGCATGAGATGCAACGCTCTTGTCCTGACAAGACATTCATTCCCGTGCCGCCGGAGGTGACAGAGGGAGGTGCCTCATGTGCCTGCAACGAGTGTCAATACATGAAGATGAACACCCTGCTGAAGATTTACAACACTCTTGTCAATGAGTGGCCGGCTATTGATATCGATCCGGCTCTTGCCGCCGATGCCGTGAAACCTATCAACCGTATGCTTGAACTCAGTTAAGAAGAATATATGCACTATAATTATCTTATCATAGGCTCCGGTCTCTTTGGAGCCACTTTCGCACACCTTGCCACACAGCGTGGCGAGCGGTGTATGGTGATAGAGAAACGTAATCACTTAGGCGGAAATATCTATTGCGATAATATAGAAGGTATCAACGTACACCGTTATGGAGCACATATCTTCCATACATCTAACAAGCTGGTGTGGGACTTTGTCAACGGTCTGGTACCCTTCAACCGTTATACCAACTCACCCATAGCCAACTATAAGGGTGAGATATACAACCTGCCATTCAATATGAACACCTTCCGTCAGATGTGGGGCGTTATAACTCCCGATGAGGCACAGGCGGTGATTGACAGGCAGAAGGCAGAGGCTATAGCAGCACTTGGGGGTCGTGAACCCGCCAACCTTGAGGAGCAGGCACTCTGTCTTGTGGGGCGTGATATCTTTGAGAAACTGATAAAGGAATATACTGAGAAGCAGTGGGGCAGACCCTGCAGTCAGCTGCCGGCATTTATCATACGTCGCCTGCCAGTGAGGATGGTGTATGACAACAACTACTTCAACGATGCCTATCAGGGTATTCCCATTGGAGGCTATAACCGTCTTACGGAGGCCTTGCTGAAAGGCTCAGACGTTATCACCGGCTGTGACTTCCAGCAGTTGAAGCCATCGGTGGAACGGCTTGCCGATGGTAAATATTCAATTGTCTTGCCAGACCATACACGCATCACCTACGACAAGATGGTCTATACTGGTCCCATAGATGAGTATTTTGATTTCTCACTTGGCATGTTGGAGTGGCGCACCGTGGCTTTCCGCACCAGAACAGAGGACACACCGAACTATCAGGGTAATGCCGTGGTCAACTACACTTCTCATGAGAAGCCGTTCACACGCATAATAGAGCATAAGCATTTTGAGATGTTCGGACAGGATGTGTATGCCACGCCAAAGACGGTGATCAGCGAGGAGTACAGTACAGAATACAAACCAGGCATGGAGCCATATTATCCCGTCAATGACGACCGTAACAACAACCTTGCCCAACGCTACCGCGATATGGCAGCACAGTTGTCCGATGTTATCTTCGGAGGTCGTCTTGCGGAATATAAGTATTATGATATGGCACCAGTGATAGAGCGCTGCCTCACGTACTTTAACCTTTAGCCGATGTCTTTCCGGCATTGCGTGCCGGTGTCTTCTTAGGTTGCTTCTTGTTAGGTGCAATCACCAGTTTGTCGTCTCTAAGGTCTATGGTGGTATCACCACCGTCTTTTAGCTTGCCGAACAGGATTTCCTTAACTAACAGCGGTTTAAGCAGCTTGTTGATGATACGGTCCATCTCGCGGGCTCCATACTCCTTTGTAAATCCCTTGTCAAGAAGATAGTTGAAAGCCGCATCCGACAAGGTCAGTCTCACGTTGCGTGAACTGGTCTTCTCCATCAGCAGGCCAATCTTCTTGTTGAGGATGTTGCGTGCCATCGTCTTGTCCATGTCGTGGAACACAACGGTGGTAGATAGCCTGTTGAGAAACTCCGGCTTAAATGTTTTCTTAACCTGCTGCAGCATGGCGTCACCCCTTGTCACGCCACCGCTGAATCCTACGCTTGCCTGGCTTGCGTATTGTGCGCCGGCATTACTTGTCATGATAAGTATAACGTTATGGAAGTCGGCTTTCTGACCATGATTGTCCGTAAGCCGGGCATAGTCCATCACCTGAAGGAGAATATCATAAATGTCGCTGTGAGCCTTTTCTATCTCGTCAAGGAGGAGTACGCAGTTGGGTGACTTCCTGATGGCTGTAGTGAGCAGTCCGCCGTCGTCATATCCAACATATCCTGCGGGACTGCCTATCAGTTTGGCAATGGTATGGGCCTCTCTATACTCACTCATATCGAAACGCACAAGGCTGACACCCATCTCCTTGGCGAGGATGCGACACAATTCCGTCTTTCCCACGCCAGTGGGACCTATGAAGAGCATGCTCGCTATCGGTTTGTCGTCATCGGTAAGACCTGCTTTAGACATCTGTATGCTCTCCACCACCTGTCTGACAGCCTCATCCTGTCCGAACAGCTGAGACGAGATATTGTCGTAGAGGTGGGCAAGGCGCTCGTTATCATCGATAAGGGCATCGCTCTCAACTTTCAGTATTTTGGCAATAGCCATATTGATGACATCCTTAGTCACCTCCTTATCTGTCACCTTCTTATCGGTTTTGTTTGACTCTATCTCAAGCAATGCTCCTGCCTCGTCAATGACATCTATCGACTTCTCCGGCTGGTAACGGTCGTTGATGAGTTTGCCTGCCTGTTCCACGGCATGGCGTATAGTCTCGTCAGAGTATCTCACACCATGAAATTCCTCAAAGTCTTTCTTCTTGAGATATACAATCTCCACAGTCTCATCAGCGCTTGGCTCTTTCACCTCAATCATCTGAAATCTTCTGAGCAGATTTTTTGCGTTACTCACCCTGCGGGTATAGCCGTCCCATGTGTCGCAACAGATAAACATCAGTTTCTCATTATCAAGATAAGGCACTAATGCGTTGGCGATGTCATAAGAGTCGTTGTTGTTGCTGCCGTTGCTGCATAGGATGTGCAGGTTGTCGATATAGACAATAGCTCCGTCGAAATTGCTTGTAATCAGCAGTTTGAATGCGTTGTCAATCTCTGCCTCGGCGCCACCCTTGTATTGTTGTGCCGCGATGATGGAACTGGTGTTAAGCTTCACCATCAATTTGTTTTTCATCCTCTTCGGGAGGTCCTTGCCCTTTGCCAGCCAGTTGGTCACCTCGTCCACCAGTTTGGTCTTTCCTACGCCCGGCTCACCGATGAGCAACACATTATGGCGTGTCTTACGGCACAAGACCTGTAAGATACGATCCCTCTCCTTCTTTCTGCCAATCAGCGGTCCCGGATCAAGCGGACAAAATTTGATGTCAACGAAATATTTGTCATATAGGTCAGGATGGTTAATGCCAAGGTCCGTGTCATCATCATCGAAGCTATTGTCGAACGTCCTTGCGTTGATCTCTATACTTATCGTATCATCATTATACTTGATAGTAATGACATTATGGATTTCACAGTGTGACAGGTACGTGATGAATGGTTCACGTTCATAGATATGTTCGTTAAGGAGGTAAGCAGCCTCGCTGTTCTCTAAGTCAAACATTGCGTTAACGACATGAGATATCTTTAACACCTGGAATAAGTTATCCTCAATGTCTTTCTTAGCTGTTTCCATCGCTTTGTTAAACAGTGCGGAAAACTCCGGGTCGTAGTTGATGGTGTCAGGCACCGGGGGGATACTGCTGACATATTGATTTATTTTCTCATCCATTTTGTCAGCCCCGTCACCATATACAGTAATGCCCTCAACAAAAAACGGTACCCTCATCAGCGCCATGAGGAAGTGTTCCGGTGTAATAAACTCGCTTCTCGTTCCCATGGCAAACCTGACGCTAAGTTGAAGTATATTGTTTAAGTTGTCTGTGTGTGTCATAATAACCTCCTTTTTAATTGTAGCTGCGAAATTACTCTTTTTTTTTCATATACACAGATTTTTTTTAAAAATTATCATTTTTTCAAAATAAAAATTATAATTTTGCAGGTATTCATTACATCTTACTATTTATGTCGCAGCAACAGACCCAAACAATCAATATCAAACGACAGAAAAAGAAGCCGGAGAAACCACGCAATTTCATGGTGATAATATATAATGATGACTTTACCACTATGGATTTTGTGGTTAATATGTTGATGACGGTATTCTTTAAGACTCAAGATGAGGCGGAGGCCCTGATGATGAAGGTTCATCTTGAGGGGCAGGCTGTGGCAGGGGTCTATTCTTACGATATCGCCACATCTAAGGTGGCTAAGGCTACCAGGATGGCACGGGCAGAGGGCTTCCCGTTGCGGTTGGAGGTAAAGGCAGAGTGACCACGATTTGCGATTTACTATTGATTTCTCAACGGGAACGTTAACGGGAACGGGAACTATTCCAACGGGAACGTTAACGGGAACGGGAACTATTCCAACGGGAACGTTAACGGGAACGGGAACTATTC
>JAGDAU010000184.1 GCA_017959365.1 Prevotella sp.
ACGCGCTTGCCATTGGGTGTCACGATGCTGTCAATATCGGCAATGAGGTACTGACGGGTTTCAACGCTAACGTTAACGGGAACGGGAACAGGGCTGACGTTGGAAATGATGATGGAAACGATATCGTCATGCTCCCGGCCTTGCAGGTCGAGACGCGAGTGGGTTATTGTCGAGCCATTCTGCATCAGTAGAGTATCTACAGCTCCGTTATGCTGATAAATCCTTATGCGCTTGTTGCTCTGCGCATGAGCCACAACGGCAAAAAACAGAACAATCAGTATGGTCAGTAGCTTTCTCATTGTCTTCTGATATTAAGAGATCACTTTAAATAAAATGTAGATAAAGTGATTGTTATTTCTAATATTGATATTGACTTGCAAAATTAAATCATTTTCCACAAAAAGGCAAATATTTATTGGAAAAACTGATAAATTATTCCAATTATTTGGACATGTCCAAATAATTGCATAACTTTGCATAAATATTTTCTTTTGTAAACGAAAACCTAAGTTTTAGCAGCTTATAATATATCTTTCGTATAATTTTATTTTTATGGATAATTTCAAGGTGATATTGGTGGAGGATGTGCTTTTGGAACAGAAAGGCACTGAGGGAATACTTAGAAATGATATTCCAGAGGCACAACTCTTGGGAACGGCAAGCGATGAGCAGGAATACTGGCGACTGATAAAGAAGGAACAGCCAGACCTTTTGCTGCTTGACTTAGGACTGGGCGGCTCCACAACCGTTGGTGTTGAGATTTGCCGGCATACCAAGGAGATGTATCCTGCGGTGAAGGTGCTCATCTTTACAGGTGAGGTGCTGAACGAGAAACTGTGGGTTGATGTTCTGGACGCCGGTGCAGACGGTATATGTCTTAAGAGTGGAGAACTGATAACACGTAATGACGTAGAGGCTGTGCTCAGCGGCAAGAGACTGGTGTTCAATGAGCCCATACTCGAGAAGATTGTGGACCGGTTCCGTCAGAGTGTCTCGTCGGATATTATGCACCGTGAGTCGATGATTGACTATGAGATAGACGAGTATGACGAGCGTTTCCTGCGCCACCTTGCCTTAGGATATACCAAGGAGCAGATAACAAACCTGCGTGGCATGCCTTTCGGTGTTAAGAGTCTGGAGAAGAGGCAGAATGAGCTTGTGCAGAAACTATTCCCCAACGGTAACAGGGGCTTTGGTATCAATGCCACACGTCTTGTGGTGAAAGCTATTGAGTTGAGAATTATTGATATAGACAATCTTGAGCCAGACGAGGATTAACAGATGGCATAAATGGGCTGCGTGGCTGATGACGGCAATGCTGGCTTGTCTGTTGGCCCTTGTCCTGGTGTCGTGGTTTCTGAGTGCCGCGGCACCTGAGTTGCCTGTGCGGTCGCTTCTGAGCAGCGAGGGCATAAGATGGTTTATGGGACAGTTTGCGTACAATATCAGTCATCCTGCCATGGGATGGCTCCTGCTTACGGCTATGGCGGCTGGAGCTGTTAACCACAGTGGCCTGTATATAGCCCTTACTAAAATAACACATCCGCGCAGGTTAGGTTTCCGTGAACGTTTCGCGCTTCGCCTTGTTGCGTTTGAGATGATTGTCGCTGTGGCTGTCATGCTGCTGCTCACACTCTTGCCACACGCCATTTTGCTTAACGTAGAAGGTGGCTTAGGTCACAGCAGTTTCAGCGCAAGCGTATATCCATACTCAATGCTTGCAATAATCGTTTGCTCCGTTACATACGCTATGATGAGCGGCAGGCATAGAAGCCTGACTGAGATGTACACCACGATATGGATAGGGTTGCGCGAGTGCGCTTTCCTCTTTCCTATACTTCTTATGATACTGCTTCTCTGGAAGTCAATAGCATTCATATTTTTTGAGAAATGAGAAAACTACTTTCCTTACCACCAAACCTGGTGGAGTGTTTTAATGAGATAACTGGTTATGACAAGACAGAGTATTTCTGCTCTAATGACCCTGTAGGCAGGAAATTAGGCAGTGGCGGAGGTACGGCATGGCTGCTGAGACAATGTTATGAGGCTGACGCCACTGGTGACTCTTTTGATGAGTGGCTCGCCACCGACAGACGCCTGCTGCTCCATGCCGGAGGGCAGAGTCGCCGGTTGCCGGCATACGCACCCGCCGGTAAGGTGCTTACGCCTATACCGGTGTTCAGATGGGAGAGGGGACAGCGGTTGTCACAACATCTGCTGTCATTGCAGGTACCACTATATGAGAAGATTATGGATGCCGCACCACAGTCGTTGCGGACGATGATTGTCAGCGGTGATGTCTTAATACGCGCCACAGAGGATATCGGTAGCATACCAGAGGCAGACGTTGTGTGCTACGGATTATGGCTCGGACCGGAAATAGCTAAGGACCACGGCGTATTCGTTTCGTCGCGCTCCAATCCCACAAAAATGAAGTGTATGCTCCAAAAACCGGATGTCAGCACACTTGCTGAATTGCTGAAAGACCATTTCTACCTCACTGATATTGGTATATGGCTATTCAGCGACAAGGCTATCAAGGTTCTCATGAAGAGATCTACAGATCCCGACGGCAATATCACAAACTATGATATGTACACCACATTCGGTGGTGCCCTTGGCTATGAACCGACTATCTCAGACGAGGAGATAAACGGGCTCAGTGTAGCAGTGCTGCCGTTGCCGGGTGGTGAGTTCTACCATTTCGGCACGTCACATGAGCTGATAGAGTCATCACTCGAGATACAGAATATCGTAAGAGACCAGAGGGAGATAATACATAAGTCGCGCAAGCCTCATCCGTCAATGTTTGTGCAGAATGCTGATACCCAAGTTGCTATATGCGCTGACAACCACCATCTGTGGATAGAGAACTCTACGATAGGCAGATACTGGAAACTGGCACATCATAACATCATAACAGGTGTGCCGCGTAATGACTGGAAGATAGAATTACGCCCGGGACAATGCGTTGATGTGGTGCCGATAGGGGAGAAGGAGTTTGTCATACGTCCATACGGATATAACGACCTCTTCCGTGGCGATCTTACAGATCCATCGACCATTTATCTGGGTGAGCCGTTCCATGAGTGGCTCGACAAGCGTGGCGTGACGGTAAGTGATATAGAGGGAGCCGATGATATGCAGACGGCCCGACTCTTTCCCGTTGTAGAGGATGAGTTAGACATACAGCTTGCTATACGATGGATGCTTAATGAGCCGTCACTGCAGGGTGGCAGACTGCTATGGACAACATATCCGCGTATTAGCGCTGATGAGATATCCGCAAGGGCTAATTTCAAACGTATTGAGGAACAACGTTGTGAGATGAGGGCCGGCAACTGGCCGTTCCTCGCACGCAATTACCAGCACAGCGTTTTTTATCAGGTTGACCTCTATGACGCCGCAAATGAGTTCTATAAGTATAATATAGCCATGCCGCATCCGCTGCCCGACAGCGAACCGCTGATGACAAGGATGCATGACGCGATGTTCCGTGGCGAACTGGCACGGCGCAGAGGTATGGATTATGCGGATTATGAGAAGAGAGCCTTTGACCTGCTGCGCGAGGGGTTGACACATGATGTGGCACAGCATCGCCAGTTGCCGAAGAAGGCTGTCTATGATGACCAGATAGTGTGGGGACGCTCGCCGGTGCGTATCGACCTTGCCGGCGGATGGACCGACACACCACCATATTGTCTTATGGAAGGTGGAAACGTCATCAATATAGCGATACGCCTCAACGGACAGCAACCGCTGCAGACGTATGTAAAGCCTTGCAAGAGAAATGTGATAATGCTGAGGAGCATAGACCTGGGCGCCGTGGAGGAGGTCACGACATTTGAGCAGTTGGCTGACTTCAATCATGTGGGTAGTCCTTTCTCCATTCCAAAGGCTGCACTTGTGTTGGCTGGTTTCCATCCAGACTTCTGTATGGAGCGGTATGACAGCCTGCAAAGGCAGTTGGAGGATTTCGGCTGTGGTATAGAGGTGACATTACTTTCCGCTATTCCGGCTGGCAGTGGATTAGGTACGAGCAGTATGCTGGCAGCAACGGTGCTTGGTGCTTTGAGTGATTTCTGCTCGTTGGCATGGGACAGAAGTGAGATAGGTATGCGCACCCTCGTTCTTGAGCAACTGCTTACCTCAGGTGGTGGATGGCAAGACCAGTTTGGGGGTATTCTGCCAGGTGTCAAACTACTGCAGACACAACGTGGCCTTGAGCAGTCGCCGGTTGTGAGATGGCTGCCGGAGGCGTTGTTCACACAACCGGAATACCGTGACTGCCATCTGCTTTATTATACAGGCATCACACGCACGGCAAAGAAAATACTCTCTGAGATCGTGCGTCGTATGTTCCTCAACCATAATGAGGAGTTAGCCATACTAAAGGATATGAAATGCCATACTATGGATATGTATGAGACGATACAACGACAGGATTTTGAGTCTTTCGGCCGTCTGATACGTAAGACCTGGAAACAGAACCAGCAAATAGACGCAGGTACTAATCCTCCGGACATACAACATTTGTCAAACCTTATTGATGACTACTGCTTAGGCTATAAACTGCCTGGGGCTGGTGGTGGTGGCTATATGTATATGGTGGCTAAAGACCAGGAGGCGGCAGCGAGGATAAGGGCTACGCTTAACGCCAACAGCCTCAATGCCAACGCTCGTTTCGTTGACCTCTCACTGAGTCAGTCGGGGCTTCAGGTCAGTAGGAGTTGAGGAACTTGAATGTTAATTTTTTGTTTTTTAACTTTAAATAATGTAATAAAAATCGTTTCATTCAATTTCTGTATTTACTTTTGCAAATTATTATTACTACTATTAAAACAAATAATTATTATGAAAAGATTTCTACTTTTTTTAGGTGCGATGGTTGTATGCATCATGACAGCCTCCGCAAGGGACATCCATGTCGCTACAACAGGTGATGATGCTAATGATGGCTCGGAGCAAAGTCCGTTGCTGACAATCCATCATGCAATGGAACTCGTACAGCCGGGAGACCGCATCCTGGTGCATGAGGGCACGTACATTATCAGTGAGCGTATTAAGATTCCTGCTCTCAACACAACGCCGGATATGCGTTGCGAGTTGCGTGCATGGCCTGAGGATGCTGTCGGTAAGGTGATTATTGATGGTTCGGCTATGAACCATACGAAAGAGAATGACTTTAAGATGGGTCGCTGTATCTACGTCAACCATCTTGCTAACTACTGGAGATTCTATGGTCTTGTGCTGCAGAATGCGGAGGATAATGGTATGAAGCTGGAGGGCTCATACAATATCGTGGAGCGATGCGTATTCCGTTGGAACAACGATACCGGTCTGCAGATTGGTATGTTCAAAGACTTCAGTATTGAGGAGACAAAGTCGTTCCCGATAAGCGGAACACCACAGTTTAACCCGGGTTACAGCTACTGCCGTTACAATAAAGTCATCAACTGCGACTCATACGAGAACTATGACTCCCGTTCATATAACGGCTCTGATGACGGTGCTGACGCCGATGGCTTTGCCTGTAAACTGTTCCCCGGTCCCGGAACAGAGTTCCATGGATGTCGCGCCTGGACAAATAGTGATGACAACTGGGATCTCTACATGGTTTATCACCCTGTTGTTATCGACCATTGTTGGGCATGGCATGCAGGATATTTGAGAAACGGTGGTGAAGGTAAGAATGGTAACGGATTTAAGTTAGGTGGCGGTGGAACCTCCGGTGGCGCAGCTTTTGACCAGTCTGTCGGCGCTCACGTGGTGACCAACTGTGTTGCTTTTGAGAATCTCCATAAAGGCTTTGACCAGAACAACGCCTACGAGGGTATGTATATCTTTAATTGCGTTGCCTGGGGTAATGAGTACAACTACCGCTTCCCCACAGTTTTCAAATATGGCACTATGACAATACGTAACTGTGCAGGATGGGGCGCTACGGCAAAGAAAGATGGTGTTCGTGTAGGCAATCATGAGTTCCTCTCACCCGACAAGGAGGGATACAAGGATCCGGACACCAATTTCAACTCATGGATCGATATAGACGGATGTAGCCCTATCAAGGAAGGCTATAAAGAAGGCAAGACACAGATTCAGACACAAGACCACTCCGGAGAATTCCTCTCTCTCTCAGTGGCTGACTTCATGGCAGACCGTCAGTCCGATGGATCACTGCCAGACAACAACTTCGCCAGACTTAAGCCAGGCAGTATATTTAAAGACATGGGTACACCAATAATCGGATACACACCGGCACGTAAGATGACAGAGGCAGAGTGTACTGCCGCCGGGCTGGAGTATATCACTGCAGATGATGTGTATATTCCTTATAACGATGAGGCACCTGATTTCGGAGCTTTTGAGTTAGATGGTGTGCCGGCAGAATTTACTGTACCTGAGAAGATAGAGCTTAGTTGCACAACAGCTAACTCTTCGCAGGAGATTGTTGAAGGAGAGCCGATAGAAAACATTGTATATGAGTGGAATGAGGCCGGTACAGATTATGTGATAGAAGATTTGGCCGAAGGACTGACAGCCCTTCGTGATGGCAACACCCTGACAATCAGTGGCACACCACAGGAAGGCTGTACGTTCAAACTCACCGTCTCAGGTAATGCGGAAGAGGGTGTGAAGCCTGTTACCACAACAGGTATTATAACAATTGTCAAGCCATTCAAGGTGCTCACCGGCGACTGGTATCCGTTCCAGGATGAATGGGATGCACTTCCTGTAGACCTGCAAGGAGTGATTGAGACTGTGACACGTGACGAAAGCTATCCCTCACGCGTCGACCCAGAGTACACAGAGAGCGACGGCAGTGTGCCTGCTGGTTGCACGAGGGGTGCGTTTGTGATGGGTCGCAACTCAGGCGGCATCAAATGGAACTTCTATAACAGCGGCGTGTTACAGATTCTCATTAATCTGCATTACACCGGTAAGAGAGCATTTAGAATACAGTACACTCTCGACGATGGTAACAGCCATACCGTCAATGTGCCGGAGACAGCCAAGGGCACCTATTTGAGTTGGGATGTGCTGGAGCACGCTGGCATCACTGACGGCACTAAGGTTCGCTCATTATCATTGTTGAACAACAACTCTGGAGGTGAGGTTCGTATATATGATATGTATATCCGAGTTCCTGATGTATCTGCAACAGGCATCACTAATGTGACTGCAACCTCCAACCGTCATAACGGAACAATAAAGTATGTCAGCAAAGGACAGCTGATAATCATGAAAGACGGAGTCCGCTATAACGCACAGGGACAAAGACTTAAATAATGAATGAAGAAAGATAAAAGGATATAGAAAATGACTGAGGACTGGCACCAATGTAGTGCCAGTCCTCTTTTTAGTTGATATTAGTTCCCACAAGTGGCTATCCAATCGTCACAACCTTGTGGTGTGGACTCAGAAACTGATGGTCACACCACCAATGAAAGTAGCGCGTGGCATTGGATATCCCATATTGATCTCATAGCTCTGAGCCAACAGGTTTTCTCCGCGCACCCAGAGTGAAAGGTTACGCGTGAGAGCGTATGTGGCGGAAAGATTCAGCAAGCAGAATGACTCTTTATGCTCATCTGCACCGACAGCAGTGTATAAACCATAGATGTATTGAAGTCCGGCGTTTACCGTCAGTTTCTGATAACGGCAGTCAGCGCCAAGGAATCCCTTGTATTTCGGTGCTGCCACGATGGGATTGTGCATGTGAAGGAGAGAGTGGTTGGTCGTGAGCTGCCAATATTTGTTGATGCTGTATTTGGCGTCTATCTCCACGCCACAGTTCTTTATCTCGCCAGTGTTGACATTCTTGCGCTCTATTGTCTGGATTATATTATCGCCCTTGATATAGAAGAGGTTTGCGCCGTAGGTAAAGCGTGTAAAACGCTGACGCCATGACAGCTCATAGTTCCAGAGTCGCTCCGGCTCTAATTCCTCATTGGAGGGAGGGTAGAGGTATAGCTCGCGCATGGTGGGATTACGGAATCCCTTACTTGCCATCATTTTTAACTCACCGTTTTTGGTGGGACGTAAAACTAATCCCGCCTGTGGTATCCACTCTGTGCCAGTGATGTTCTGGTGGTCAAAACGCAGACCGGCGTCAATGGTGAGCCACTCCAGCAATGTCTGACGAAAATCCAGATAAGCTGCAATGTCATTACGATGTGAGTGGCCGCTTTGTTTGTTTGGCGTGTCGATAATCTCACCGGTTGCTTTGGATGTGTAGAAAGCCCTGCCGTAGATATGCTGGTAGTCAACACCCACCGTTATGCGGTTTCCATCAAAGAGTTGTATGCTCTGAAACCATGACACTCCCGTCAACGCATCCCGTGACCGGAAATAGCGGTTGGTAGGTTTAGATGGGTCGTCAGTACCGTCGTCAATCTTATGTC
>JAGDAU010000185.1 GCA_017959365.1 Prevotella sp.
ACCGCTCCCAAACCACCGCAGAAGTTTGCGGCACGAACGGTATAGACGCCATCGCCAGTCACATCGTATGATGTGTCAGTGATATCAGCCACATACTCACCGTCTTTGAATACCACATAGCAGAGTGCGTCTGTCACATCACTCCAGGATATTGTATTACCAGATAAGGTTATAACCGGGGCTGATATAATCACTGTCTGTTCGGTAGGCAGCCAGCTATCGGTGCCGCCAAGCACATTCTCAACGGTAAACTTTGCAGCCTCTCCCGCTGTGAGTACAGGAGTATATGTGTTGGTGCTTGTGGATGAATTGCCTCGTTTTGAAAGGTCTATAGCTGTACCAGAGCTATTCTTGGAGTTATATTCATAGAAATGTGTCGGCAGTGTACTCATGCCTGCCCAGCCATTGTCTGACGGTAACACATTCATCGTAGTATTGAGATAATAGCAACGCGGCTCATTCTGCCACGGGCGTCCGAGACTGTAACTGCCGTCAATGGCGGCTGTAGCTCCCTCGACAGCCTTGATGGTACACCCCTGGAATACATAGCCCCACTTATGGGCGCTGTTGGTGGACGGGGCTGTCACGGCATTACCACCACGGTCCTCAAGCACAAGGTCGGTGTTATAATAATAGTTGTCGCCACCACCGCAGATGAAATCTACGGAGCCGTGGATCTCACAGTTCTCAAAATAGGCGCGGTGGCCCGTCACCTGTGTGTCCTGGTTACTGAGCATACGGACATTCTTCATCACAGTCTTGTCGCCACCATAGATAGCCACTGCCACACCACCGTTGAACAAGCCGTTGCCGTAGTCACGGTCATTTCTTACTGTCAAGTCCTGCAGGTAGAACCCTGAACGGTCACGCAGGTTGAGTACAGGATTGGATATACCATCGACGTCACCGTGAATGATGACACCGTCACAACTCTCACCAATGAGCGACACATTATAACATCTCAGTTGCGATAGAGAGACGCCTTGACCAACTTTGTTGCCAAGGTTATAATCACCATTCTTGATGAATATTGTCTTGCGTGCCGCAGAAGCATTAGTATTAGAGCTGTTGACGGCGGCTATGGCAGCCTGCAACTCCGCCACGGTGCCTACCACATAGTCGTAAGCTTTCTTAGTAACAGTGGGGCGGGCAGATGTGTTTACGGACACATTGATTGCCGCAGCGTTAGCATTATTGTAGATGTCTCTTGCTGCCCCAGCGGCAATGGTAAGGGTGTAATTGGTGCTGTAGGAAAGGTTCCATACCGGAAAACAGAGTGTGGCAGAGCCACCCTCTGCGGTGACAGAGCCGCCATTGATAGTGGCTGTGGTGGAGGTCATCTCACGGTCGAATGTGAGTGTCACCACAGCATGGTTGTTGACAACGGTAACATTCTGGCTGCAGACAGTAGGAGGCGTCGTGATTGTTTGCTTCTCTATTGTCAGTTGTATCCATGCCATTGGCTGCCCGCTCTTCTGCTGAGTGAGTACGATATCAGTACCGGCGGCATGATTATCTATATTGACAACGATGTCATGCTGACTACCCTCAGAACTGTGATAATATTTATTATCCACGGGGATATATGCCGTAGCACCGGTGCTGGTGACAGCGGTCAGACGTGCGTCATTATTAGCGTAATTGTTTGACACGTCTTTCATGATAACCTGCTTAACCACCACATCCGCAGGAACGGAGATGGTATAACTGTTACCGTTCATCTTAAAGAAGGCATTATAGCTGTCAAGGCTCGTGGTGGAGAGGGTATATAGTCCGTTGCTCCAAGTGTTGTTGGCGATAGTCCCCTCATTAGCCTTGATATTTACTGTCTCGTCATTGACTGTGGATGCATATACATGCACATTATTTAATATGAGAGTGAAGTCACGGGTGAAAGAGCCTATCTCACCATGTATGGTATAGGTGTATGTGGATCCGTTGATGACGGGAGAGCCAACGGTGGCGGCGCTACCGTCTATCTGCACGGCGGTGACCGTGGGAGCCGTGGTGTAGCAACCGCTATATGTGGCGGTATAACCGCTGCCGGTATTGATATCCGACACTACACCGATATCCTTTCCGTCAACGGTAACACTTGACAGGGTCACCTCACCGATACGGAAGAGTTTCAGTGTATAGACAGTCTTGTTATATGCCGTACCGCTGGTTGGCGTCAGCGTGAGAGTAATCACATTATATGAACCGGCAGCTGGAGTAGCGAGGGTGAAGGTGCCGTCGCCATTATCGGTAACAGCGACATTCTGGTTTTCAGCATCAACAGCTGTCGCAGTCACCGTACCATAGACAGCAGTAACGCCAAAAGTGGTTGTATTTCCATGATTAACAGGCAACTGGCAATACCAGTCTGTATCATCACCTGCCGTCACCGTCTTACCGGTAACAGTAACACCGGAGATTTTAGAGAAGTGGTCGGCGATGCGTGTCATAGTGATGTCCTTATAGTTAAGGAGGAAACTGCTGCTTGTGGCAAACTGCAACGTCATGGTCTTCAGACCCGTTGTCAGCTCACCATCGATATTGACATCTGTTTCAGCATAATTAGACGGATTGGTAATCGTCCATACGCTGCTTGCCTCAACGGTACCTGTTTCATCATCTGTAATTGTGGTTGTGATCGTGCCGTCACCATAGCGGGTCATTGGTATGGTCATCTTATATACGCCAGCCTGGCTGCATATAAAATTGTAGGTGGCGGAAGTGCCATTGGAGACATAGCCAACATTGGTATTGTTGTTTTCCAAACGAGCACCACTGTAAGTGCCGGTGGCAATAGCCACGGTACCAGGCGCGGTGTTGTAGCCGGTTGTGGTGTAGAACGCCAGATTTCCCCAGTTACCGGCGTAAGATGCAGCCTGTGTCACCTGAAACTTCAGTTCAAAGGTACCCGTTGGCAACTGACTGATAAGGAAATTATGGACTATGGAGGGTGTCCATGATCCTGTATTTATAACATCTACATCTTTTGTCAGCACAACACTGTTATCAGATGTATTGGTAAGCGTCACCCGCAACCTCGCCTCATTCTTACTTCCTGTGGCGAAAGTCAGGATATAATCCTGCTGAGTGGTATTGCTGATAGTGAATGTGGCAACCGTGGATGCGCCTGTGCTGCCGATGTTGGCGCCACTGTTTTCCACTTTGGCTCCTGTCAGGTCGCAGTCGTTCCAACTGATGTAACTGCCACTTGTGGTAGGAATTGTAACGGTGTTGGCTGCTTCGCCAGGCAACAGACCACACAGAAACATTACAAACAACGTAAGTGAGAAATGTAATACTTTGTTCATCTTAGTTTTAGGTTTTATTGATATTTTGTTGAATTATGCCACAAAATTACAAAGGATTACAAAAGCTTTATGACTAAAAGATATGCGAAAAGGTGGAAATTCTCTCAAACGACAGAATTTCCACCTTTTATGAATATTAATACACTTCAAGTTTCGCTTTCGCTCAACATGCCAAGACCTGACTCGACTGGAGCTTGCGAAAGTCGAGTTAGTCTATAACCACTGTTGTCCAACCGTGCTTGTCTTCTATTGTGCCATACTGGATGCCACGCAGGGTGTCGTACAGCTTTCTGCTGATAGGACCGGGCTCGGAACCGAAGTCATAACGCACACCTGTCTCAAGGTCATCGATATATGATATCGGGCTGATGACGGCTGCCGTGCCGCAGGCTCCTGCCTCCTCAAATGTAGCCAGTTCCTCCTCTGGTATCTGACGACGCTCAACGGCCATGCCCATATCCTCCGCCAACTGCATAAGGCTCTTGTTAGTGATACTCGGCAGGATGGAAGTGGACTTCGGTGTAACGTAAGTATTATTCTTTATGCCGAAGAAATTGGCTGCTCCACACTCGTCCATATATTTCTTCTCTTTGGCGTCAAGGTAGAACTCGCAGGCATAGCCTTTCTCATGTGCCAGATTGTTAGCATAGAGAGAAGCGGCATAGTTACCACCAACCTTATAAATACCTGTTCCAAGGGGCGCAGAGCGGTCATGGTCACGGATTATGACGTATGGGTTGGAGGCGAAGCCACCCTTGAAATACGGTCCCACGGGAGTCACGAATATAAGGAAGAGATACTCCTTGCTTGGATGCACTCCAACTTGGGCACTCGTGCCGATAAGCAACGGACGGATATAAAGTGTGGCGCCACTCTCGTAGGTCGGTATCCACTCTTGATTGAGGCGCACCACTTTCTTAACCATCTCCTCAAACAATTCTGTCGGCACCTCCGGCATCATAATGCCACGGCATGTTGACTGCAGGCGTGCGGCATTCTCATCCACACGGAAAATCCTAACTTTACCATCAGGACAGCGGTATGCCTTAAGACCCTCAAAAGCCTCCTGACCATAGTGCAGGCATGTGGCTGCCATGTGCATATTAATAAACTCATCGGAGCAAACCTCTATCTCACCCCATTTACCGTCGCGGTAGTAACACCGCACATTGTAGTCTGTCTTCATGTATCCGAAAGACAGATTAGCCCAATCAAGCTCTTTCATATCACTTTAATTTTGAAAAATCGCCGCAAAATTACTAATAAAATATGTATCCTGCAAGCATTTTAACCAAAAAACCAACAAATTGTAAAAAGAGACACTTTTTTTGCTCTATGTTAACAAAAACATATAATTCTTATTAATTATATTTTATATGAGTATTGGTAAAGATGAAAAGTTCTTCGAACTCAAGATACTGTCTTTACATGACAAAAACTACGCATTTGTCGGATGAACCAGAAATAATGGTTTCAGGATGCAAACATACAAAGAAAATGCCAGTCATTTCCGTTTCAATCAATTTTTCTTCCGTATAAGTTTGCAATTATTGAGTAATGTGTATCTTTGGCCTCAAAT
>JAGDAU010000186.1 GCA_017959365.1 Prevotella sp.
TGAAAGTGAATTACATTTGTTGCTACTATTGACCCCACCCCAACCCCTCCCCTGAAATGGGAGGGGAGTGCCATACGGCGTTTAGTTCCCGTTAACGTTCCCGTTCCCGTCAAAACATTATCACTCTAAACTTTAAACATTAAACTTTAAACTATAATAAGTTGAGCGGCAGCGAAACTTGAATAAGATTACACATGCATATAGCAATAGCAGGAAACATAGGCAGCGGAAAGACCACACTAACAACGATGCTCGCTAAGCATTACGGGTGGGAGCCGCAATTCGAGGCAGTGGACTATAATCCATACCTCGATGATTATTACAAAGACATAGCAAGGTGGTCTTTTAATCTTGAGGTGTACTTCCTCAAGCAGCGCTTCCGTGACCTGTTGAACATATCACACACCGAAAAGACGGTGATACAAGACCGCAGCATCTTTGAAGGGGTATATGTGTTCACCGCCAACAACTATAAGATGGGTAACCTCTCCGACCGTGACTACCAGACATACATGGAACTCTTTGAGTCAATGATGACAGCCATGCGCTATCCCGACCTGATGATTTATCTGCGTGCCTCAGTGTCCCATCTGGTGGAAAATATCCAGAAACGCGGTCGTGACTATGAGCAGACCATGAGGATAGACTACTTGGAAAACCTCAACCTGTTGTATGAGGATTTCATCTTCCATCAGTATAAAGGTGACGTGCTGGTAATTGACGTTGATCCACTTGACTTCCTTAACAGGCCAAAAGATTTTGCCCTTATCCTCGACCGTATCAACGTGCGCCTCTTCGGACTATTCTCCAAAGAAGGAACAGCATACTGATTATCAGCCTTTCACCTTCGCTTTGGGGCATCTGCTGGCGATGAAGCGGAATACGCCGTCGAAGTCCTGGTCGTTGACATAGACGCGGTTTTTAGTCAGCAGCTCATTCACCTTAATCATATTGTACCGACGCTGCGCCGTTACGCTCAGCACATGAGAGAAGTCGGAGCTGAGCGAGGTGTGTGTGGCAGCGAGTATGCCAATGCCCGGGTTGGTGCCACCTGCTAATGCCATCAACGTCTGCAGGGCTCCTATCACCTGCCCTTTCTTCACCTCTTTAGGCATCTGCTGATGTATGACACCCGTCTCGTCCATGATGAACAGCACGAGGTATTTTCCGCCGGAGATCAAGGCAAAGATATAATAGCCTATTATCCCTAAGACAGCGAATATGGCGGCAACAATACCAGCGATTTTACCGATTGTTGCAAAGGCATCTAAGTCTAAGTCGCCGGAGAAGAGTGCTATAAAGAAAAACATGACTATCATTATCAATATAGAAACCCCAAACACCTTATACACATCAAATAGTATTGTGGGATTGGTGTAAAGGTTCACTTCGTGCACCCAGCGGTACTTACCATCCGGGTACAGCCTCACTCTGTTGTCATAATTCTGGTTCATGGGGATATGGTTTGTGTTTTGTGTTTTATGTTTTATGTTAAATAGTTTTGCTGGTCGGTGATAATAGTTCCCGTTAAAAGAATTATTAATTTCTAATTATTAATCTCGCAGCGACAACTATTAAATATTAAGTTTTAACTTTAAATTCATCAATCGTTCCCGTTATTTCCTCCCCGCCCCTTTAGGGGAGGGGTCAGGGGTGGGGCTCATTCCCGTTCCCGTTAAGGAATCAACATTAAACTATAGACATTAAACTTAAAGTTTAATGTTGATAGATTGTCCTTTAGTTGTCTGTATATCGTAGATATTATTGCGGGACATCTGTATGGGCTGAATGGCTTCCTGGCTGTTGTTCTTCACATTATTATAAATAACAACATTAAAGAGGGAGTTGGTGTTCTCACCCTTCGCCTTCTTCAATCCTTTTACCGGATGAGGCAGTTGCAGACGCAGCTGGCCGCCTATGGTGGAGCGTATGACAAGGCGGGTTATCTTACCGTCCTTCCACTTCATCTCATCGATGATGAACCCGCCACGTGTGTGCAGTCCTGTGACACTACCCTCGCCTTTCCATGCGTCAGGCAGTGCCGGCAGCAGCTCCACGCAACCGTCATGGCTCTGGACAAGCATCTCCGCTATACCTGCGGTGCAGCCGAAGTTACCGTCTATCTGGAATGGCGGATGGGCATCAAAGAGGTTTCTGTACGTGCCACCTTTCTTCTTGTTGGTGCCGTAGGCTATGAAACGGTCATCGGTGAGTGTCAGCTGGTCGTGTATCAGTTTATAGGCATGGTTGCCGTCGTGCAGGCGCGCCCACAGACACACCTTCCAACCCATAGACCATCCCGTAGAGGGGTCGCCACGGTGTATCAGAGATGTCTTGGCAGCCTGAGCGGCGAGAGGGTTGTTATAAACGGATATCTGTGCGCTGGGATAGAGGCCGTAGAGGTGACTCACATGACGGTGGTCATCCTTGGGGTCATCCCAGTCGTAGAGCCATTCCTGCAGCTGCCCCCAGGACCCTATCTGCAGTGGTGCCAACTGCCCTATCCTACCCCTGTAATACTCTGCCAGCGCCTTGTCCTCGCCAAGGATGTCTGATGCCATCGCCACCTCGCTGAAGAGGTCGTACAGCAGCTCGTTGTCCATCGTCGTGCCAGCGGTGAGCGGATATTTCTTACCGTTGCCGCCCGGGTGTGTGTTCTCCGGCGACACTGCTGGAGCTATCACCATATAGCCTGTCTGTGGCTCCCGTACGAGCATCTCATCGAGGAACTTAGCGGCATCCTTCATCGTGGGGTATATCTTCCTCAGGAAAGCCATGTCACCACTGTACAGATAGTGCTGCCACAGGTGCTGACAGAGCCATGCGGCGCCCGTCATCCACATCCCAGAGGGTGAGCGGTCTATGCCACCCGTCACACGCCACACATCGGTGTTGTGGTGTAACACCCATCCGTCCTTGCCATACTGCTCACGTGCCGTGACAGCACCCGTCTGACTCACCTCGTCGATGAGCCGGAACAGCGGCTCGTTGAGGTCATCCATGCCGAGTGGCTCCGTGGGCCAGTAGTTCATCTCAAGATTGATATTAGTGGTATATTTACAGTCCCACGACGGGAAGAGTTTGTCATTCCATATTCCCTGCAGGTTTGCCGCCTGGCCACCGGGTTGTGAGCAACTGGTGAGCAGATACTTGCCAAAAGCGAAATAGGTGGCAACGAGGTGGTTGTCATCACGCTCAGCAAAACGTATCACCCTCTCATCTGTCGGCTCTGCCGCATACTTATCCTCACCGAGTGTCAGTGAGGTACGTCTCATAAACGTCGAGAACTTATCGGTATGGTCTTTACGTGAAGCAGTGTATTCGTTAGCCATCGCCTTGTCAAGATATGCCGCTGCCCTCTGGTTCTCGTCAGCGGAGAAGTCTTTGTAGTTGACGAAGTTTGTGGCAATGGATATATACACTATTGCCTCGTCGGCGCCCTGCACACTCATCACGCCGTTATGACACGCCTTGCTGCCACCTTTCAGGCGCACGTCAAGGAGTCCTGTGAAGCGTATCTTTCCCTTCAGACCCTCATGTTTGGATGCCACGCCTTGCAGTGCCACCCTGTCGTCGATGGTTTTCACCAGCACATCCTCATGAGGTGTGGTGAAGTTAGCGTTGAATGTGATGCTGCCCGGTTTGTCTGCTGTGAGACGTATCGTCATCACATCATCTGTCATCGATGCTATCACCTCACGTCTGTATGTCACGCCATTGGACTGGAACGACACCTTACACACGGCGGAGTCAAGGGACAGCTCACGGCGGTAGTTGGTATATGCGCCAATGCCCTGCTGTGCTATATACACCTCTCCGAAGGTCTGGTATGGCATGCCCCAGTTGGTGGCAGACATCACATGGGCTGTGGCTGCCTCCTGTGCCTCAGCGTATTTGCCTTCCCATATCATCTGTTGTATCTTTGGTATCCACTCCTTCGCCTCGGGGTTATGGTTGGCGTTTGGCTGTCCCGCCCATATATTCTCCTCGTTCAGCTGTATCCGCTCTGTGGCTGGTATGCCATACACCATTGCTCCCAACCTGCCATTACCTAATGGCAGTGCGTCTGTCCACACCTGTGCCGGCTCAGAGTACCACAGTGAGAACTCCTGCGCGTTAACATTCATCGCGGCAACAATTATCATCACCAATCCCAATATTCTTCTCATAACAAAAATTATTATACGTTCAATTCATGTTCAACTTTCTTCGCTCCTGCCAGATCTCTATGCTGTTGATGATGTTCTGCCAGAGGATATAGCAGCCGGGGCCAACAGACGAGAGTGGGTTGAGGTAGGTGTAGGCAATCCAAATGGCGAAGGCAGTATTCTTCTGACCAAGAGCCTGACCGGCATTGACGGTGCTGTTGAAGAAATGCCCTATGTACCTGCCCACCGCAAACTGTATGATACAAAGCAATAATCCTAATAGCGCAATAGCGAGGAGCACCGCCACCGTTGTCTCGGCATGCACGATATTCTTCACCGTGGTACCTGTGACAATCATCAGCGAGCAGCCCCACATATAATACGACAGATCCTTAATGGCAATGATACGGCGGTGCAGACGGTGTATGTGATGCTTGACGACATACGCCATCGCCATTGGCACGACAAGGACCAACGCCACCTCGCGCAGGATCTTAGAGAAAGCCGACAGGAAGGTGATGTCCGCTGACTTGTCAATGAGTGGGAAACAGACGGGTATCATCAGCGCGGTAAGGAAATTGGATATGAAGGTGTATGTCGTCATCTCCTCCAGGTTACCCCCTAACTTCTGTGTCACCACAGCGGCAGCAGCGGCACATGGTGCAATGACACATGTGAGGAGTGCCTCCATCATCACCAGGTTGGTGCCCGTAATGTGGTACACCAATATCAGCGTCATCACCAAAACGACAAAAACAAGCTGGAAGATCGCTATCCAGAGGTGCCACCGCACGGGTCTGAGGTTACGGAAGTTCACCTTACAGAAGGTGATGAAGAGTATGAGAAACATAAACAGCGGCAGTATAGTGTCGAAAACCGGTTCAAAGAACTGTGCCGCGCCATCCAATGCCGGCGTGAAGGCAAAGAGCAAATACACCAGTGTACCTATCGTCATCGACACCGGCAGCGTCCAATTCTTTATAAACCTCACTATTCCCATACTACTCAGAATGTTCCGGCATAATAACTATGCGCAATATATGGTGATGGTTCGTAATAAGCACTGGAATTATAGTTATCAATTATCCCACAAATAGGATTATTATAAACCCTGATAATTGCATCCGCATAATCTTCTCCTATTTGCATGGTATTTAATATAAGTCTTTTATAGACCTTTCCCATTTGCGTTGCTGTCGGTATCTTAGGACATAATTCAGAAGAGACATCACTAACATCGTAGTTGCCGGATTTCAGATTATACTCCTCTATCCAGTCATTCTCAACAGCTATGGGATTTTCGGAATGTAAAACATCAGATAAAGACAATTTCTTTACCAGTTCATCATGCCCCATCTTATTAACCACATATTTATTGGGCTGTTTTAGATGCCTCGCTACACGCTCTATCATATAGCATACGAAATATAAATCATCCGTACTAATCTGTTCTTCAGGAAAAAAAACATTGGTCATAATTCAATACTTTTCTTAAAGGTGATTGTCTCTAAAGCCTTTTGTGTACAGAATACTATCTGATGAGTTGGATATTTAAATTTTGCCAACACCCAAAAAGCTTCTCTTGTTATAACTCCTTCTATAAAATCTTCCAGATAGTCCCATATCTGATCATCTGCCATGGGTCCTTCTACAATATCATAATCATGTTTAACCCCCATTCTACAATTAACAACAAAATCAAGCCATTCATCTGTCATTAATGGAAACACAAGTATTTTTAATTGATCATTAGTCTGATATTCGTATATAGAAACAACATGGTGATCTTTTTTGGTAAGAGCCCACTTCTTGGCTTGTTTTTCAAATTTTGTACAATAAAACCCATAGCCAAAGTCTTTATAAAACCCTGACACTAATATTTTGGGGTTAGATACAACAATATTGCTACCGTGATATAATATGGATTTTTCTTTCATAATTGCAAAATTATTCATAATTATTGAATTATGCAAACATTTTGATAAAAAGAAAATAAAACGTGCCGCTATCCTCACAGACAGCGGCACGCAAAAACCTTATATTCATTAAATAAAACATTTACATCTCCTTAAAAACAGGAGTGCTTCGTTACAGGGGGGTGCAACACCTTATTATATATTGTTGCACCACCCTGCTATAGTCATTACTTACTCCTCATCCCACACATTATGCAGTTCGATGCGGCTGTAAGTCACGTCACCTTCATTATATTCATTACCCGGAGTGTTACCTGACTGCACACCTTCAGAGCCAGCCATAAGATTTTTCTCTACAATGGCCTCTACCTTCTTAATCTCTGGTATAATATATGTCTTCTTCATAATCATTTCCATTTAAAAGGTTATTACTTAACGATATACTTTTTACCGTTCTGGATAACAACACCCTTATAGCTCTTGCTAACGCGCTGACCAGCGAGGTTGTACATAGGAGCGTCACTATTGAGTGTACCCTTCTCAACGTTCACACTGTTGATGGCTGTTATGATGCCGTCTGCGAACCAGAAGTTCTCCATACGAGCTGCATTAGCATTAGGAACAGCGAGGTAAGCCTTGTTGGCGGCTACGTTGAAGGCAGCACCATTAGCAGCACCCCACCAGAAACCTATCTGGGTACCATTATGCATGGTAAGACGATAGTACAAGCAACTTTCGTCAGCAGCAGCCATCTGTTCAGGTGTTATACCCTCATCACCTGTAGCACGCAAAGCGTTATCATCACCAAGGACAGATGTGCCATCCTCAGATGACAGAGTGAACACTTTCTCACCGGCGGTAGCTGAAGAAATCATAACACCAGTGTTAGCAGGTACGATAGCACCAGTAGCATACGCCTGTACATTGAACTTACCATCAGTAACAGCAATCTCCGACACTGTAACATCCTCAGGAACAACGAATGCAGATGTGCAGCTGAATGTGCTGAAGTAGTTTGTACCATCGGTGCAAGCCGCAGCGATAGTAGCCGTAACGGTCTGAGGAGCAGCAGCCTCAAGAGTAACATTAATACCTGCAATACGGCATGTACCACCGAATGTTATTGTCACCTCACTTGCGGTACCTGTCCATGTCTTGTCATCACCATCATATCCATCAGGATTAGAAGTATGAGTGCCTGCCCATGCTTTACCAGAACTTGGCTCAACAAACTCTATAGAAGTAATGTTATAACCAGAGGGTGCTGTGACAATCAAATCCAAGTTACTATAAACACGTATTTGCTCATCATTAATATATGCATTTGATGAATTACTTATGTCGTATGTAACTTTTACATTATTCTCAGAACCCTCAAGACAACCTCCTGCATTTTTCAAATCAGTTTTTTCTTGACTTGTAAGGGATCCATTATAAGTTGTTCCAAAGAATGTGTTATTCAATTCAATTTCTACCTCTGTTGGCTGAGTATATTCATTAACGGTAATAGTATATTCGGCACTCTTTGTAATCTCACCCTCTTTATAACTTACTGTAACGGTCTGCTCACCAAGAGTCGTCAAATCCGGCGTGCTGACAGTGAAGCCAGTAACCTCCTTAGATGTATTATCATCATAGTTTGCTGTTACGACAAGACCTGTATAACTGAATGTGCCATTCTGGTTGAATTGTGTTGGATAATCACCAGAGAGTGTTATGCTGGACAA
>JAGDAU010000187.1 GCA_017959365.1 Prevotella sp.
ACCACATTAAGCAGTCTGGCTAATGCGCCGAGGAACGGTGACAACATAGAGCGTGAGGTGATGGCGGTGCTGGCACACGTGGCGGCAGGGCCTAACTGCGTCTGGGATTTCTCCATGCTTGAGGCAACGCCAACTTTCGCAAGCTTCAGTTGAGTTGAGTTAAAAAAATTAAAGTTTAATGTTGAGAGTGAATTAGATTTGGGGTTCACTTACCCGAAATTTGCCAAATGTTAAGGACGATACCTTGAAACTCTGGATCCTGCACTGGATCACACACGAAAATAGCATTGGATAAAAACCTTTTTATCTGTCTCATAATGATGTGTATTTTCTGCAAAATTACGATTTAATGAGAGAAAAACACAATAAAACGGCTTTTATTTTTATTTCCAAGTGTTATTAAGTTCTGTAAAAGTACTAAAAAAAGGTCATTAATCATAATTTTTACTATGATTATTTATGATTATGACGAAAAATGCGTATTTTTGCACTCAAATGAAAAACATTTATCAAATAATGAAAACATCAATATATACACTTACGTCAGAGCTCCACGACGAGAAGGCCGTAGGAGCAGTAACAGAGGCTTTCCTCGGCAGTCTTGGTATTGACTATACCCTGAAGGGTTCTGATTATGCTGACTATGGAGACGGCTCACTTGACCTTATCTATGTGCGGACAGGTGGCACGGAAGGAATCTTCAAACGCCTGCTGCCAGAATTACAGAAGAAGTCTGCCCAGCCTTTCTATCTCCTCACATCAGGCAAGAGCAACTCATTAGCAGCATCTATGGAGATACTGTCTTTCCTGCGCCAAACCAACCTCAGGGGTGAGATTATCCATGGTTCAACAGACTATATCAACCACCGCATCAATATCCTTAAAAAGGTGAGAGAGGCACACCAACAACTAAAAGGCTGCCGTCTCGGTATCATCGGTGAACCGTCAGACTGGCTCATATCCAGCCATGCTGACAAGGATGCTGTAAGGCAACGCCTCGGCATCGAACTGATTGACATCCCCATGTCGGAGCTCCTTGAGACTATAAATAACGTGAACGTCAACGGGAACGGGGGTTTCGAAGGAACGGGAACGGATATTAACGATGCCTTACCTGGAGCCAACAGGATATACATGGCATTGAAATCTGTTGTTGAGCGAAATAATCTCCAGGGGTTCACACTGCGTTGTTTCGATCTGCTCACAGAAGTGAGAAACACCGGGTGTCTGGCTCTTGCCAAACTCAACGCCGAGGGTATCGTGGGTAGTTGTGAGGGCGATGTACCTGCCATGCTCTCGATGATGATTACCAAGTCACTGACAGGACTTTCTGGCTTTCAAGCCAATCCATCTTCTATCAACCCCGACACAGGTGAGATGCTCTTTGCTCACTGCACCATACCACTCAATATGGTTGAACGCTATGAGATGGACACTCATTTCGAGTCGGGCATAGGCATCGGCATCCGCGGATATGCCGCCACAGGCCCTGTCACCATCTTTAAGGTTAGTGGCGATGTGTCCCGTTATTTCATTGCCGAAGGCTATCTTATAGCAAATCAGGCTAAAGCGGACCTATGTCGTACTCAGCAGATAATACGCCTTGCCGACAAGAGCCAGACTAATTATTTCCTTACCAACCCCATCGGCAACCACCACATCATCTTACCTGGTCACAACAGCGAACTGATAAATGATTTCTTAACGGGAACGGTTGATGAATTAATAGTTAAAACTTAAGATTTTATAGTTGTCGCTGCGCGATTAAAAATTAGCAATTAAAAATTCTTTCAACGGGAACGTTAACGGGAACGAGTAAATAGTCAAATAATAAATTTCTATGGCACAATGGATATGGTACCCGGGCGACTTTGAGGTTTGGTTGGGTAATATTTTCAATAACCGGCGCACTGAGCGCGGAGCGATGTTTCCACCATTCTGGAAACAAGACTCCCACTGGGTAACAGTGGAATTCTCCACTAAGGTATGTTTGGAAAAACCGGAAAAGATAACTATTGCCGCTGAGGGACGGTATAACTTCGCCCTTGACGGGAGACTGCAGTTTGGCATGCCTAAGACTTACGATATTCCCGCTGGTGAGCACTCACTGAATTTCAAGGTATGGAACCAAGTGACACCGCCGGCGCTTTATGTAGAAGGCGACACCATACATAGCGGTCCTGACGGTTGGCTCGCAACTTACGAGGATAAGATATGGATTGATGAGAATGGTGTGGCTCACGGCTCTGGAATATATGTGACACCGGGCTATTGGAAATTCCATAACATCGACTACCGGCCCTCATGCTTCCATTTAGAACATGAGGAACGGCAAGCCGTCAGCAGCGAGACAGTGGGGAACGGCAGACTCTTTGATTTCGGTAAGGAGACGTTCGGAAGGGTCTTTCCAGTGCTGTTGGAGGGCTCCGGCATGATAGGCATCTATTATGGCGAGAGCCGTGAGGAGGCATTAGACAAAGAGCATTGCGAGACGCTTGACCTAATCAGCTGCAATAATGGCATTATGGAGTATATGCCTGACACCAAGGCTTTCAGATATATCTATGTGGAGTGTTTCAACGGAAACGGTATTCGTTACGAAAGATTTGATATGTACTATGAGTATGCTCCACAGTCGAGGAGCGGCTCATTCCGCTGTGATGACGAGGAGGTGAACAGGATTTATGATGTCAGCGCCTACACCCTGGACCTCACCACACGGGAGTTTTTCATGGACGGTATAAAACGTGACCGGTGGACATGGAGCGGCGACGCCATACAGTCGTACCAGATGAATTACTACCTGCATTTCGACTCTGACTGCGTGAAGCGCACCATACGTCAGTTGCGTGGCAAGGATCCTGTCACCGCACATGTAAACACCATCATGGACTACAGTTTCTATTGGTTTATATCCATCAGTGACTACTATCTGTACACCGCAGACACTGCATTCATACATGAGATATATCCACGTATGCAGACACTTATGGACTATTGCCTCGGCAGGACAAATGACGAGGGAATGGCAGAGGGTAAACCTGATGACTGGATATTTGTGGACTGGGTGGACTTTCCCATGCATAAGCGGGGCATACTGTGCTTTGAGCAGATACTGTTATGCAAGGCTTTGGAGGCTATGGCCCTCTGTGCCGACATCTGCGGCGACCACCGGTCACAGGAGCGGTATATGCGGTTGGCAGACCAGTTGCTGCGCCGCATCAAAGACATTTTCTGGGATGAGAAACGGAAAGCCCTGCTCCACAGCATCGAAGACGGAAGCCTCAACACGCAGATAACAAAATTCCCCAACATGATGGCTATCATCTATGATTTCCTGTCGCCCAAAGAACGGATAGATGTACTACACGGCGTAATGCTTAATCCTGACGTTGAGCCTATCACTACTCCCTACATGCGCTATTATGAACTGGAGGCTCTCTGTATTATGGGAAAACACGACTATGTAATGGAAGAGATAAAGGCATATTGGGGCGGTATGCTGAAAGAGGGCGCTACATCCTTCTGGGAGAAGTATGTGCCTACGGAGCATGGCACGGAGCATCTGGCAATGTATGGCAGACCTTACGGTAAGAGTCTTTGTCACGCTTGGGGAGCCTCACCTTTGTATCTGTTAGGTAAGTTTTTCCTTGGTGTACGACCTACCAAACCCGGATATACGGAGTTTGAGATATGTCCTGTACTCGGAGGTCTGAAATGGATAGAGGGTAGCGTGCCTACACCCAATGGAGATATCCATGTATATGCCGACAACAAGGTCATTAACGTTAACGTCAACGGAAAAGGGAACGGTATTATTTATTTCACATCATACACTACACCCACTTGCGACGGTGGTGTGTTAGAGCATCTTCACGACAATCATTATGCAGTCAGATTTGAGGGGACAGCGGCTGCTGCTGCAATTAGAATATCTTACTGAGAAAGAGACTTTTTTAACGAGAACGGGAACGGAAACGGGATCTATTCAACGTAAGGTGAAACGGGGTGACGCATGGTTTCCCGTCAAGTTTGGCAGGAGCTATTACAATTCACTCAACCAATTCGTCATAGAGGTGTACCGTAATGCTGATGACGAGACCGAACATAATTTTGAGTTTGGCAAACCTGTCATGTTCTTCACCATTGATTCTGACAGTAACAACGGGAAGGGGAACGATAAGATACACTATTTCAACTACACCTGTACCGTAAGCTATGCTGAGGCAGACCGTATGGTGGTGGTGCTGCCTGACAGCGGAAGGGTAATGGAGCTGACCAACAGCAACAAGCAGACTGGCGTACAGCTGTCATTTGACGAGACAAGTTACCGCACAATGTTTGACGCCTTGGAAAGGGTTATCAATGCCAAGACGGGCAGGTTAGCGTATCTCAGAGACCTCTTCTACTCCAAACGGAAAGCCGAGACATTCTCTTTTGAGCCACTGCGCTTCCCATGGCTCAACCCCACCCAGGAAAAAGCCGTCAACAGCGTGCTGAGAGCCAAGGATGTGGCTATCGTACACGGACCTCCCGGCACAGGAAAGACCACAACCCTCGTTGAGGCTATTCATGAGACATTACACCGTGAGAGTCAGGTGCTGGTATGTGCACAGAGCAATATGGCTGTTGACTGGATATGTGAGAAACTCGTTGACCGTGGCATCAGCGTGCTGCGCATAGGCAATCCCACTCGTGTCAACGACAAGATGCTTGGGTTTACATACGAGCGGCGTTTTGAGGCTCATCCGGACTATCCCCAGCTGTGGAGCATACGCAAGGCGATACGTGAGTTACACAACCGGCGCAAGAGCTCAGAGAGCTTTCATCAGAAGATGGACCGCCTGAAAAGCCGGGCAACGGAATTGGAGATCCGCATCCAGAGTGAGCTGTTTGGTGAGGCAAGAGTTATTGCCTCTACACTCGTCGGCAGTGCCAACAGACTGTTGGAGGGTATGCGGTTCACGACACTATTCATTGACGAGGCAGCACAAGCCCTTGAGGCAGCATGCTGGATACCCATGCGCAGGGTAAGCCGTGTGGTACTTGCCGGTGACCACTGTCAGCTGCCGCCCACCATAAAGAGCCTTGTGGCACTCAGGGCGGGTCTGGGCAAGACACTCTTGGAGCGCATCGTAGAGAACCACCCCGAGGCTGTCACCATGCTTGATGTGCAGTATCGTATGAACGAACAGATAATGCAGTTCTCGAATAATTGGTTTTACGGTGGTAAGGTAAAGAGCGCCCCACAGATACGCTACCGCGGCATTCTTGACTTCGACAACCCAATAGAGTGGATCTCGCCTGATGACAACGTGCCCAGCGGTTTACCCGCCGGGGAAAGCACAAGTGCACCTCCCACCCCACCCCAGTATCATGAAGAGTTTATAGGCGAGAGTTTCGGGCGTATCAATAAGGCTGAGGCGCGTCTTACCATCAACACGCTGAAAGCATATTATGAGAAGATCGGCAAGCACCGCATCATTGAGGAAAGCATCGACGTGGGTGTGATATCCCCATATAGAGCCCAGGTGCAATACCTCCGCAAGCAAGTTAAGCGTGATGAGTATTTTAAGCCTTTCCGCAAACTGATAAGCATCAATACCGTTGACGGATTTCAGGGTCAGGAGCGTGATATCATAGTCATCTCACTCGTCCGTTCCAATGAGGAGGGACAAATAGGTTTCCTCAACGACCTAAGACGTATGAATGTTGCTATCACCCGGGCAAGAATGAAACTCATCATCCTCGGTGACGTAAAAACGCTTACCAAACACCCATTCTACAAAAAACTCTACGAATGTGTGACTAATGGTTTACAACGGGAACGTTAACGGGAACGGGAACAAGCCCCACCCCTGACCCCTCCCCTAAAGGGGCGGGGAGATAATAATGGGAATGGGGCATCTTAAAAAAATGAAAATATACGCATTATTTTTCCTTAACTCAAATAGATATGCTAACTTTGCTCATTAATGAGGAAGTTAGCATTTTTAATCATACCCCTTGTTATGATAACACTTTGTGTTACCGGATGCAAGGATGAGGGTAAGACAGAAGACAATATGGCTCTGGCTGACCTCCGCTTTCATGACGAGCTGAGACTGAAGACCACCCCCGTTAAAGACCAGGGCAACAGCTCACTGTGCTGGGTTTATGCCATGTTGGCAACAATAGAGACCGAACATGCCATGCGTGGTGACTCTATCAACCTCTCCACAGATCATCCCGCACGCTCTTATCTTATGGAGCAAGTGATGACACGGGCAATGACCAACACCCGGACAGCCATAACGACCAGGGGTATGGCACCCATGCTCATCGACCTGCTGATGACATACGGTGAGCATCATCATAGTGGTTACAATAGCCAGAAGGCTAACTATAATATCATCAGCCGTAAACTGTCGCTGATGACCAACAGGAAGATGAGTGCCAAAAACACAGAGAAAGGAGCTAACCATATCTTCGACGACCTTATCGGCTATCGGCCCAAAGTGGTGTTTATGGATGGAGCAGAATACACCCCCTTAGAGTTTGCGCACAGTGTGTGTATGCCCGATGAATATGTCGCCGTAACAAGTTTCACACACCATCCCTTCGGTCAGAAATTCACCCTTGAGGTGAAGGACAACTATTTTCACTCTGAGTTTCTCAACATACCCATTGACACCCTTATCAGCCACATAGAGAAGAGCCTCAAACATGGCCATCCTGTCTGTTGGGAAGGCGATATCAGCGAGGATGGCTTCTCATGGCGCCAAGGTGTGGGAATACTTTCTGACACAGAAGAGACTAGTCAAGAAGCCCGTCAGAAGGCTTTCGAGAACCATGAGACCACCGATGACCATTGTATGGCGATAATCGGCATTGCCAAAGACCAGCATGGAGATAAATATTTCATTTGTAAAAACTCTTGGGGTACTGACAATAAGCGTCGTGGATATGTCTATCTCTCCTACGACTACGTAAGGCTGAAAACCATCTGTGTCGTTATGCAGGAAGAGGAATTGTAAGGATTCCTCGGCGGTAAAACCGCCGAGCACTCTGGTTTTGGGATTTGGGATTTATGTTTTGGGATTATGGATAATATACTGATTTTTCTGATGCAACTCTACAAGAAAAGGCCGATGGGTATAAAACCAGCCTTCTCACGTGACATGGTTGAATTGTCACTGATGTTGCATGTACCACCACAGACATTGTATAACATGATGTTTGAATTGAGGAAAACCGATGTGCCACATATCCAGAGACTGTGGAAAAGGTATGGCAATAACAACAACAGACTGAAAAAGGACATCCAGACACTCAAAAGAATGTGGGGATTTAATAATGCCGAGGCATTCTATGACCAAGTGGAGGTAGTGGAGAGCTTTGAACACGATTTCAAACCCATTGATGCGTTGGATGGCGTAAAACCCATAATGCTTATAATGACACTTGACCTCTATTTCCGCTTAGTACCCAATACTATGGTAACAGAAACTGATGAGATACGCTCTCTTGCGAAAAAAATGGGAGTGGCACCAAGAAATGTAGTAGCATTCATGAACGCTTTCAAACAGTGTGACCCGTATATAAGTAATCGTCTCAATACAGAGGAAAAGGAGAAAATGAGTGCCGCGGAAAAGGCAGCATTCTATCCATACGACCCGCTTTTACTTATAAGCGAGTGTAAGAAGATATGGCAGAGATACGGCAACGACAACCCGGAGCATCTTGCGGCATTGGCAAGTCAGATGCAGGCGTACTTTAAATAAATCCATTATGGCACAGGAATTAATACAGACACAAGAGCAAAAACTGCTACAACGGCAAAGGCTGACACAACAGCAGATGTTGCAGGTGCACCTCATAGAAATGCCTCTTACCCAGTTGGAAGATGCCGTACGTGCTGAGTTGGATGACAATATGGCGTTAGAACGCAGCAGTGAGGATGGAGACATCAATATGTATGACGACATCGAAACGGGAACGGGAACAGAGACGGAGGCGCGCGAGGAGGCTCTTGACCTTGCGCTCGACAACATAGGGCGCGACGACAGAATGGAAGATATCACAGCCTATAGGACAGCCAATACCGCAGCAGAGCATGAGGAGATGGTCTTTGGCGACCCAGTGTCATTCTATGACAAACTGCGCGAACAAATGGCGGAGCATGACCTCACCCAAAAGCAAAAGGAGATTATGGAGTATCTAATCGGCTCATTAGACAATGACGGTATGCTGCGCAAGAGTCTGAGCGATATATGCGACGAACTGGCTATATATCATTATATTGACACTACAGAACAAGAAATTGAGGAGGTACTCAACATATTACACGATTTCGATCCGGCTGGCATAGGAGCACGCTCACTGCAAGAGTGTCTGCTGCTACAGATAGCACGACGTCCGGCAGGCAGGCTACAAGACCTTATGAAAGAAGTGATAGAACAGTATTTCGGTGAATTCACCAAGAAGCACTTCAATAAAATCGGACAAGCGCTACACCTCACAGATATACAGACACAGACACTTATTAACGAGCTACGCCGACTGAATCCAAAGCCTGGAGCCGCGTTAGGTGAGACACAAGGACGAAACATCCAGCAGATAACACCCGACTTCATCATTGATACCACCTTAGACGGAACCATTACATTCAGCCTTAACCGAGGCAATATACCAGAGTTGAAAGTGTCGCAGTCATTCCTTGACACCATGAAAGCTTATCATGACAATAAGGCTGGTATGAGCAAAGAGGCTAAACAACAGTTGCTATATGTTAAGGGCAAAGTGGAACGGGCACAAGGATTTATCGACGCTATCCGTTCACGACACGAGACGTTATACACTGTGATGAAGACGATAATCCATATCCAGCGACCTTTCTTCCTTGATGGCGATAAAGCCGACCTGCGCCCTATGAGACTCCAAGACATAGCCGACCACACCGGGCTTGCTCTCTCAACGGTCTCGCGTGTGTGTAACGAGAAATATGCCCAGACCAAATGGGGTATCTTTAAACTGAGAGAGTTTTTCACCGAGGGTATCACCACTGATGACGGCATGGTCTTGGCAGCAAGTGAGATAAAGAGCGTTATCAAGGAACTCATCGACAATGAGGACAAGCATAAGCCTCTCAGTGACCAGAAACTGGAAAGCATGCTGAAAGAACGAGGCAAACCGGTTGCACGCCGCACAATAGCCAAATACCGTGAGCAGATGGGCATACCCGTAGCAAGACTAAGAAAGGAATAAAGATGTACACAAAGAAAGAGGAATTGTGGAACAGCTGGTCTCATGCCGCCGGCATATTGCTTGGGGTCGTCATGGGCGTATTGTTTATCTATTGGTGTTTTGCCTATAGAGACGGTATGACCACCTTAGGAGTGTCACTATACCTCTTTGGCATGCTATGCTCGTATATCGCCTCTACCGTATATCATGCTCTCAACGCAAAGTCCAAATGGAAAGAAAGGCTGCGCAAATGGGATCATGCGGCAATATACTGGCACATCGCCGGCAGCTACTCACCCATCACACTCTCCGTACTCATAGACAAAGGCTACTGGGGATGGACGCTGTTCTCCTTTGTATGGTTATGCGCCATAGCCGGCACCATAACAAGTCTCATCAAACTGAAGAAACACAGTAACTTTGAGACTATCTGCTTTATTGGTATGGGGTTGTCGGTGCTTGTTGCATTCAAACCACTTCTTGAGAGTGCCAGCATAGTGGCAGTGTCATGGATTATAGCCGAGGGAGTCTTTTATATCACCGGGGCTGTATTCTATACCCTACACAACAGGAAATACAACCACTCCATCTTCCATTTCTTCGTCCTCGCTGGCAGCATCTGCCATATTATAGCTGTCAGTGATATATTGCTATCGCCATAGGAAAGCCTAGGGAATCCTAAGAGAACCTAGGATAGCCTAGGAAAACCTAAGAGAACCTAGGAAAACCTAGGAAAACCTAGGAGTGCTTAGGAAAGCCTAGGAATATCCCTATCCCTCTATCTTGACAATCAGTTCCTTCATACCTTCTGACGCTCCCTTCATGATATGCGTCACATTATAATACCCTGATACCGATACATCTCCCGGGTCAATAAGATAGACGGGGATTGTCGGTTTGGCATAGTGCAACAGTCCAGCGGCAGGATAAAC
>JAGDAU010000019.1 GCA_017959365.1 Prevotella sp.
CGGAAAATTCGGCATTATGGGCGGAATGAGAGGTGAGTACTGGAAAGTTAACACTGAGTCGTACACATGGGATCAGGAGCATGACCCATCGAAGAGGGAGAAACCGTTTAAGAAGGATTATTTTGAGTTGTTCCCAAGCGTCTTCTTGTCATATCAGATGACAAAGAACGACCAGTTACAACTTAACTATACACGCCGTCTGAGACGTCCATGGGGTGGACAACTGAACAGTTTCCGTGACACGCGCGATGCAACGAAAGTAAGGTTTGGTAATCCTTTGCTGACACCAGAATTTAGCAACTCTTTCTCGCTCAACTACCTGCGTACCTGGACGGAGCACTCGCTGCTTGTCAGCGCATACTGGCGTCCAACAACTGATGTGATACAGCGCATCAACTACCAGAGCAGTACAGACGGACTGATGTATGAGACCAACATGAATGTGGCACGCAGCGTAAGCACCGGTCTGGAGTTGACAGCCAAAAACAAGCTCTTCCGTATCCTTGACCTCAGCACAACGGCAAACTTCTATTATTTCAAACTGAACGGTTTCTCTTACGACATCGACGGCCAGACCGTTACCGGGGAGTCAAACCACAATTTCACATGGAATGCACGTATGCAGGCGAGCCTCAGACTGCCGTATGACATCTCGTTCCAGTCCACTGTAAGATACCGTGCCAAGGAGGTTATCACTCAGGGTTACCGCAAGGCCAACTGCAGTATTGACATGGGCGTGAGAAAATCATTCCTCGATAAGAAACTCATCCTGAGCATCAACTGCCGCGACCTGCTCAACTCACGTAAGTGGAGCACATACACCAGCAGCGACACCTTCACACGTGAGCAAGAGAGATGGCGTAACAGCCGTACAGTACGTTTCACCCTTACATATAACTTCGGTAATACGAAGAGTAAGAAAAAGCCCAAGCGCGGTGAAGGGGAAGGTGGTGAAGAGATGGATATGCAGGATCAATATTCTGGAGGCGACGAATGAAGATAGGTAACATCGACTTTGGCGACCGCCCGCTCTTCCTTGCTCCTATGGAGGATGTCACCGACATCGGCTTTCGGATGCTTTGCAAACGCTTCGGAGCAGCAATGGTTTACACGGAGTTTGTCAGCGCAGAGGCACTGGTGCGCTCTGTGCAGTCAACAGTGCGCAAACTGACCATCAGTGATGAGGAGCGCCCCGTTGGCATACAATTATACGGACGTGACGTAGAGGCGATGGTTGAGGCTGCGAAGATTGTGGAACAGGCCCGCCCGGACATCATAGACCTTAATTTCGGCTGTCCGGTAAAGAAAGTTGCCGGCAAAGGAGCCGGCGCCGGCATGCTACGCAACATCCCGCTTCTGCTCAACATTACACGCGAGGTGGTGAAAGCCGTCAATACACCAGTTACCGTTAAGACTCGTCTTGGATGGGACAGTAACAACCTTATCATTACCGACCTTGCAGAGCAGTTACAAGACTGTGGCATACAAGCACTTACCATCCATGGGCGCACACGGGCGCAGATGTACACCGGCAATGCCGACTGGACTCTCATCAGGGAGGTGAAGCAGAACCCCCGAATCCATATTCCCATTATCGGCAATGGAGATATACAAAGCAAGGAGGATGTGGAGCGGGCATTCAACGACTATGGTGTTGACGCTGTGATGGTTGGAAGAGCCACCTTCGGCTGTCCGTGGTTCTTCAGTGAGGCAGACCCCAAGAGCACACGCCCTTCCCTATCACGTGAAGAGAAGATAGACATCCTCATAGAGCAGTTGCGCATCAATATCGAACGTATCGACGAATACCGTGGCATCCTCCACACACGCCGCCACCTTGCTGCAACACCCATCTTCAAGGGCATACCCAATTTCCGCCCTACCCGCATCAGGATGCTCCAAGCCGTCAAGGAGTCAGACCTCATCAGCATCCTCGAGAGTCTGAAGGAACAACCACAATAGGTAGCGGCCTTTTTATTGCCATCTTCGCATTATGTTAATTTATTGTAAAAACGGTAGGAAACGGCACACCGCTGTTGGAAAAACGCTCAAAATACACTTATTTTGTATCGCCATAAAACAGTGATATGTAAACGGCGATACTTCGCTGTCACCAAAACACAAAACATAAAACACAAAACATAAAACACAAAACATAAATTATAATATTATGGGAAATTTCTTTGAGAATATGATTAATGCCGCCGGAGGCGGCGGACTGGGCAATATTGCCGGACAGGTGAGGAACCAGGGCCTTGGCAGTGTGCTTGGCGGATTGAGTGGCAGTGCAGAAGAGCAATGCCGACAGTATCAGCAGCAGAACCCCGGCGCAGGCGGTGGTCTGGGCAGTGTTATAGATATGGTCACCAGAGGTGGTGGCATGGGTTCGTTGGCTCAGAGCGTGTTGGGTGTAATCGGTCTGGGTAACAAATCATTAAGATGGTAAGGAGGCGTTATTATGGACAAACTGATAGCTGTTATTAAGTTAGTGGCAAAGACCGGATTGTTTTTCGCTAACGTAGATGGAGAATACGACGCTAAGGAGCGTGAGTTTATCGAGAATTTCATTGCCAACATAGAGGAGGTGGGGTCTATAGAGGATGAGTTGAAGGATGATGTCAAAGACACTCTCAACCACACCTATACCCTTGACGATATTGTAAGTGACACCAAGGCACTCATCGACGGTTTCAACGACGAGGAGAGCGATGCCATCCTCAAGACCCTTAACGCTTTTGTCACCAATGTCATCAAGTCAGACGGCAAAGTCGTTGACGAGGAGGCTACCACATATAACGAATGGAGAGCGCAATTAGGGATTATTTAGTTATATTTGCTCAATGCAGTTTACAAAATAAGCCTTAACACCTTAAAAAAGTAAAAAACGCCACATTTTGTGGCGTTTATCTTTTTGCATTTCATAATTTTACACTAACTTTGCATCCGCAAAAAAAGAAAATAACACTTTTAAAATTCAGAGTATATTATGATTATCGAAAAAGTTCATGCAAGAGAGATTTTGGATTCACGTGGCAATCCTACAGTAGAGGTTGAGGTAACACTCGAGAATGGCGTTATGGGTCGCGCAAGCGTTCCCTCTGGTGCCAGCACCGGTGAGAATGAGGCTCTTGAGCTTCGTGACGGCGACAAAGGCCGCTTCCTGGGCAAGGGTGTCCTGAAGGCTGTAGAGAATGTCAATACTATCATCGCTCCGGCACTGAAGGGTGACTGTGTGCTTCAGCAGCGCGCTATCGACCAGAAGATGCTCGCCCTTGACGGTACTCCTACTAAGAGTAAGTTAGGCGCTAACGCTATCTTAGGCGTTTCACTCGCAGTAGCTCAGACAGCTGCTAAGGCTCTTAACATTCCTCTGTATCGCTATATCGGTGGTACAAACACTTACACACTGCCTGTTCCAATGATGAACATCATCAATGGTGGTGCCCACTCTGACGCTCCTATCGCATTCCAGGAGTTCATGATCCGCCCTGTAGGCGCCAAGAACGAGAGAGAGGGTATCCGCATGGGTGCTGAGGTGTTCCACAACCTGGCTAAGCTGCTCAAGAAGCGTGGTCTTTCAACAGCCGTTGGTGATGAGGGTGGTTTCGCTCCTAACTTCGACGGTATAGAGGATGCTCTCGACACGATCATCGATGCTATCAAGGCTGCTGGTTATGAGCCTGGCAAGGACGTTAAGATTGCTATGGACTGCGCAGCTTCTGAGTTTGCTGTTCAGGAGAATGGTGAGTGGTTCTACGACTATCGTCAGCTGAAGGATGGCAAGAAGAAAGATCCTAACGGCAAGAAGCTCTCTGCTGCAGAGCAGATTAAATACCTTGAGGAGCTTATCACCAAGTATCCTATCGACTCTATCGAGGACGGTCTCGACGAGAACGACTGGGAGAACTGGGTTAAGCTGACCGAGGCTATCGGTGACCGTTGCCAGCTCGTTGGTGACGACCTCTTCGTTACAAATGTTAAGTTC
>JAGDAU010000188.1 GCA_017959365.1 Prevotella sp.
AATACCCACTCGGGCCGATATCCACTCGTCGCTGGTGTCTACCATGCGTGATAATTCCTCGTTATTGAGGATATAATCTGGCACGTAGCCACCAACGCCGGTGATTATCGCATTAATTTTACTCATTACTTACTTAATCGATGTCTTGAGCCTTTTCAATAGCAACCTTGCCTCTGTAGTAACCACATGTTGGGCAAACAGTGTGGTAAACATAATAAGCGCCACAGTTTGGACATACTGCCAATGTTGGTGCTACTGCTTTGTCATGAGTTCTTCTCTTAAGTGTACGAGTCTTTGACTGTCTTCTTTTAGGATGTGCCATAATGTTTTAATATTTTATAATTTAATTGTTGTCTGTTTGCATCTTTAACAGGGCTGACCATCGTGGGTCTATACTGGTTTCAGGCTCCCCATCGCTGCTTCGGTCAGCATTAAGCTCGTCAAGACGGCTTATCATAGCATCGTCGCAATCGCCAGGTTGATGGACGTGCTTTATGGGAATGGCAAGGACAATCTGCTCACATACGTACCATGACAGGTCAGCCACGGGATTTGCGGCATTGACTATCAACCGGTCGTCTTGCTCTGCGTCTTCGTCACCCAGTAGTATCACCAAATGGCTTGTGGTATCAATGCTCACTTCCAAGTCATCAAGACAACGGTCGCAACCCACTGTTACCACACCCTCAGCACGAACAGAGACATCAAACGTGTCATCACAACGACTTATCTCCACCATCACGCTCACACGACCACCCCGTATTTCCGGGGCTTCCATGACGTTGAAGAAATCGTCAGACAAGTCAACCTCAAGCGTGGAAATACCCTGCTTGAGTCCTGTCACATTGATTTTAAGTGTCTCTTGCTCACGCATAAGATAAGAATGATGTGTCTTACACACCATTTGGGGTGCAAAGGTACTAATATTTTTTGATAATTAACAAATCTTTTGACTTATTTTAGCAATTCTATACGAAATGTGGTGCCAACACCCACCTCAGAGCGCTTAACAAAGATGCGACCCTTATGATATTCCTCCACTATTCGCTTTGCAAGTGACAAGCCAAGACCCCATCCGCGCTGTTTGGTTGTGAAGCCGGGACGGAACACATTGCCGATATCTTTCTTACGGATACCCTTACCCGTATCTTCCACTTCAATAACAGCTCGCTGACCGGTATCACTAACACGGATGGTGATTGTACCACTACCCTCCATGGCATCAACGGCATTCTTGCAAAGATTTTCTATCACCCATTCAAACAGAGAGGCATTAAGCCGCACTATAATGTCTTCAGCGGGCATCTCACGTATCATTGTCACCTTCTTGGAGGTACGCCTATCCATATAATCTATCACATGGTCCACAACCTCTGAGAGGCTCGAGGGGACAGGCTCGGGAAGGGAGCCGATCTTTGAGAAACGGTCGGCTATCAGCTGAAGGCGTTTAACATCTTTATCCATCTCCGGAATAAGGGCATCGTCAGGGTATGTCTCCTTGAGGATTTCAGCCCAGGCCATGAGGCTTGAGATAGGTGTGCCAAGCTGATGGGCGGTCTCCTTAGACAACCCAACCCATACCTTGTTCTGCTCAGCGCGCTTACTGGTAAGCAATGCGAAAATAGCCACTACAACAAAAATAAGCACCACACCAAGCTGGACATATGGATAGGTGGCAAGACGCTTGAGCATGAGAGAGTCATCATAACATACGTCAATATAGCTTTTCTCTGATTTGTCATCAGACGCATCACCATCCATCTGAATACGGATGCAGCGTCCGGCATCACGCATACTGGCTCCCATAGCGGCTATCAGGCGAAGACTGTCCGCCTCATTGTCCGCCTTAACCTTTATATTACGGTACACCTGCACTGAGTCATTGGCACCGAACACCACAATGGGTATAGTGGTATTATCCTCTATCACCTTTAGGACAAGATTCATTCCGGCATTCTCATCATCCACGCTGAGCGTGCGCATCGCCTCTGCCCAAATCTCCATTTTCTTGTGCTCCTCTACATAGAGGTCACGGGTAAGGAGATTGGAGGCCACAAGGGATGCTACGGCTATTAACACAGCCATAACAACCAAGATGATTTTCACCTGTCTGATCCTGTCAGTCCACTGCATTGTGTTACAATTTCATTTCTTTAGGAGCAAATTGTTCCAATGGCGCAGTCTTTACCTGCTCATTTGTAAGAGTTGTCTGAGCATTGAAGTGACGGAGCCTCTTGATATGCTGCTTTCTCATGGCACGCACCTCAAATGGATAATCGTCCACAGACTCGTCCTTTACAATAACCTTCATATTCTGAGTAACATAATAGGTCTTCAGATCTTTGATATCTTCATCCTTAAGACGGATACAACCCTCGCTGGCACGACCTGGAACACTCTGACGGTTGTTTGTGCTGCCATGGATTCCTATACCGCTATGACCTGGTGTCACAAGACGTAGGAACCATGCTCCATACGCCAGGATATTGCCCCGGCCGTCACCAAAGTCATGACGCCAAGTAGAGGCATTGACTATCTGTGAGATACGGAAAGGGTTGCTCATGGTGCAACTGGGGGTTTTCATATCTCCCTTCATACGTTTATTGCCCTTGATCAGACTTAACGCACAGTCGTAACGGGCAAGCAAGACAGTGTCCTGACCCTGAGGCTCGTACACATAAAGATAGAAATCTTTCTTGGAAATGACAATAAAGCAGTTTGCCTTATTCTTTATCAACTCCGGATGGCTGATACTGTAATCAGCGTCACTGCGTATGGCACGTTTGCCATGATCCATCACTACATGCTCACGCACCGTGTTACTATATTGTGTCACGTCATCACCACCATCATCAACGGCAGATGATACAGTGCTGCCGCACATAAACGCAACCAACACAGCTGCACAAAGATAAAATTTTATTCTCATTATTCAATCTTTTTATTCAAGTTTCGCATTCGCTCAACTTATTGGTTTAAAGTTTAATGTTTAAAGTGAATTAGATTTTATATTTGACTATTTACTATTTCTTCGTGATTATGTACTTTTTATAGGTACTCAGGCGAGCAAAGCTCGGAGTCCTATTTTCGGCATTCCGATATTCCGAGGAAATATTCAATTTTCAATCTTCCGCTCGGCACTTGTGACGCTTTTACAAAGGCCACAGGCCGACTAAAAGAATCTTCAATTTACTAAGTTCCCGTCAAAACATTTTCACTTTCAACTTCTATCTTTTATCTTTCAACTCAACTAATAAAAGAAATAATAACTGAAGAACACCGCTGCTATCATACCGGCAAAGTCTGCTAAGAGACCACAGAAGATAGAGTTACGGTATTTCTTTATTCCCACACTACCGAAATATACGGTAAGGATATAGAATGTGGTATCTGTGCAGCCCTGCATGACGCTGGCCAGATGGCCGGCAAAAGAGTCCGGACCATAATGGGCGAAGATGTCAAGCATCATACCACGGGCGCCAGGACCACTAAGGGGTTTCATAAATGCCACCGGCAAAGCCGTCACAAAGTCACTGTTTATACCAAACAACTCAACGGTCCACTGTAAACCGCGCTGCAACATCTGAAGGGCGCCCGACTCACGGAACACTCCGGCTGCTACCATAATAGCAACGCAATAGGGAATCAGTTTCACTGCAACGCCGAAACCACCCTTGGCACCCTCTATAAATGAATCGTATGCGTTAACTTTCTTGCGAAGTGCAGAGAAAAGAAATATACCTATGGTACCGAGTATCAGAACACTTGTCAATACCTTACAGAAATTCTGGGTGTGTGCTTCATCCATACCATGTATAATCGTAAAGAGTCCTGCCACAAGAGCGGCGATAACGGCAAACATCAGAAGGATATACCTATTGAAAAGGTTGATACGCTGATATATTGACACTGCAATAAGCCCGACAATGGTGGAACAGAGCGTAGTAAGCAACAGTGGTATGAAGATGTCTGTAGGATCAGCGGCATTATTAGCGGCACGGTAAGCCATTATGGAAACAGGGATTATGGTAAGCCCGGAAGTGTTAAGCACCAAGAACATAATCATGGAATTGCTCGCGGTATCCTTCTTGGGGTTGATGCTCTGCAATTCCTGCATGGCTTTCAATCCTACGGGAGTTGCTGCATTGTCAAGACCAAGCATATTGGCAGACATATTCATAAAAATAGAACCAAGAGCAGGATGTCCCTTGGGAATCTCTGGAAAGAGTTTTGTCAATACCGGACTCAAAAAACGGGCAAGCCGGGCAACCAAACCACTGTCCTCGCCTATTTTCATTAGACCCATCCATAAGGTCAAGGTACCAGTTAGTCCTAATGTCATCTCAAACGCCTTCTTAGACATTTCAAATGTCGATTCATTCATTGCAGGCAAGACAGTAGCATCACCCATTATAAGGCGTACCACACCAAATATCAGTCCTATAAGGAAAAGACCTATCCAAATATAATTAAGAGCCATTGTTGTAGTTTTTCTTGTGAGATTACTTATATCTTAAGTGACGTTTACGGTTAATGTTCTGTTTTTTGTGAGCACGTACCTCAAAGGGCAGGTCATCTACGTCTTCTGCCTTGATAATCACAGGCATACCAACGTAAGCGTAATTGTCATGAAGGTCAATAATATCTGCGTCGCGAAGACGGATGCAACCCTCACTGGCTCTTCCGGGAACACTCTCGGCGTTATTTGTGCTGCCATGAATGCCAATACCCTTGTGACCCGTGTCAAGGCGTAAGAACCAGGCTCCGTAAGCCAAAATCTTACCACGCCCGTCACCAAAATCATGCTCCCAGGTTGATGCATCCTTAATCTCGGATATGGTAAAAGGCGAACCCATCGAACAATGTGGGGTCTTCATGTCTCCACTCTCCTGTTTCTGTCCTTTCTTCAGACTAAAGCAACAATCATAACGGGCTACCATAACAGTATCGTCACCCTGTGGCTCATAAACGTAAAGGTAATAATCCTTCTTCGACATAATGATAAAACACTTCTCACGGTCTTTTACCTTACCAGGATTACTGATAGTCTTATCGGAGTCTATACGAATTGCCTGATTACCATGATCATCCACAACTCTCTCAATGATATCATCAGAAGAATAAGGCAATTCAGGTTTGGGAGAGTCATCTTGTGCCACTTCCGAAACAGATGTATCTTTCTCTGTTTTGACACAGCCAAACATTATTATAATGCATCCTATAAACAAGAACACATAGCTAATCTTTTTCATCATACTATAATTTTGGTGACAAAATTACTAATAATTTTGCCAACAGCAAAATAATAGATGAAAAAGTTAAGTTGAGGTTATAAGGTTATGAGGTTATGAGGTTGTAAGGCTATGAGCTCCCCTCCTCATTTAGGAGAGGGGTCGGGGGAGAGGCTGAGGTTATCAAAGCAAAAGCGGCTCACGGTTTTGCCGTGAGCCACTCACTGAAAAAAAGGCAGCTACCTACTCTCCCGCATTGCATTGCAGTACCATCGGCGCAAGTGGGCTTAACTTCTCTGTTCGGAATGGGAAGAGGTGGGACACCACCGCAATAGCCACCTGAATAACTAAATAAAACACACCGACAACAAGCAATAACAATAAAACCACACATGATGACCCTTAGACAGCCTCAGACCTCAGACCTAAGCCTTAGTCCTTTGACCTTAGACCTTAGACCTTTGACCTTTGACC
>JAGDAU010000189.1 GCA_017959365.1 Prevotella sp.
ACCGCGATGAGTAGTATCATATATACTCGCACAGAGAAGAGTTATGATTATCTATGGACTGCATTCAATACCACAGATCTCAACAGTAACGGCAAAATATGGGATATGTACTCAAATATCACCAATTATTACCCCGTATCCTCTGGCTCTTCATACAGTAAGGAAGGTGACTGCTACAACCGTGAGCACTCCTTCCCGCAGAGCTGGTTTGGCAGCAACACTCCAATGAAAACGGACCTGCATCATATCTATCCCACTGACGGCTTCGTAAACGGTAAACGTGCTAATTACCCGTTCGGAGAGACAAGCAGCCCCACATACACCTCAGCCAACGATTTCAGCAAACTCGGACCGTGTTCATATCTGGGTTACACCTCAACCGTCTTTGAGCCGGCGGATGAGTATAAGGGTGACTTCGCGCGTACATATTTCTATATGGTGACATGCTATGAGGAGAAACTGCACGACTGGTACACCAATTACAGCAATACCGAGGTGACTGCTGTGCTTGACGGCACCACCTATCCCGCCCTCACGGAATGGCAGCTTGAGATGCTCATGAAATGGTCTAAGAACGACCCTGTGAGTGAGAAGGAGGTCAACCGCAACAATGCTGTCTATGCCATCCAGAACAACCGTAACCCATTCATTGACTACCCGGGATTAGAGGAGTATGTATGGGGCTTTATGAAAAACAGCTCGTTCAGTTATGACAATTATGTCCGTCCTGTATATAATGATTTATATGATGTGACGATGTCGTTCGACTCCGAGACGGTAGAGGCAACCCTTGGTGAGTACTTCACCGAGCCTACTCTCACTATCACTCCCGAAGGTCTGACTGTAACATATAGCAGCAGCGACGAGACAGTGGCAACTGTTGATGAGCAGACCGGTGAGGTTACCCTCGTGGCGGAAGGTACGACAACAATCACCGCGACCTTCGCCGGTAATGACAGCTATAACGAGAGTTCCGCCTCTTACACGCTTACCGTGTCATCATCAGAGCAGTTAGTGGGTACAGGCAATTATGCGTTGGTGACAGATGCCAGCACCCTTAAGGCTGGAGATAAGATACTTATAGTAGAACAAGATCTTAATTATGTTCTCAGTACGACACAGAACACAAATAACCGTTCCGCAACAAATGACTTTACAAGCAATCCGGATGGCACGCTGACACCGGGCGAAACCGCACAGATCATAACACTGGAGACGTTCAGCGGCAACTTCCTTTTCAATGTCGGTGACGATGATGAAAGTGCTTATCTCTATGCTGCCCACAGCGATAATAACTGGCTGAGGACAAAGTCCGTGGCTGATGATAACGCCCAGGCAACAATCTATATTGATGAGGGGGTTGCCACCATTACCTTCCAGGGAACGAATACCAGAAACATCATCCGGTTTAATCCTAATAATAACAGTCCAATCTTCTCATGCTATATTTCCACCATTGGTACATTGCCAATGATCTACCGTGAGGTGATGGTGCCGGCTGTGAAGGCTGTCACGCTTAATGATGACGGTAGCGGCAACAGTGACGTCATTACTGACAACGATGGTAAGACCGTTGACGTGACACTCGCAGGACGTACATTCTATAAGGACGGTTCCTGGAACACAATCTGTGTGCCGTTTAGTATTACTGATGAGCAGTTGGCAGACCCGGAGCATCCTTTCTATGGCGCTGACATCCTTCAACTTAAGGAAGCATTCATCAGCGGCTCAACATTGACGTTGAACTTCATCCAGCCTGAAGGCGGTATCTCTGCTGGTGTGCCATATATCATCAAGTGGGAAGCCGCATCTGAAGATATCGTTGAGCCTGAATTCTCCGGTGTTACTATCAACAGTGACATCATTGGATATAACAATGGTGTGGAGGGTGACCTGCGCGTGAGATTCCTCGGTACCTATGGTGCTATTACCATCTCTTCAGAGGACAAGAGCATCCTCTGCATGGGTGCCAACAATAGCCTGTATTATCCGAACGGTAATGGGAGCACGTTTATCAACGCTTTCCGTGCTTACTTTAAGATTGGTGGGGATGACGCATCGCAGAATGTTCCGCAGTTGACGGCGTTCGATATCAACTATGGTGACGGCACTATTGACACAGGAATAAGAATCACCGATTATACCGGTTACACAGATGCCGATGTATGGTATGACTTGAGTGGAAGGAAAGTGGTAAAAGACAAATTACCTAAGGGCATATACATCCACAACGGCCGTAAGGTGGTGGTAAAATAATAATAATCAGGAAGTTGAAAATGACGTTAAAAGGTTTTTCCCTTTTAACGTCATTTTTATTATAGGAATGGAGCTAAGAAGTGTGCAAACCATCCGACGAAACGTTTGCCGGGTTTGCGCCATTCACGCCATTTCTCTTCTGTAAGGTAGAAACTCTCCGCCTTTTCGCTGTTAAACAGGTCTGATAATTCCTTTGTCGTATATGGGTCTATGATAATAGCGTTGCACTCATAGTCCCACCTCATACTGCGCGCATTGAGGTTGGTGCTGCCAACGGTACACAATTTG
>JAGDAU010000190.1 GCA_017959365.1 Prevotella sp.
ACACTCTCACTGTCTGAATATAACCCAGAGAACGACATTGAGACCGGCTCTTATGACGGTAAATTCCGCAATGGTGTCTTCAGCGGCAAATACTACCGCTTCGACGGCAAAACGTTCAACTTCTCATTCAGAGTGAAATAGTGAGGTTTACCCAAGCACAAACAACCACTGCAATGCGTTGGTATATATTCTGCAAAGACAGCCTGCTCATAACCAAAGCCGATTCTGCCTCAGCTCCCGAAGCAGCCACAGTTCCCAAAGCAGCCACAGTTCCCGACGGTTCTCCGTCGGGCATCCCTCAGGGCATCCCTCAGGGCGACTGCCCGGTGGAGCAAAAGCCGTGGCATAATGTCATGAGAGTAACATGGAAAGACGGCACCGAACTGCGTACCATGCGCATAGACACGCCACCCGCCCTACCCCATTACGAGATGGTGCCACTGAGGCAGTCATATTACAAACTGACCAAAGAGGAATATGAGCAGGCGGGCAAATGCCACGAACTGCTCTATTGGGACCAGAACACACAGTTCTGCGGTGTGTGCGGCGGCAGGATGCGCATGCACACCGAGATATCCAAACGCTGTGAGGAATGCGGCAAGGAGATATGGCCTCAGCTCGCCACGGCGGTTATAGTACGCATCACACGTGGCGACGAGATACTACTCGTCAGAGCACGCAACTTCAGGAAAGACTTCTATGGTCTCGTGGCGGGTTTCGTGGAGACGGGCGAAACACTTGAGGAGGCTGTCGCGCGTGAGGTGAGGGAAGAGACAGGCATCACCATCTCTGATATCACCTACTTCGGCAGTCAGCCGTGGCCATACCCCTGCGGACTGATGGTGGGATTCACTGCCCGTTACGCTGGAGGCGAAATACACCTTCAGAAAGAAGAGCTGACAAGGGGAGGATGGTTCAAGAAAGACAACCTGCCCAATATACCAGAGAAGCTATCCATCGCGCGCCACCTTATCGATGACTGGCTCGCTTCATAAACGCATGTAACTCCCTGACACCCACCACCAAGGCAGACAGGACGATGATAATCGCCAAGTCGGTCCACTCCAGACGAACAACATTGAAGAACTTATTAAATACCGGCAGTTGGGTAATCATTATCTGACCAACTAATATTATCACCGCTATGGTGATAAAACCGTCGCAGCCCTTCAGGTCAAAGCCACTGCCACCGGTATTGTATGCCCTTGCATTAAACAGATACCAGAAATGAGTCATCACAAAGATGGTGAAAATAAGCGTCTGCTCTTTAGGCTCGACAATAAACTTCTTTGGGTCAACCGTCCATTTAATATTCAGCAGATCTGACAACTGATTGACATCTGCATAATGGCATATATACAGCAGGCCAAGCAGGAGGAAGAAGAAAAACACACCCACGCCAAGGATATTCATTCGCATTTCACGGTCCAGGATAAACGCCTTGCGGTTACGCGGCTTCTCAGTCATCACCTTATCCGTGGGCGGCAGACCAGAGAGGGCGAAAGCGGCAAAAGTGTCCATGATAAGATTGACCCACAGCATCTGAGTTACTGTAAGGGGCGATGTGGTATCTAAGAAGGCTCCCCAGAGCACCAGAAGGCATGCCGCGACATTGACGGTGAGCTGGAAGAGCAGGAAACGCTGGATATTCTGGAAGAGCGAGCGCCCCCACTTCACGGCTCTCACTATACTGGCAAAGGAGTTGTCAATGATGGTTATATCACTCGCTTCCTTAGCAACAGAAGTGCCATCACCCATCGACAGCCCCACATGTGCCGCGTTGAGGGCGGGAGCATCGTTGGTGCCGTCACCCGTGACAGCCACAACATGGCCACGCTCCTGCAGAGCCTCCACGAGGCGTTTCTTATCCATGGGCCGGGCACGGGCAATAATCTTAAGGTCATTGACACGCCGCAAGAGCTCATCCCATGACAGTGCGGCAAACGTACGTCCGTCAATGATGTTACGGTCGTCATAGTCATCTTTCCACACACCAATCTGGCGACCTATCTCACGTGCCGTCTCCATGGTGTCGCCTGTGACGATCTTGATGTCTATACCGGCGTTCAGGCACTGCTCGACAGCCTCCTTCACATCGTCACGCACGGGGTCTTCAATGCCTACCACACCCATAAAGGTGAGGTTGTCTGCCACAATCTTGCCGTCACGGATAACAGTCATACCGTCATCGACAACCTGACAGGCGAAGCCCAACGTACGCATTGCCTTCTCCTGATAGCCACGCAGTGTCTGCTCAAACTCATCCTTGGTGTGTCCCTCAGCCATGGTTTCACACATACCCATAACAATCTCAGGTGCACCTTTTATATATAATAAGGTCTTACCGGGCATCACCGCCGACCGTACTAAGGTGGCCATATATTTATTATCGGGTGAGAAAGGCAGCTCCTGTATGCGTTCTGCCTCCGCTCGATAGTCACGATAGTCATGGCCATGGGTGAGAATCCAAAGCAAGAGAGCACCCTCCGTAGGGTTACCAATGACCTTGGGGTTAGATGTGGTGAAATCCAAAGATGCTGTGGAGTTAAGGGCAATGCCCTCACAGAGGATATCTGTCATGTCAACAGCAGACTCCCTCACCTGCATCTGGTTCATGGTGAGAGTACCCGTTTTGTCGGTACAGATTACCGTTGCGGCACCCATCGTCTCGCAGGCGTGCATCTTACGCACGAGATTGTTGGTCTTAAGCATCTTGCGCATAGAGTTGGCAAGAGACAACGACACCGCCATAGGCAAACCCTCAGGCACTGCCACCACCACCAGGGTGACGGCTATCATAATAGTGTTTAACAAATATGCCAGGAAATGGACCATCTCCTCCTGTGAGGCCACTGACGGCAGATGCCAGTGGAAATAGACAAGGAGCCTACCCACCACGATGATTCCGGCAACCGCATAACTGGCGTAGGTTATCAAACGCCCTAAACGGTCAAGCTGCTCGTTGAGCGGAGTACGCACCTTACGGGTAACCTTGTTACGCTCATTCAAGCGCAGTGCAAGGCGCTGGGTCTTATTCAAGTCCTTTAGCGCTGCCTCATCGCCATCATCACCAATCTCCACGCCAAGCAACGACTGCATGATACGGCCGTTCTCGGTGCGGTCGCCCACGGCTGTCACCTCGGCATAGCCATGTCCCTCCATCACCTGAGTGCCACGATAGACAAGGTCGGGTGGATATGTCGTACTGTCATCATCCACATCAAGACCCTTCTGATGCGCGGGCTCACCCGTCAGCGACGACTCGTCAACAATCAGGCTCACAGCAGACAGCAGGCGGGCGTCAGCGGGAATCTCCTGACCTGTCTGAAGAACCAGGATATCACCCACCACAACATCGCATTTAGGTATCTCCGTAGCATTACCGTTGCGGATTACCACAACACGCTCCTGGTCATTCTCCTTATTAAGAATGGTAAACTCCTTCTGTGCCTTAAGCTCAAAATAGAAACCAAGTCCGGTAGCAAGAAGGATCGCCACAAAAATGCCAATAGGCTCAAAAAAGACGGAGTAGTCTTCCTTGAGACCCCAATACTCATAACACGACACCCCCACGGCAAACACTCCGATTACCATGAGGATGACTATCAGGGGGTCGTTGAACTTACTGAAAAACAGTTTGAGCCACGACTCCTTCTGTGGAGGAGTAAGCACATTAGCCCCGTGCCGCGCCCTGCTGGCGAGCACCTCCTTGTTGGATAGCCCTCTGTACCTTACCCTCTTCGACATTACTGCTTAAATGAAATAGGCAACGTGTATTTCACCTTTACTGGCTTGCCATTCAACTTTCCGGGATTCCATTTAGGCATAGTGCCAACCACCCTGAGAGCCTCGAAATCAAGCACTGGGTTAAGGCTACGGACCACCTTCGGCTCAATGACGCTACCATCCGTGTCAATGACAAAGGTGACAATCACCCTACCCTTGACATCATGATTCACCGCATTCTGGGGATATTGGATATTCTCACTGAGCCATGAGATCAATCCGTCCATACCTCCCGGGAATGAGGGCATCACCTCTGGCTGTTCGAAGATATCCGCATCTCTACCGACAATCTGGTCATCCTGTCCGAAAGTAGCCACACAGCACATCACCGCCATGACCATCAATAATATAAACCGTTTCATAACAAATACTGTTTCTAATCCGCTGCGAAATTACACACAAAAAACGAAATCACCAAAAATATTTACTTAACTTTACCTTATTTTATCAAAAACACATGCCGGTATGTCTGAGAATATTTGTAACTTAGCGGCCAAATATAATGAGGTTGTTAGGTTGTAAGGTTATAAGGTGAAGATAAAGATAAAGATATAAACTATGAACAAAGTACGAATCACAGCAATTCGTCAGACTGTCTATACAGACCTGATGGCAAGATACGAGAACCCGATTGAGCACACCTGCGATGTCAAGGAGGGACAACAGTGGATTTCCACCGATGGCCAGAAACCTGATGGAATGTGTCCGTCGGCATGGTCGTCCATGCGTGAGTTCGTGGAATCGCTGGCACGAGGTGAGGGTAATTTCTACGACGGATGGATGAAGAACCCCATGAGTGCGATGATCAGCTGCAACGACGGTTTCCGTCCATTCAGTTTCTATATCGAGGTAATAGAATAAGAGCAAACATCGCTTAAGATAAAGCAATATAAAAATCGCCGACTGATATACAGTCAGCGATTTGAACAAATTATTCGTGGAGCT
>JAGDAU010000191.1 GCA_017959365.1 Prevotella sp.
CCCCATCTGGAATGTGCCACCTTCAACCTTAACCATATTAATGTCTATACCGTTTACATTAAAAACAAAAGGCTTTCTTGCCATAACGGCATTGCTCATTGCGCTCGTCATGCCATGACCCTTGGCTACTATCTTGTAGTAACTTATGCCTTCAAGGGGACTCTCGTCAGACCAATAGAGAGTCGTGACATCTGAGGCAATAAGACTAAAATCACTGGAATATGAACTACTGCTTCGATAGACATCATAGCTTTCCGCAAAGCGTACCCTGTCCCATGTAAGACGAACGACGAGGTTGCCGCTCTTCATCGCAAACTCTGCCTTGACATTCTGTGGCGTTGTGACATCACACAGCAGAGCGTTGTTTGCCACCATGTCAATGAAGCTGTTGGCATAGCTCTGCATGCGGCTGAAGTCGCTGCCAAGTGAACTGGAGCAGTCAAGGACAAGCATGACGGACGTACCCTTGTGCATCACACTGCGGAGGGTGTTGTTTGACGGGGTAAACTCTGAGTTGATCTGCCAAGAGGAAGATGATGGAAGGCGGTAGTAATGCTTTATGTTACTCATGGGTATCGTACCATCGCCACTCTCGTTCTGAAGACCGCGCAGGGTGAAGGTGACGAAGATGCCGTCCAGAGTGCCCTGCACCACACTGCCCGAGCGGGCCGTCATGCCATGGTAGGTGACATCACGAAGCGTGAAGTCACGAAGATTGAAGGAGCCCTCGATGTACAACTGGCTGCTTTCCGCCGACTTGCCATCGAAGACGAAACGGGAGCGCGTGCCGCTGTCGGTGCCGGGGATCTTGACGCTTATCGTCTGCCGCGTGTTGATACGGATTATCTCATCGGCTATATCCTTAAACTTTGACTGCAGGTCATTGATGCTGCTTATCTCGAAGGCCTTGTCATCGGAGGATGCCAGCATGCGCAGGTTCTTCCGGAACAGCGACACATCGCTCACATCACTGCCACGCAGACCGACGGTATAGGCACTCAGGGGCAGGCCCTGGACCTTAGCATCCCTGATAGTCTGGCTGACGGCTGACAGATAGGCACTTGAAGACGAATGATTAGTGTTCTTCATGATAGAACCTAAATCAAGACCGTCGGTGAAGGTGATCAGGTTAGCGCTTGTAAGCGGTGTGGTGAACCTGTGGTTGAGCATCATGGCAAGGGCATTGTCAACGGCGAAGTAGAGCAGTGTGCCGTTCTTCTTCGACAGAGAGTTGACGAAAGACTTATACTTGGATGCCGTGGTGGAAGAGAGGATGTCTATGTCCTTGACGTAAAGGTCATCGTTGAAACCCACTATTCCGATATACGAGAACGGCTCCTCGCCGTCACGGGAAAGCGTGATGCTGTCAACCTCCTCGGAGGCGAAGGTGAGAAACACCTCGCCGTCGCGCCAGAAGAATATGCTGCGCGGCTCACTCTCAGTCACGGTGACGCTGTCAACATCGGAGGCGGGAATGGTCTTTATTATCAGTTCGTCCTGATAGACATTAAGGTCGCTCTGAGCCATGCTGGGAAGGCAGACCGTCAGGAGCATTATGATGAGGGGCGTTATCTTTTTCATAACAAAACAGGAAATATTATAAAATTACACAGTTCAAAACACAAAACATAAAACACTAATAGATTTACGATTGGACTATTTCTTCGTGATTATTTACTATTTATAGGTACTCAGGCGAGCAAAGCTCGTAGTCCAATTTACGATTGATTAGTTTAGCCATTGAGAATCAATGCTATCTAACACAAAACATAAAACATAAAACACACCACACACCTATCTCACTATCTTCTTGGTGACAGTGCCCTTGGTGGAGCGGGCCTTGACGATATAGACGCCCTGGGGGATGTCAGACAGCCTAATGGTGCAGGTAGCCGAACGGACTGACCGTGACGCTACCATCACGCCATCAAGTGTGTATATCTCAACAGAGGAAAGGGATGCCGGACCGGTGATGATGAGTTTCTGACCCGATGAAGAGTATCTGATGTCTATGTCCGCACCATCCTGACGCACGGCACCGATGCCGGTGTCAAGGCCCCCGCCAACCTCGTGGAAGGAGATGGAGCGGAAATTGGAATAGGCATACTCCGTGGGCCAGTTGGTGTTCCATACCTGTACGCCACGGTTGCTGAACGTTATCTTGCGTATCTCGTCAGAGGAATACACATCCGACATTCCTGACTGTCTGGTATTGACATGAATACCTCCTTCAGCGTCCGCTTCCTGTGCATAGCACATGAGGCTGACCATTGAGGGCAGGACTATGAGCATTACCCTTACGAATATATTTGATGATTTAATCATAATGATATTGATTTAAGTGTTTATGACGCAAAGATACACATTAATTCATATACTTCCTAATTTTTATGAAAAAAATATGCGAAATGGATAAAATGGATGTTTATTCAACGGGAACGGGAACGTTAACGGGAACTGTTTTATGACAGAGAGACAAAGAGACGATTATAATAAATTATCCAGCCAGGGTGGCCGACGGCTCCCCCGTCGGGTGATAATCATTCCATGCAATAATCACCTCGCGCCCCGAAGGGGCAACAGCCGTCAGCCC
>JAGDAU010000192.1 GCA_017959365.1 Prevotella sp.
AAGTTGAACGGCAAAACGGCCACAACGAAGGTCATTGACAGCCACATTCCAGCAGCCACCGATACCAAGGTCTGTGCGCTTGGGTATGATATGCACCAGCCTCTTATCGGTCTTGTATTTGCGGAGCAACTCCGTCGTGGCATCTGTGGAGTGGTTATCAACCACAATGACATTAAAGCGGAAAGAGCAACGCTGCGACAACGCACTGTCAACGGCATCACAGATGGTCTTCTCACGATTATAGACAGGTATAACCACTGACGCCTCCACGCTGAATGACTGCTCCTTGAAATCGGGAGTGGTATAAAAAGAGGTGTCAACAAGAGCCCCTATCTCCTTGATATGACCGGTTGCCACTTTCTCCATCTCTACCTGCACCTCACGGTTTCTGGGATTCACATAATCAAACTGTTTCTCACCACTGGCTCTCAGGTCAGACTCCTCCTCTGTATATAGGAACTCATTGATATGAAACAGTTTACCATGACGGCTGAGATAAAGGCGCAGATCGTACCAACCGGCGTATGCGTAGCGTTTCCTGCCCTCCTCACGGGCAAATTCTCTCACGTTGTCGCCCCTGAGCAGCAATACGGAACCAAAATCAAAGTCATCGCGTATGCTACCCAACTGATAATCTATCACTGGGTGCCTAACCACTTCGCCACGCTCCACTGAGAAATGGTCGGAATACACCATTGCGGCTGACGTATCATCGGCAACACGCAGCATACGTTCAAGGGCATATAATCCCAATCTCACCGGGCTGCTTTTTTGTATCAACATCACATAATCAGCCGTTGCAGCGGCGGAAATATCTCTCATCGTTGCCGACGACAAGATATTGTCACACTCCATAAAACGACAGCCTTCCGGCGCAGTGTTATATTGACTAAAACCCTGTGTTACCAGCAGGAATATGTGATGTATGGTAGGACTCTCTCTTAGCTGGCTGATGGTCAGCTCCACTTCCGTTATGCTCTCACATGGCAAAAAACAGTCTATCTTTGAACGCATCGTTACTGAATTATTTATATTGATGTGCAAAGATACAAATAAACGAATAAAATACAAAAGAAAAATGATTTTTCTTTTCATTTTGGATTTTTTGTTGTATCTTTGCACATTATTTTATAATTAGTATTTTTCATCTAAGAATATTAACTTGCCGTATGTCCGACGGAAACACTATAAAGAGACCATTATTGGGGATGACACCCGAGGAGATAAAGACGGAGGTCATGGCGCTCGGACTGCCTAAATATGCAGGCGGCCAGATAGCAAAATGGATCTACGTCAACGGTGTGGACGACATCGAAAAGATGACTAACATCTCCAAACAGAACCGGCAACTGCTATCCCAACACTTCACAGCGGGACGCAGGATTCCTACGCACAGGGTGGCATCGGAAGACGGAACGGTAAAATACCTCTTTCCGGCTCTTGACGGCAAATTTGTGGAGACGGTTTACATCCCTGATGGTGACAGGGCTACCCTTTGTGTCTCTTGTCAGGTGGGATGTAAGATGAACTGTCTCTTCTGTCAGACTGGCAAACAGGGTTTTCAGGGCAATCTCCCGCCGGCGGACATATTAAACCAGATATACTCACTGCCTGAGCGTGACACACTGACAAATATCGTCTTCATGGGTCAGGGAGAGCCGATGGACAACCTTGACAACGTATTAAGAGCAACACAAGCCCTTACTGCCTCATGGGGTATGGCATGGAGCCCCAAACGCATCACAGTGAGCAGCGTGGGAATACGAGGCAAACTGCGCCGGTTCTTAGAAGAGAGCGACTGCCACGTAGCAATAAGCATGCACTCACCTCACCCGGAACAAAGGGCGCAGCTGATGCCTGCCGAAAGGGGTATGTCTTTAGCGGAAATCATCGAACTGTTATCTCAGTATGACTTTAGTCATCAGCGACGGTTATCATTTGAGTATATCCTCTTCGGTGGTCTCAACGACAGTATGCAGGACGCCAAGGCTATCGTAAGACTGCTAAAAGGACTGGATTGCAGGGTCAACCTTATAAGGTATCATAAGATACCGGGGGTAAATCTTAACACAACGGACGATAAAGCCCTGATGGCTATGCGTGACTATCTCACCTCTCATGGAGTATTCGCTACGGTAAGGGCAAGCCGCGGTGAAGATATCTTCGCTGCATGCGGAATGCTTAGCACTATGAGGTCGTGAAATAACTCAACTTCAGCAAGCTCCAGTTGGGTTAAAAAGTTGACGAGTTAACATGTTGACAAGTTGATGAGTTGAAAGTGACAATGTTGTAACGGAGTGAATCGTAAATCGGACTACGAGCTTTGCTCGCCTGAGTACCTATAAAAAGTAAATAATCACGAAGAAATCGTCCAATAGTAAATCTATATCACTTTAAACTTTCAACATTAAACCAATAAGTTGAGCGGAAGCGAAACTTGAAAAGTATGACAGATAAAAACATAGTATTAGAAGGCATAGACCCACAGATGTTCTATGGCAGCAACAACGTCAATATGTTGTTGCTTAAGTCATTGTATCCCAAACTGCGCATCGTGGCACGCGACAATGTGCTGCGTATCATGGGGGATAATGACGAGATGGAACGTTTCGCCACGCTCGTTGACAAACTGCAAAACCATCTGTCTAAATTCAATGTTCTCAAAGAAGAGGATATTATAAACATCTACAACGGACGAAAGACAGCGGCCGACATACCCGGCGACGTGGTGACTTACAGTATTTCGGGACGCCCCATCAAACATCGTTCCATCAACCAACGCTTATTGATAGAGTCGTTTGACAAAGACGATATGATATTCGCTGTCGGTCCGGCGGGAACGGGTAAGACATATCTCAGTATTGCCCTTGCCGTAAGGGCGCTGAAAGACAAAAGCGCAAAGAAAATCATCCTCAGCAGACCTGCAGTGGAAGCAGGTGAAAAACTTGGGTTTTTACCAGGCGACATGAAGGATAAGATTGACCCATACCTCCAACCGCTATACGACGCCTTAGAGGATATGATACCGGCGGCAAAACTGCAAGACATGATGGACAAGCGCATCATACAAATAGCACCATTGGCATTCATGCGTGGAAGGACCCTCAACGATGCTGTTGTTATTCTCGACGAGGCGCAGAACACCACACCGGCACAGATACGGATGTTCCTGACACGAATGGGATGGAACACCAAGATGATTATCACCGGTGACCTGACACAGATAGACCTGCCAGACAAGAAACACAGCGGACTGAGTGAGGCAATACACATCCTACAAGGCACAGAGGGGATCAGTTTCGTAACAGTTGACTCCCGTGACATCGTAAGACATAAATTAGTGTC
>JAGDAU010000193.1 GCA_017959365.1 Prevotella sp.
ACCCATGCCACCTCAAGATAAGCGAAGTCGCCAACCAAAGCTAACGGCTTCTCAGTGGTTGCCACTATGCGCTCTTCCTGGTCTAAATAGACAAACACTTCCACCTCATCGCCTATCTGAATGCCTTTGGGCACATACCGCTGAGGCATAAGTTCCTCGCCGTCTATTCCCCCATCTAAATAGACTCCAAAATCTACTTTCCTAACCACTTTGAGGGTGTTAAAGTCAAAAGGTTTTAATTCTTTCTCCATAGTGATAATTCAAGTTTCGCATTCGCTCAACTTATTGGTTTAAAGTTTAATGTTTTATCTTTTAACTCAACTGAAGCTATAGTGATTCTATATTGCCGTCTTTCATGTGGATTGTGCGGTCGCTCATGTTGGCAAGGCTCTCGTCATGGGTTACGATGATGAAAGTCTGTCCGTATTTCTCTCTAAGGTCAAGAAAGAGCTGGTGTAACTCCTGTTTGTTGTGGCTGTCAAGGCTTCCTGACGGCTCGTCGGCAAGTATCACATCAGGGTTGTTGATTAAAGCCCTTGCCACTGCCACCCGCTGTTTCTCACCCCCCGACAGCTCATTAGGCCTATGGCTTGCCCTGTCAGAGAGTCCCATAAAGGCGAGCAGGTCTGTTGCGCGATGTTTTGCCTCTGACGGTTTCACACCGGCTATATACGCCGGCATCATGACATTCTCAAGCGCCGTGAACTCCGGCAGCAGCTGATGGAACTGAAAAACGAAACCTATATGCTTGTTGCGGAACTCACTGAGTTTGTCGGATGAGAGCTTGGTGACCAGAGTGTCGTTGATATACACCTCACCGCCGTCGGGTTTGTCAAGTGTCCCGATTATCTGTAGCAGTGTGGTCTTGCCGGCACCGCTTGGTCCCACAATGCTTACAATCTCGCTTTTATTGATTTTCAGGTCTATTCCTTTCAGCACCTGTAGTGTGCCGAAACTCTTTGTTATGTTTTTTATCTCAATCACGTTTTTATGTTTTATGTTTTAAGTTTTGTGTGACGGCGAAGTATCGCCGTTTACAGATCAGTGTTTTATGTTTTGTGTCAACTTGTAACTTTTCTACCTAATCTCTGCAGCATATCAACTATGACATCGTAAGCACTCATCTCCTCATGGTGCTGAGCCTCGGCGAAGGTCATAACGTCAGAGGGCTCACCATACTGGTCCGGGAAGATAATCATAAGGTTGCTGTTGGGGAAATAGCGGGTGATCTCTTCCGGCAGTCGTTCAAGGGCGTTCTTGAATGATACAGTACCCTTACGGGCGCTGACGATGACAAGAATATGGTCGTCGCGCAGAAGTTTTGCGATATCAGGCAGCTCATTCCAGTGGGACATATAAGTATATTCACCCCTGACGTTTGGGTGGCGGTTGAGGACATAACGCCGGATGAGGTCGAGTGACTCGTTGCGCCCATGGAACTGTATGCGGCAGTCTAAGTTACCCGCCATGCGGCACAGTCGCTCCAGCCATCGGTAGAAGCCCGGCTCATACTCAGCGCGTGAGGGCACTGCCACATGTATGAGGCGCAAGGTGTTGAGCGGACGCATCACCTTGGCAATGGTAATCTGCTGGCGGAGTCCGTTGTAGAGGCTTTGGGTAAACTCGCCCCAGAACTTAGGCGTTATCTCCTTGTGGAAATGCAGCCCCATGACAATCTCAGATGCCTGAAACTCCTTGAAAGCGTGTTTGATGCCGTTGGCGATGTTGGCGGCTATGCGCACCTGCGTCTGTATGGGCACCTCAGAGGCATTAGCCAGACGTGTGAGATGGTCTAACAGTTGTCGCCCCTCCTCCTGATGCCGTTTGGCTGACACGTCATCATAGACTACGTTGAGGGCTACCACGCCACGGTTGAGCCGGCTGTTGCGCATCATTATCGCCAACTGCAGCAGGCTCTCCGCATATTCCGGATATTTCACCGGTATGAGTATCTTCTCATCATCGGCAGGCATTTCCGTCATGTCGGTAAAGCGTTTCTCCTCTAACACAATCTGTTGTGACGCCCTGTCTGTTACGATAGTGCTTATAATACAAGTGAAGAGAATCATAACGATGATGCCATTCATCACCTCCTCGCTTACCAACGGTGAGCCGTCGGCGGTAAGCAGTTTGCGGCCGACCATTGCCATGGCTATCGCACCGGCGGCATGCGCGGAGGTAAGTCCGAACATGCTGTGTCCCCATGACAGCGGCCTTTTGAATATCACCGCCGTAGAATAGGCGGCAAGGGCTTTGCCTACGGTGCCGAAGAGCACCATAGCCACTACGAGCCATACGATGCCACCACCGAAGAGCAGGCTGATATCCACATCCATACCCACGCCAATGAGGAAATAGGGTATGAATAGCGCATTACCCGTAAACTCAATACGGTTCATCAGCGCTGACAAAGTGGGGATATATCTGTTAAGCAGCAGACCGGCAAAGAACGCCCCGAAGATACCCTCCATGCCTATCAGCTCAGAGAAAGCTGCACTGAGGAACATACATGCCATAACAAATATAAACTGCATCACAGAGTCGGAATAGCGATGTAGGAACCAGCGGCACAGACGGGGCATGAAGAATATCATCAGTGTGCAGAAGGCGGTTATCTTGACGGTGAAGAGCAGCCAGAAGATCAACCCCGACTCACCTTTTACGCTTCCTACCACGGCTCCAAGGGATATAAGGGCAAGAGTGAGAGCTATCATTGAGGCTCCCACGCTAAGCACCACGCTACCGTGCCGCTGCAAGCCGTATCGTCCCACTATAGGGTAGGCGATAAGGGTGTTGGCTCCCATCACGCTGCCCATAAGCAGTGACTCCTCGTGCCCCATCCCCAGCATGGTAACACTGGTGAGCCATGTCAGCAGAAAAGGCACAATGAATGTGAATATGCCGAAGATACCTACCTTCAGGCGGTTTTTGCGCAGGTCTTCCATGTTCATCTCCAAACCGGCAAGGAACATAATGTAATACACTCCCACTTTTCCGAACAGTTTGAAGGAGTCATCAGAAGCCAGGATATTCAAACCATGCTTGCCCACAATGACTCCTGCTATCACCATACCAATGATATGCGGAATACGCAACTTGCCCATTACGATAGGAGCAAGCAGTATGATCATCAGCACGACAAAGAAAATCAGTGTCGGGTTGGTGATAGGGAAATATTGTGATAAATCAAGCATAATTATGCAATAATAACCCTTTTAACGGTGCGAAATTACAAAAAAAATATCATTTATTGCCGTAATAGAATGAAAATTTGTAATTTTGCCGAAAATTTTAATTACGGTTTATTATGAAAGTAGCTATTGTTGGCGCCAGTGGCGCCGTGGGACAGGAGTTTCTGCGTATTTTGGATGAGAGGAATTTCCCTATTGATGAGTTAGTGCTCTTCGGGTCACAGAGGAGTGCAGGAAGTAAATACACTTTCCGTGGTAAGGACTATGAGGTGAAACTCTTGCAGCATAATGATGATTTTAAGGATATAGACGTGGCGTTTGTATCTGCCGGTGGCGGCACAAGCAAGGAGTATGCCGAGACAATAACCAAATACGGTGCTGTGATGATTGACAACAGCAGTGCGTTCCGTATGGACGCTGATGTGCCTCTCGTGGTGCCGGAGTGTAACGCCGAGGATGCCCACAACCGTCCGAGAGGCATCATCGCCAACCCCAACTGTACTACAATAATGATGGTTGTAGCGTTGCAGCCATTAGAGAGGCTGAGCCATATCAAGCGCATCAGGGTGTCAAGCTATCAGAGTGCCAGTGGCGCCGGAGCTGCCGCTATGGCGGAATTGCAGCAGCAATACAAGGAGATACTCAATGACGAGCCTGTAACAGTGAAGAAATTCCCTCACCAGTTGGCTTATAATGTCATACCTCAGATAGATGTCTTCACAGAGAACGGTTATACCAAGGAGGAAATGAAGATGTTTAACGAGACCCGTAAGATTATGCACTCTGACGTGAAATGCTCTGCTATGTGCGTGAGAGTGAGCTCACTGCGCTCTCATTCAGAGTCGGTGTGGATAGAGACAGAGGAACCAATCAGCGTAGCACAGGCTCAGGAGGCGATAGCCAACGGCGACGGATGCCAGCTTGTGGATGATCCCGCTAACCTTGTTTATCCTATGCCTCTTGACACGGCTGGTAAGGATGATGTATTCGTAGGACGTATTCGCAAGGACCTCTCTGATGATAACGGTCTGACACTGTGGCTCAGTGGCGACCAGATACGTAAGGGCGCCGCTCTCAATGCTGTGCAGATAGCGGAATACCTTATAAAGAGTGAGAAACTGGGTGTGAAGTCTTAACTCAACTTTCGCAAGCTTCAGTTGAGTTAGAAGTTGAAAGTTGAGAGTTGAAAGTTGAAAGTGAATTACATTTGCAGTTGTACGGTATCAGAAAACAAGCAACAAAACTATATTACTTTAATCTTTAATCTTTAAACTTTAAACATTCAACTTTAAACTAACACGTTGAGCGAAAGCGAAACTTGATTAGGCTTGGCTTTTGAAGTAGCTTGCCGCCGCCTCAAGAGCCTTATACCATTCAGCGCCGAAACGGCGGATGAGGGGAGCTTTCAGAAACTGATACAAGGGCAGGTTTAGTTCCTGCCCTTTTTCTATGGCGTCACGACACACATCCCAGCGGTTGTAGTTGAGGGCTGTAAGCCCCGATGACAGACGTGACTCACGGATGGGGTAGAGGGCACAGCTGATGGGTTTCTGGCAACGGGTCTTGCCGGTGCGGCAGGCTTTCTCTATGGCGCACAGACAACAGCCGTTATCATCATAGCATGTGAATACACAGTCCTTGCCGTTGACGATGCTTGTGACAAGGTCGTGGTCGGAGTCGGTATAGACAACGCCCTGTCTGTCTATCACGCTCTGCGCACCGGCGGACAAGTCCTGCCATACGGCATCTAAGGAGTCTTCCAAGTCCACCACCTCCTCAATCTTCACTGGTGCTCCGGATGTGCCCTCCACGCAGCACATACCCTTGCACTTGTCAAGGTCGCAGCAGAAACACTCGGTGAAGATGTCTGCCGACACCAGTACATCACCAATCTGTATGATAGGCAGATAGTCGTCTCTCTTTACCATTGTATCGGTTCTATGCCATTATTGATAAGATACTCATTGCAGCGGCTGAAGTGATGATTGCCAAACCAACCCCCTCTGTTGGCGGACAGCGGAGACGGATGAACAGACTCCAGCACAAGGTGCTTATTGTGGTCTATCATGTACGCCTTGCCGCGGGCATAGCCTCCCCACAGCATAAACACCAATCTCTCTCGCTCTTCAGCCAGACAGCGTATCACCGCGTCGGTGAATGCCGTCCAGCCGACACGGGAGTGGCTGTTTGCCTGATGCGCCCTGACGGTAAGTGTGGCGTTGAGTAACAGTACGCCTTGTTGAGCCCAGCGGGTGAGGTTGCCGGTAACGGGGATATCAGCTCCGGTGTCGCTGTTGATTTCACGGAATATGTTCTGTAATGACGGTGGGAACGGCACGCCGTCCATCACGGAGAAACTGAGTCCGTGAGCCTGTCCCGGCTCATGGTACGGGTCTTGTCCGATTATGACAACCTTAACCTTGTCGAAAGGGCAGAGGTTGAAGGCGTTAAACACTAAGCGTGCCGGAGGATAGCAAGTGTAATTTCTGTACTCCTGCCTAACGATGTCTGTAAGGGTATGGAAATACTGTTTCTCAAACTCGCCATTCAGTCTCTCGTGCCATGACGGCTCTATCTTAACGTTCATATCTCTACAGTTCAAATCTTCTTACCTCGGCGTTGCTCATCTTCTGTATCTCGTTCATCGGTTTATTGAAATACACCGACTGTACGGCTTTATTGATGATGCCGTGACCCACAGCGAGGACGGTCTTGCCGGGGTAACGCTTGCGCATGAGCCGCATAAACTGTTGTGCGCGCTCTTTCATCTGACCCAATGACTCCACATTGTCGGGCCAGATCTTGTCCTTAAGGTCGGGGATGAGCATGCCAGTGAAGTCGCCCCAGTCACGCTCACGTAACAACGGGGTGGTGAAAATCTCTTCATCACCTCTGCCTAATGATGTGGCAATGATACGACAGGTGTCAAGGCTGCGCTGCAGGTCACTCGACACGAAAACATCGATATGCGCATCACGCAGCTGGTCTGCCACCATCTCAGCCTGATGCCTGCCATTGTCGTTCAGTGCTCCCTGCATCTGTCCTTGCAGCACCTGGGCAACATTGCCCACGGTCTCACCATGGCGTACAAGCAGTAATTCTGTCATTTATCTTAAGTGGAAGATGTGGAGATGAGGTTGTTATTTCAGCTCTAATGGGATGGCAGCCGTAAGTGACAGAGCGTTAGGACGGCAGGCAGCTATCTTGCTTGTGCTGAAACTGTATTTCAGCCTTACGTCAACCATGCCGATGCGGTAAGCCACAGCCACGGGGATGGCAAGCTGTAAGCGGTCTATGTCAACGGCTTTGTCGGGATACATTGCCTCGTCAAAAACATACCACGGCTCAATACCCGTACTCAGCGATAGACGCTCGATGGGATGGTAGCTTGCGAGAATAGGAACCTTCAGGACATACAGGTTCTTCAACTCCGGATGGTGCTCTAACGCCATTAATCTGTCAAACCTGGCTGATGAGTTATTCATCAGGTCTTCTCTGTATCTGTCCACAGAGAACATGAGTCCCGCAGATGCAGAGAATTTGTCGCTTACAAAATACTCACCGTCCATACCTAACTCAAATCCGGTGCGTTGTGCCAGATTCTTACCCTTAGGATCGTTCCAAAGTCTCTCCACGTTAATGCCAACGGTTGGTTTCAGATACCATTTCTGCTGTGCGAATGTCACAGTGGCAAAAGTTACTACCAATAAAGTAAAAAATAGTCTTCTCATAATGGTTTGTTTTAAATTACGTTGCAAAATTAGATATTATTTTTTAAATTCTTTGATTTTTAGTCTTGTAAAATGGAAAAAAGATGTAAATTTGCATATTTAAAAATGAAAATCAGTTTTTATGGAGAAAATACAAAATCTGTTGGCAGCAAAGCTGCTTGAGATAAAGGCTGTAAAACTGCAGCCGGAGAACCCGTTCACATGGGCATCGGGATGGCATTCACCTATCTATTGTGACAATCGTAAGACACTCTCATATCAGGAGGTACGCACACTGGTGAAACAGGAACTGGTGCATACTGTGATAGCAGAGTTTCCGGAGGCACAGGCTGTGGCTGGCGTGGCAACAGGAGCCATCGCCCAGGGTGCCCTCGTGGCGGATGCCCTGAATATGCCTTTCGCTTATATCCGTTCCAAAGCCAAGGACCATGGTATGCAGAACCTCATAGAGGGAGACATCGAGGCAGGCGCTAAGGTGGTGGTCATCGAGGACCTTATCTCCACCGGTGGCAGCAGCCTGAAGGCTGTTGAGGCCCTGCGCGGCGCCGGTTATGAGGTGGTGGGCATGGTAGCGAGCTACACGTATGGTTTCCCCGTGGCGGAACAAGCCTTTGCAGACGCCAAGGTAAGACTCATTACCCTTACCGACTATGAACATGTGGTGAGTGAGGCATTAAGAATAGGTTATATCAAGGAGTCTGACGTTGACATGCTGAGAGCATGGCGGCAGAATCCGGCTGAGTGGGGGAAGTGATTATGGAAAGATTTGAAAGTAGCGTAAGAGAGATAAACAGAAGTCGGGAGGCTGTGTATGACCGCATTACTGACCCGCAAGTGTATGATAAAATAAAGGATCAGGCAGCCAATGCACCTGTTGACATGAGATTTGACGGTGAGACGGTAACACTTAATGTGTCGCCGGTGGGTGATATAACCCTGTCGCTTGTGGAAAAGGTGAGACCAGAGCGTCTCACTTTCCAGACCACACAGTCGATGATACCGTTTACCCTGCAGCTGTTACTGACAGAGACCGGTCCGGAAAGCTGCACCGCCCAAGTGGCGGTGGAGGCTGAGATACCGTTCTTTCTGAAGGGCATGGTGAGCGGACCACTTAACGATGGCTTAGAGAAGGTGATTGATATGATGGCTCAGGCGTTTAATTGACCCTGTCAACTCTCAACAATCAACCAGTCAACATATAAACAATCAACTTATCAACTTGTTAAAAACTATGAAGAAGAGTTTTATTGCTGTAGTTCTTTTTGTATTGGTGTGCGCCGGGGTGGTGTGCGCTTTTGCTGACAAGAATATATTAACTGTCTCAGAGTCTAATGCTAATGATGCAAATCCTCTGACGACATGGAATGCCGGCACGGTGGTGAGCGCAGAGGAAGTGAGAGCGTTTGGTATAGACAACTGTTTCAAGGTGGAGTCGGTCAGTGATGACATCTTCGCACGCATGAAAGGTAAGTCCTATCCTGATGGCTGCAACGTGAACCGTTCCGACCTGAGATATATTAAAGCCCTTCATGTGGATAAAGACGGTAGGATCCTGCTTGGTGAGATGGTTTGTAACAAGGCTATAGCCAATGATGTGAAGAATATCCTGCGTCAGTTGTATGATGCTGAATATCCTATTGAGCGGATGGTGCTGATAGACAACTATGACGCCAATGATGAGAAATCGATGAGCGACAACAACTCCTCTTCGTTCTGCTATCGTGCCGTTAACGGCACAAACGTTCTCTCAAAACATTCCTTGGGACTGGCAGTGGATATCAACACGAGGTATAACCCCTGTGTCAGCCACCGCAATGGCGTAAGGCGTGTGGAACCCGCCAACGGGGAACCATATACCGACCGTTCAAAAAAATTCCCTTATAAGATTGTAGAGGGCGACCTCTGTCATCGTCTCTTTACTGCCAAAGGCTTCAAATGGGGCGGTTCCTGGAGGACTGTGAAGGACTACCAGCATTTCGAGAAATAGTATTTTTACTCAACTTTCGCAAGCGAAAGTTGAGTTGAGTTAAAAGATGAAAGTTGAATGTTGAAAGTGAAAATGTTTTGACGGGAACTATTTTCAACGGGAACGGGAACGTTAACGGGAACCGTTGATGAATTAATAGTTAAAACTTAAGATTTAATAGTTGTCGCTGTGCGATTAAGAATTTAAAATTAATAATTCTTTCAATA
>JAGDAU010000194.1 GCA_017959365.1 Prevotella sp.
CGGAGAAGCCCCGTTGCGGTAAGGCGCTCGGTTGCTTCTACCAATATGATTCCAACTGGAACCACGGACTGCGCGCATAGAAGTGTCAAAACTCACATCATAGAATTCACGCCAGCAGTCTGTACACCACTCTGAAACATTACCCGCCATGTCATAGATGTCAAGCTCATTGCCGTTCTTTGTCTTAACGTCATGAGTTTCTCCACCACTGTTGTCTTTGTACCAAGCCACACCATCCACTTCATTGCTGCCACAATATTTATAGGACGCACTCTTGTTACCACCACGTGCGGCGTACTCCCACTCTGCCTCTGTAGGCAAACGGAAACTGTAACCTGTGGGCAACTGAGAGGACAGCAGATCATTCAACTTGGAAATAAATATCTGGCAGTCATACCAGGAAACATTCTCAACAGGACGGCTGAGACCCTTGAAATTTGACGGGTTGCTGCCCATCACAGACTCCCACAATGCCTGCGTCACCTCCGTCTCGCCGATATAGTAGTCACCAACAGTCTCACTATGGACAGGCTTCTCGTTTCCTGCTACATCTTTACCCTGCTCTGGCGTACCGCCCATCTGGAATGTGCCACCTTTAACCGGAACCATGTTTAACGATATACAGCCAACTTTTAACTTAAGATTCTCTTCATGAGGTGTTGCTGTACCGAAGATGATGTTGTACAGTTCTGTCACATCGGTTGTGGTAACAGCGCCGTCACCGTTGAGGTCGCCCCTGACAGACTGTGCCGATATACTTAAAGTCACTAAGACCAAAGCAAAGAGACTAAATAGTTTTTTCATAAAATAGTAATTCTTATTGTGTTTTGTATTTTGTCTTAACATGTTGACGAGTTGACAAGTTGAGTGTTAAAAATGAGTCAGCTATCGTCTTGCTCATTGTGGGAGTATCCATAATAGTATTCTTTATCGTTCACGCTGCAAAGATACTACTTTTTTTCAAATACCGCATATTTTTCCGGAAAAAACAAAAGAAAAAGAAAGCCGGCACCTCGAGGTGTCGGCTTTTTCGGTCGTCCTTTGGACGGTTTATGACATTTTTCGCTCGTTAATAAGAGAAAAGAACTAAAGGGCGAGCCGCAAGCCCATGTTGTTGCCCGATTTCTCCGGCGAGCTATTGGCGCGGTACGAAACGGTGCACTCATTGGGACCGTTAATATAACAGCCACCACGGACTACGCGGGCAGAACCCGAAGCAATACCGGTGGGGTCGTACTGAGTGTCGCTGCTATAATCACCGTACCAGTCCTGACACCACTCAAACACGTTACCGCTCATGTCATATATACCAAGCTCATTGGCTGCCTTTGTGGCAACATCGTGTGTCTGATAGACGGGAATACCGCTTGTAAAAATGAAGGAATTAACATTAAACCACGCCACATCATCAATGGTATTGCTTCCGCTCCAGAGATAGCCATTACTCTGCGTTCCACCCCTCGCGGCAAACTCCCACTCTGCCTCTGTTGGCAAACGGAACGTCATACCCGTCAACTCATTAAGCTTGGATATAAACGTCAGACAGTCATCCCAACTTACTTTCTCAACGGGACGCTGTGTGCCGCTGAACTGTGACGGGTTGCTGCCCATCACTGCTTGCCATAACGCCTGGGTCACCTCTGTTTCACCGATAAAGTAATCAGACAAAATGACACTATGCTGTGCATTACTTCCTCCTGATGTGCTACCCATCTGGAACGTGCCGCCATCTACGGCAACCATGGTGAATGAGACATCACCAACGTTGAACGTAAGGTTCACACGCTGATCAGAAAGGACAAGGCGAAGTCCAACGGTGTTTTGGGTGAACGACGGAGCCACCCCAGTGCGGTAAGGCGCTCGGTTGCTTCTGCCAATATGATTCCAACTGGAACCACGGAATGCGCGCTTAGAAGTGTCAAAACTCACATCATAGAATTCACGCCAGCAGTCTGTACACCACTCTGAAACATTACCCGCCATGTCATAGATGTCAAGCTCATTGCCGTTCTTTGTCTTAACGTCATGAGTTTCTCC
>JAGDAU010000195.1 GCA_017959365.1 Prevotella sp.
AAACCAGCTCTGCGGGAAGGAGTGCTCACGGTTGTAGCAGTCACCCTCCTTACTGTAATCTAAGCCAGAGGATACTGGGGTATAATTGGTGATATTTGAGTACATATCCCATATTTTGTCGTTACTGTTGACATCTGTGGTATAGAATGCAGTCCATAGATAATCATAACTCTTCTCTGTGCGAGTATAGATGATACTACTCATCGCGGTCTTCAGATTTTCCCCATTCTTACCGTCGGCGTTTACGTAGTATTCCAAGGTTGGGTCAACATTAGAAGTAGCTGTGGCGGTAAGAGACACCGTAACGGGTTCCGCTCCGGCGCTTGTCAGCGTAATGTAGCCGGTATAGCTGCCTGCCGCAGTAGGTGTGAATGTCACGTCCACAGTGGCATCGGTGTCTGTCTTGGGAATAGTTGTAGCACTGAGAGAGAATACGTCGTCCGGGTCGGTAAGCGTCAGCGTGATGTCCTCTGTCAGGTCTTCACTCAAAATCTCGAGCTGTTCCGTCTTAGGTGTACCAACAGTCGTCTCAAATGAGAGTGACTCATCAGCGATGATGAACGGTTCCGGAGTAACCGGTGTTGTACCGTCGCTGTACTCCTTATAGAGGTTTGCCTGTATCATTGTGGCAGAAGGAGTACTCGTATATGTAGTAAAACGAGGACTGCTCTCATTATAAAGCATAGTGCCATTTTCGCCATGGGTCATAATCACACCACCGCCAGTAGCATTTGAAAGGGTCCATTCTGATGCCGTAGAATCACATTTGACCTCCTTGACTGCAGTGGCTATGAGATACTCGTTGGTGCTCTCATTCTTGAATGTCCAGCCATCAGTGCCCTGCTCAACAATGAATACAGCCACATTGTTTTCAATAGTAATAACATCACTACTGCTGGTAACACCTACTATAGTAAGGTATTTATCATTGTACGGGTCTCCCGCGGCTGTATTTTTGCTTCCGCAGGCGATGATATAGCGCAAGCCCGTTTCCATCTCACTGACAGATGTCACGAGTTTGAATTTCTTGGTGTTCGGGTCGCTCGTAGCACCGCCAATCTGGTATGTTGCCGTAACCACAGCACTCTGGTCTTTGTCTTTCACCGCGATGGCTTTCACCGTTGTTGTATCACTGATGTAGAGAGGTTCGGTATAACGGGTACTGGATGTTGTAGGAGTTGAGCCGTCAAGGGTGTAGTAGATGGTGGCGTCTGTCGTCTCACAACTGATAGTTACCGTCTGTGCGTCTGCATAGCTTCCCCCAGCGGGTGAGAATGTCGGATCAGCAACATTACTGATGCCACGGAAGTCAAACGATATGGTACCATTGCTGTTCTGCGTGATATTCTCCACAGATGAGTCAAGATAATATGTACCGTCGGAATTTGCATTATATAGTGTTGCCGCCGGTGTGGTGTTCTTACCAAAGGCATTTACCGAACCGTATGGGAACGGGTCGTTTGCCGCACCTGACTTTGTATAATATTTATTACCTTGGTACATTGTGTATTGATACTCATTATCTGCCGCCACCCACGTCATACGCTGATGACTTGGGGTATCGTTGGGCTGGTTTATAGACCATACCAATGAATCATAATCCACATGTATTATGAGCAGTCCCTTACCGGGCAGACTGGCATCCCAGCCGGTCTTCTGGCGGTTCTCAAGCAGGTAATACTCGTCGCGGTTGCCCTTGTTGTAGATAACGTAAGACTTACTGCCCTCATCCTGAAGGGCTGCCATATCGGTGATACTCTGTGTATTGAGCAACTCAATAGGATCTTTCCATCCTGCCACCCAACGCTCATAGCTTGTGAAGCCGGCAGGCTGATAGCCGTCATCATTGTAGGAGCCGCTATCCATAAGGTCCCACTCAAACATACCCTGCCCGCCAGAATAGTCGATGTCGTAGAAATCGGGGTAGCCGAGGCAGTGACTGAACTCATGGCACATCGTGCCGATGCCGGCTGTTTCCCCGGTGCTTCCGTTCTGTTCACCACCACAGGCGTATGTATCGATTTTCACACCATCAAGGGTTTGCTGACCTGTGCCATCGCCATAATATTTCGCTGATGACAGTGTAAATTCATGTGGCCAGATGGTAGTCGCGGCTCCACCGTCTGCCTCGCCCTTGCCGGCATAGACCACATACACCTGGTCCACCTCTCCGTCATTATCCCAATCATAATTACTATAATCCACATCTGGATCTGCCAGTTGTAAGGCTTCTATAACCATCTCTGCCGGATGCTTATCATCACCATTTGAGTTATTGGAGCCGTAATAAGAACAGTCTTTGCTAACCGTATAAGGACCAACCACATCAAATGTCAACTCAAACTGACCATCGCTCTGTGCGTAGAAATAGTCGTACATAGACCCTTTATATTTACCGGAGTTGTAGCTCGGGGTGTTGGCGAGGCTATCGAAATCGCTTCGGGTAGCTGTGAAGGATACATCCTGAAAATTGACCAGGATGATGATACCTTTCTTGGCACCAGTGATACTACCTACATTGCCCACCTTGTGCGGAGCCATACGGCGAGTGCGACGTTGGTTGGCGGCGGAGCGACGCGCCGAGGCACGCTTATTGACCTCTGTCGCATCCACGCGCTGATAAACATCATTGCCTACACTCTGGTATGCCTGTCCGTCTTCACCTATCCAATAGTGTGCGTATTCGTCGCCCACAAGCATGGCTGTCACTGTTGTACCGTCTGTAAGCGTCAGCAAACGCTTAAGACCCGGCTTTGCGGGAACGGCAAACATTATCATTGTCACCAACATGAACGCTAAAAACATAGCGCTCCTTTTCCCATTTTGGGCAAGTAAATCCTTCAAATAGAACATGTCTTGAAATTGATTATTTAGATTGTATTAATATTTTCGGGTGCAAAGTTACGGAAAATTGAGTGCAGAACAAAATAAATCTCATATATTTTTTATGCCACCAGAGTGCTCGGCGGTTCCGCCGCCGAGGAAAACAATATCGTTTTCCCCGCCGAGGCCTGATAAAAACTCTAAACCCTTATATACCCATGCATGGCAGCATAGATGGTGAGACCGCTGACGGTCTTGATACCTAATTTCTCCGTGATATTCTTACGGTGGCTGATAACGGTGGTTATACTTATACAAAGGCGGTCGGCTATCTCCTTGTTAATATAACCCTGTGCCACAAGAGCAAGGACTTCTATCTCACGGTCTGAGAGTTTATTCTCCGTTGGTAAATCTGACATCACAGGAGGCATTAATCCGTTCCCCTTAACGTCCCCGTTGACGTTATGGCCATGACCGCTCTGCATCAACGACAACACATCCCTCACAAGCTGTTTCTCCGGTTTGCAGACACAAAGGGTATGAATACCCGGAAACCGGCTCTCCATGGATTCATTGACAACAAGTATGATGGTACGTTTTTTCTTGTCATGGAAAAACGCCATGTCATTGATAAACTCCGTCGCACCGACAAAATAATGTACATAGTCCCCACCCTGCTCACGCAATTCACCCACATTGGAAAATGCGTCAACAACGAGCATGGGCATCACATTCTGCAAAATACCCCTCAGGCCCATTACCGCAAAGGCGTTAGGTTCTATAACAGCTATTCTCGGTATTGACATATCAGCTTATAGGTTTAGTGAGGAAATATCCACTAAGTTATTGACTATAGCGTAGATAGTAAGACCTGCAGGACTATGGATCTGCAGTTTACGGGCTATGTTTCTGCGGTGAGTGATAACGGTATTTACTGATATAAACAGATGGTCAGCAATCTCTTTGTTGGTCATGCCCTGCACCAGACTGACTATCACCTCCTTCTCACGGTCGCTGAGCGCCTCGCTGTTATCCGGACTCTGTTTTATCATATTAGAGATTTTCACCGTCACATCACTCTGACGGACACGCTGTTCCATTTTCCTTATTGCGGGAATGAAGATCTCCTCCTCTACATCGGCATGCTGGGCAAGCCAGTCCTCACAGTTGTATATATCATATAAGGTGGCTGTAAGTTTATTGTTACGCAGTCCGTCACTTGGAAGATACTTTATGATGATGCTCTTCAACTCACGCAGTTTTGAACTTGTCTGTCCATGATGTTTTGAGAAAGTGTCTATATCATAGTTAAGTGACACACTGTCGTCAAGCAACTGTTCAACGTATGGGAACACCATCTTCTCCTCATATCTCATGTGGTTGATGATGGAATGAGCGTACTCATCATATATCTTCAGAATGAGCCTGGCTAAGTTGTCTTTCTCATCCAATGCTTCCAAAAGCTCCTTACGGATAAAAGGCAGTTCAAAATCTATGTAATAGTCATGGCTGGCTTTCAGATAGTGCAACAAAGTGGGTATTGACAGACGGTCTGCGTCCTCAAACTCCCTATAACCATTAATGGTGAAATTCACAACAGCCAAAAAGGTATATGTGTCCACTCCCTGCTCCTCACATACCTCACGCACCGTTTTGTCGCCAAAACCCAGACTGATGCCGAAACTGCCCAGACTCTGCAGGATATTATAATTATCTCTGATGAGGGATATCATCTTGTCATCAGACTCATACATCTTGTGATTCTTCATCTGCCTTTGTATTATTTTATATGTAGTAAGAGTTTTACTTACTTTTTATAACAATTATATTTTAACTTGCAAAGTTAATAAAAAAAACTAAAATCACACAATACCTATTAATAGGTATTTTTTCCACAATACACTTTTTACTAATTTTTAAGTATTGCACGGCTACATAGCATACAATAACTTTGCAGCCAAAAAATAAGAAACATCAATTATCATGACATTAAAAACATTTTTTATCATGGCTGTGGCATACGTTGCGTTCCCTATGGGAGTATGCGCACAAGTCAATGCCGGCGACAGCGTGATGCAACATGCCAAAGGCAACAAACTGAGCATAGGCGGATATGGAGAGGTGGCATACACAAGGAATTTCTACAGCGACAACCCCTTCAGGTACCGAAACAAGCCTGCCAACTACAAACACGACCCAAGCAATGGGAAATTTGACATTCCTCACATGGTGATTTACTTAGGATATGACTTCGGCAAGGGATGGAGTTTAGGCACGGAGATTGAGTTTGAGCACGGCGGCACAGGATCTGCTGTTGAGGTGGAGGCCGACGAGGGCGGAGAATATGAGACAGAGGTAGAGAAAGGCGGTGAGGTAGAGCTGGAGCAATTCTGGCTGCAAAAGAGTTTCTGCAAAGAGGCAAACATACGCTTAGGACACATCGTGGTACCCGTTGGTCTTAACAATGCTCATCATGAGCCGCTGAATTTCTTCACCGTCTATCGTCCTGAGGGCGAAAACACCATATTGCCATCCACATGGCATGATACAGGGGTGAGCTTCTGGGGAGTGAGCGGTAAGTTCAGATACGAGGCACAGTTCTTGGCTGGACTAAACGCACTTCAGTTCAGCCGTGACAAATGGGCACACGACGCCAACGGCTCATCATACGAATTTAAACCAGCCAACAAATATGGCTTTGCCTTAAGGGGAGACTACTACCCTATCTCCGGTCTGCGCCTTGGACTGAGCGGATATTACGGCCGGTCCATGCACAATACATACCCAAATGAGATGGAAGGCAGCGGTAAGACATACGACAAGTTGAAGGGTGACGTATTTATCGGATCATTTGACTTCACCTTCAATAAATACAACTGGATTGTGAGAGGACAGGTGGACTATGGTTCACTTAGCGATGCGGCACTCATCAGTGATGTAAAGGTCAATATGCCACGCACCTCACCCTACAACAAGACTGCTGTGGGCAAGGGAGCCGTAACAACGGGCGTGGAAGCCGGATATGACGTGTTCTCGCGTTTCCCGACACTGCGTAATGACAACCAAAAACTATACGTCTTCGGAAGATATGAATATTATAACTCATATATACGGGAAGACAGCCAGGCGGCATACGAATATACCAAGCGTAACGTCATGGCGTTCGGACTGAACTATTACCCAATAAAAAACATTGTTGTTAAAGCAGACTATAGCTATCGTTTCCTCAAGAGCGGATACAATAATGAGCCAAGCCTGAATATAGGTATCGCATACGAAGGTTTCTTCCTGTAAGGAACAATAACACTTAACAATATAATATTATAAAAAGAAATGAAAAAGTATTTTAGATTTGCGCTGATGTTCGCATCAGCAATGGCAATTAGTCTATCATTTGTCGCATGCGGCAGTGATGATGATGACGTAACAGATGTAAAGACAAAGGTGGAACAGCAAAATGAAGCTATAACTGAAATCACCGATGAATATCTGGATGATGTGGTTTATCCCACATACAAAAATCTTGCCAACGAGACAGCAAACCTATACAACCTTATCAGTGCGTTGAAAGTGAAGGTGAAAGCTGGAACACCAGTTACTGATGCAGACATAGCCGCTATATGCAAGTCGTACAAAGACGCCAGATTATACTGGGAGGAGAGTGAGGCTTTCCTCTATGGCGCAGCAAGTGACTTTGAGATAGACCCGCATATTGACACATGGCCTCTTGACGTGCCAACGCTGGCAGCAGACCTCAAGGATGACGCAAAAATTGCCAAGTTAGATGCTGTAAATGGCGTAGAGTGGGCACGAACAGAAGGAAACCTCACTCCGGAGAACCTGGGATTCCACGGTATTGAGTTCATCTTCTTCCGCAACGGAGAAAACAGACCTACATCTTTCTTCAACAACAATGCCACTGAGGATTATGATGGTTTCAGCGGACTTGACGTGACAGCCAAGGAGGAGGTGATTTTTGCTGCTGCCATCGCTGGCGACCTGCGTGACAAATGTTATCAGCTTGAGGTGGCATGGCTCGGTACAAAAGCATCTGCAGAGCACATCGCAAGAGTTACAGCATGTGGCTTTGAGACAAAGACAAAACTCGGACTTTACTACGGTGAAGACCTGTTAGCCGCAGGCAAGAGCAATAGCACACAGCGCTCTAAGAAAGCCGTCATGGAGACAATACTCGTATCCGGTTGCTCTAATATCTGCGCCGAGGTGGCTGACCAGAAAATGGGACAGGCTTACAGAGCGGCAACAAGCTCAACAACAACATATCACGAAGAGGAGGACGAAAATGGTAATATTATTAAGGTGGAAGATGACCCCAACTATATAGAGTCACCCTACAGTTACAACTCCTTTACTGACTTCTATGGCAATATCAGAAGCATACGTAACAGCCTATATGGCAACACCGGCACCGACAAGAAGTACGACAATGAGTCTGTGATGGCTTATCTGAACAAATACGATGCCTCAAGAGCCAATGAGTTGGACAATCGTCTGTGGAAAGCCCTTGACGCACTACAGGCTTGTCTTGATAAGGGTAAGGCTGGAGCATTCGTCAACAACCCTGGAGCTTCATACGTGAAAACAGCCATGGACGCTATCACAAGTCTGGACGACTACCTGAACGAGACATCTGAATGGATACTGAAAAACTAAGACATAATGAATATACCAAAATCATTTAAATATCTGATCCTTGCAGGATTGGTCATCACTACGGGACTAACGTCCTGTAGTGATGACGATGATGTGTTTAACACAATAAGCACAACAGAAGAGGATGACTACAAATACATTGGAATGGCTGTGGAAGGCTTCCTGCCGGAGGAGTGGTATCCAGGAGGAGCATTAGGTACGACAAATAATGTCACAGCATCAAGCTATGAGATTGAGACACAGGCAATACTGAATGCCGACCTATACAACGCCTTCAAAAAAGGAGAATTGCTCTTTGAGCATGATTTCACACCTAAAAGCACAGCGTCTTTCGGAGGTCTCGGTCCGGCATACGTAAGGACATCTTGTATTCACTGCCATCCAGGATATGGACATGGCAAGAGAGTGGAAAAGTACAATGCTGACGAGCGAGGCAATGGCTATCTACTCGTGATATACCACCCCAACGACGGGGCTAACAGCGATGACGGACCTTACATCTCTGAGGTGACTGGTATGCCACAGACACGTGCGGTATCACCATTCCTGCCACCTGTGGAGGAGTCGGGCATACACCTCAGCTGGGAGAAAGTCTCCAGTATGGAAAGCGGACTGCCTTTGCAGTTCCCGGACGGTGAGAAATATGAATTGATTTACCCGGAGTTGAGCATCGACATAGACGCTTTCAACACCAACCCCAAACCAACCAATATAGCCTGCAGGTTGGAGAGTACTATTGGGCTGTATGGCACGGGGCTCCTTGATGCCATAACAGAGGAAGACCTGAAGAAAGAATATCAGAGTCAGGCTGCTGCCGCCTTAGAACGCGGACAGAATGTGAGTGATGTGCTGAACCCAAACTTCTGGGATGCCGCAGCCAACGACTGGGCACCGACGGCATGGTACACGCTGGCTGACGGAACAAAGAAAATCAAACGATTCACATACGCCATGACACGCGCTTCTCTGCAAGACGGTGCCGGTGCTAACGCAATGTGGAACATTCCTAATGTTAGCAGAAGCGACAGACCATACCTATACACCACTACAGCATGGGCTAAAGCGATGTCGGAGAACAAGGATGTGATAGCAGCCATCAAGGCACAAGGAAAGTCATCACCATATTATGCCGACGGCACTGATGAGGGGATTGCCAAAGCCGTTGAAGTGTTGCTCGACCCAAAGACTAACCAGTTTAACAACGAGTATCACAATTTCGCCGCTGAGATGGGTGACAATGACTTCTGGCAGTATATGGTATGGCACAGGGGATTGGCAGTGCCAAGAGCAAGAGACCTGAATGATGCGACTGTACAGAGGGGAAAGAAAGTCTTCTTTGAGATAGGTTGCGCTTCTTGTCATAGAGCTAAGTGGGAGACTGGCTCTGATGACTATTGGGCTCCGGGAATGCTGTTGAGCAACAGCCTCAGCCTGCCTAAATATCCCAAACAGACCATCTATCCATACACCGATATGCTGCAACACCGTCTATATATGAAAAACGGCATACATGGCAGTTGGTGCAGGACAACACCACTATGGGGACGCGGACTAAGCCTGGTTAACACAGGTGCAGAAGACAGATTGCACGACTGCCGCGCGCGAAACGAGATAGAGGCTATCATGTGGCACGCATACAGTAAGGACAGTGACGCATATTGGTCGGCAGAGAAATTCTATAACCTCACAAAACAAGACCGTGACGCGGTGGTGAAATTCCTACGTTCAATATAATGAATATAATAAAAAAAACCACCATCATAATTTACCTACTATTGGTTATTATCATGGCGGCAGCCACAGTGGTGGGAAAATATCATGGCAATAACTATGCCATAGAGTTCATCTATGGAACATGGTGGTTTACTTTGCTGTGGGCTGTTTTGGCAGCCCTCAGCATTGCTTTCATTATACGTAGCAAAATGAAACGATGGATGCTGATAACTATACACGCCTCTATGCTGATAATATTGCTCGGTGCTTTGCTCACCCATCTGTTCTCGACACAGGGGGAGATACATATAAAGGAAAATGAGACAACAGCAAAGTATGTCACATCTATCAATGGTGCGACAGAGGAACATGACCTGCCTTTTGCGCTGAGACTGAACAGATTTAACATCATATACCATGAGAGCAGCGATGCACACGCCGATTATGAGAGCCACATCACAATCATCGAAGCCAATGAAAAGCATGACGCCGTGGTGTCAATGAACAGCATCTACAACAGGAACGGGATAAGACTCTATCAGATGGGATACGACAGAGATGGAAAAGGCACTACACTGAGTATGAACATAGACAGATGGGGCATACCTGTCACTTATACCGGCTATGCCTTACTGTTTATATCGCTCATTGGTATGCTGGCTGACCCCAAAGGCACCTTCAGGAAACTGCTGCGCTCGCCACTGTTTAAGAAAACCGTTGTCATGGTGACACTGGTTCTTCTATGCTGCGACATAACAGCTCAGACAACCGTGCCCCGACAACAGGCTGACCATTTTGGAAGGCTCTACGTTCTCTACAACGGCAGGATATGCAAAATGGAGTCTATGGCGATTGACATAACAAGAAAACTGTATGGAAAAAATCATTATAAGGAGTTTACGCCTGAGCAGGTGATGTTGGGTTTTATTTTCTATAGCGATGAGTGGAGCAGACAACCGGTGATAAAGATAAAAAGCAGCAAATTGAGAGAAGCCCTGAACTTAGACAAATACGAGACACCTGACATCGTGATGGGTCATAGAGCAATAAGACAGTATATCGAAGATTACTATAATGGAAACAGGGATGACCTAAGCAAGGAAGCCTACTTGTTAGACGAGAAAATACAGGTACTGGTAAGTCTAAGAAGCGGGAAAATACTATCAGCGTTCCCTATCACGGACAGCGGCAAGACAACATGGTACTGCCCTACTGACAACTCTATCCTCTCCAACGACACCACTCAGGTCAACTTCATAAAAAACAGTTTCAATGTAATGTATGCCGCAGCAAAAACCGGAGATTGGGAGCATTTTGACAAGACTCTGGCAGCCATTTATCATTACCAGAAGAATAACGGTGGAGAGGCGCTACCATCAAAGACGCAAGTTGGGGCAGAGAGAATTTACAACGCTGTTCCTGTACCCACAATACTCTTTATGGCAAACATCACTTTGGGGTTGCTGAGCCTCGGAGTGTTTATTATCGGCTATGCGAAACGAGGAAAGAAATCAATAAAAACAATCTACAGGATTTTGTTCTCACTTATGACGGTATCATTTCTGCTACTGTCGGTGTATCTCTCATTAAGATGGATAATAAGTGGAAATATACCGATGTCTAACGGATATGAGACCACATTGGTCTTGGCATGGTTTATACTACTGACTGGCATTATCACCTACCGCCATTTCCATATCATAATGTCATTCAGTATGATACTGTCGGGATTCTTTCTCCTCGTGAGCCACATATCACTCATGGACCCGAAGATAGGAAATATCATGCCAGTACTCAACAGTCCGCTGTTGAGTATCCATGTGAGCGTCATAATGATGGCATACGCACTGCTGTCAATAACATTCATTTGCGGAGTCACCGTGATGATACTCAAAATGTGCATAAAAGACCGAACGGTACTCAACACGCTCGTTGACAGATTAACACTGCTAAGCAGGCTTTTTCTATATCCATCAATAACAGCATTGGGACTGGGTATCTTCACAGGAGCGATATGGGCTAATATCAGTTGGGGCATATACTGGAGTTGAGACCCGAAAGAGACATGGGCGCTTATTACATTCATGTTATATGCCGCAGCGCTACACGACGGATGCATGAGCAGTTTCAAGAAACCCTTATTCTACCACGCTTATATGGTCGTTTGTTTCCTTAGCATCCTGATGACATACTTCGGGGTAAACTATTTCCTCGGAGGCATGCACTCTTACGCCTGACCTTTTTTCTTCAGGCAGGCTTTACGGAGGGCACAGCCAGCACAGGCGTCACCACGACGGGCTGAGCAATAGCTTTCCCATAACCGCCATAAGAGATATATTACGGCGGTAGCGACTGCTATGATAACTATTATTGTCTCTAACATCTTAAGCGAAACCCTAAAAATATTATGCAAAAATAAGGAAAAATCATCTGACGGCAAATTTTTCCATGTTTATTTTTTGCTTTATTACCATTTTTTCAGTAACTTCGCAACCAAATAAATACAGGCATTATGAAACAGACAAAAATAGTATGCTCCATCAGTGACCGCAGATGCAGCCAGGACTTCATCAGGCAGCTCTTCTTTGCCGGGATGAACGTGGTAAGGATGAATACCGCACACGCCACAGAGGAAGGGATAAGGGAGATTGTCAACAACGTGAGAGCTGTATCACCACACATCGGTATTCTCATAGACACTAAAGGACCGGAGGTGCGAACAACAGGATGTGACGCCCCTATCGATTATAAAGCGGGAGAGGTGATAAAAATATTCGGAAGACCGGACGTAACAACGATTCATGATATCATCAATGTGAGCTACCCTGACTTCGCCAACGATGTGAAAATCGGAGACCATGTGCTCTTTGATGACGGGGCGCTTGATATGGAGGTGATTGGCATTAACGGACCAATGGTCATAGCGCAGGTAAAAAACGACGGTGCCTTAGGCTCACATAAGAGTGTCAATGTTCCGGGAGAACACATTGACCTGCCTGCAATTACAGAGAAAGACCGCAGAAACATTCTCTTGGCTATTGAGCTGGATATAGACTTCATCGCACACTCTTTTGTCAGAACTAAAGAAGATGTGATGGCTGTGCAGAAAATCCTCGATGAACACAACAGCGACATAAAAATTATATCCAAAATAGAGAACCAGGAGGGCGTGGACAATATTGACGAGATTGTGGAAGCCTCTTACGGTATAATGATTGCCAGAGGAGACCTCGGCATAGAGGTACCCTTAGAGGAAATACCGGGAATACAACGCCAACTGATAAACAAATGCGTGAAAGCAAGGAAACCCGTCATCGTAGCCACACAGATGCTGCACAGCATGATCAACAACCCAAGACCGACAAGGGCTGAGGTTACAGACATCGCAAATGCCATTTACTCTAATACCGATGCTCTGATGCTTAGCGGGGAGACAGCAACAGGCAAATATCCCGTGGAAGCGGTTCAGACAATGTCTATGATTGCAGAGCAGGCGGAAAAAGACAAGTTTAAGATGCTGTCAACTGTCAACACCGTGATAAACGACAGCGACCAAAGGGAATTCCTCGCACACGCAGCCATACAAGCCACAGAGAGACTCGGAGTGAAAGGTATCATCACTGATAGCGCGTCAGGACAGACAGCACGCCACCTCGCTGCATTCAGGGGACCGACACCAATCCTCGCCATCTGCTACAACGAGAAACTCCAGAGATGGCTCAATCTGAGCTATGGCATCATACCACTTTATCAGAAAAATCCTAAGAAGGCACATCAGCTATATGTGGCATCGCTCCGTATGCTAAAACAAAAGGGATATATAGACCTTGAGGATAACATTGCCTACCTGAGTGGCATGCTCGGACGCGACGGCTCAACATCAAGCACCACCTTCTTAGAGATTAACAAAGTGAAGGAAGCCTTCGACGACAACTACTCCTTCCATCTGCCTACGGAATAAGTTTTGTGTTTTGTGTTTTGTGTTTTATGTTTTGTGTTTTATGTTTTGTGTTTTATGTTTTGTGTTTTATGTTAAATAGTTTTATTTCTTAATAACAAAACCAATCAATCGTAAATCGTAAATAGTAAATATCAATGCTGTTCCTGCAACTGTTTATAACATTTTTCCAGATAGGGCTCTTCGGATTCGGGGGGGGCTATGGTATGCTGTCGCTCATACAGACGGAGACCGTGCAACGGCACCATTGGCTCACATCTGGGGAGTTTACAGACATCGTAGCAGTGAGCCAGATGACACCGGGACCCATCGGCATTAATTCTGCCACTTATTGCGGATATACCGCCGTACATAACGCAGGATATAGCGAGGGGATGGCAATATTGGGCAGCGTTGTCGCCACAACCGCCCTTGTGACACCATCACTGATACTGATGATCATCATTAGCCGGCTCTTCATGAAATATATGAAGACACGCAGCGTACAAGCTGTATTCGAAGGGCTTAGACCAGCCGTTGTGGGACTGCTTGGTGCTGCCGCCCTGTTATTGATGAACGAGGAGAACTTCGGCAACCCTACTACCGACATCTGGCAATTTGTTGTCAGTTGCCTGCTCTTCGTCATCACATTCATCGCAACATGGAAATTCAAAGTAAACCCAATAAAAATGATTGCTGTGGCTGCCGTTATGGGGTTGTTATTGCTTTATTGAACAAAAAATCAAAAAAAACAACAAAAAACTTGGTTGAATAAAAAAAACATCGTAACTTTGCAGCCGCTTAATGCAAAAGGATCGGGATTTAGCGCAGTTGGTAGCGCACACGTCTGGGGGGCGCGAGGTCGCTGGTTCGAGTCCAGTAATCCCGACCAAAAATCACGGAAACCGTCTTTTGAAGGCGGTTTTTTTGTTGCCATAAGAATAGCGGACACAATTCGGAAGAGACTTATTTATTAAATCCGCCCGCCTAATTGTAAACAGATGTGAAAATATGATAATTTTTCTATAATTTTGGTAACAATATTGGTTTCTTTGAGGAATAATTACTACATTTGCAATGTCTATTTGAACAACGTGTTTTAATGGACATGGACAAGAAGTAATAGTATTACAAAAGGACAAGAAAGTATTATAAAAAACGCACTCCATAAGTGATTGAATGTCATTGAGACACTGATTGAGAAACATAAAGTAAGACATAAAAAATAACATACATTAATATAATAACTTTAAAAACAGTAAAATTATGAAGAAAATTTTTACTTTAGCACTTTTAGCAGTTTTTGCTATGGGCGCTTCTGCTCAGACTGTTAAGAAAACTCAGACTGACGAGAACGTAAAAGTAACCGTAGCTGTTCAGAGCAGTGACGATCTGGCAAAAGTTCCTATTGACTTCGGTTTCATCAACAAGACAGAGATGGATATGGCGTCTTTTGAGACAAGTATTTATTTTGATGGTTTCAGAGACAAGGTAACTCTCCTTGAGACAGTAAATGAAGATGGTGACCCAGTACCCGATGTTACTCTTAATGGTGATGTCTGCAAATCTGGTCACGCAGCCATGGCTGGTTTCCACGAAGTTGAGACAGACAGATTTATTATGTCAGTTGCAAGTAGTGGCGCAACAAAAGCCTCCAAGCAGTTTAAGAAAGACGGAACTGTAGCAACAGCTAATTTCAGCATGGAAGGTCTTGCTGACGGTGAGTACACCATCAACGTGAAGAAGGCTGCTATGACATGGACTGACGCTGCTACAACAAAGCAGTATGACACAGATGACTTCGATGTAAAATTTAAGGTTGAGAACGGTAAGGTTATCGGTAGCGCTACTGGTATCACAACTATCACAACTGACGAGGTTCCCGCTGCTAAGAAGGGTATCTACACACTGCAGGGTGTGAAGGTGAAGGAGACTGTTCCTGGTAACATCTACATCATCGACGGTAAGAAAGTTGCTGTTAAGTAATTAAAGCAAATACGACAATAAAAAAGGTCTCTGAATGGGAGGGCACTGAAAAAGTCCCTATAGACTCTTTTTAACAATTAAAGGCTGCACATAGTCATGAAATAATTTGGCTATGTGCAGATTTTTTTGTACCTTTATGGCATAAAACGTAAAGGTTATGCTGTCTCAGGAACAAGAGCTTGTATTGAGTGAATATAGTGGCTTGTATGACATTGTCGTCCCGCAAGACAATCTTTTGCG